>CBDVAL010000083.1:0-13673 GCA_965371955.1 uncultured bacterium | reverse complement strand
GAACCCGCGACCAACAGCTTGGAAGGCTGTGACTCTACCCCTGAGTTACTCCCGCTCCCTGTGGCGACGCCCACTCGCCTTGCTGCAAACTCGATGTTTTTGGTGGGGAGAGGAGGGTTCGAACCTCCGAAGCCGTACGGCGGCAGATTTACAGTCTGCTCCCTTTGACCACTTGGGTATCTCCCCACAAGCGCCCTCTTCGCCGGTTTGACGCAACCCGCCAACCCGGGGAAGGTGGCTCGTCGGTACTTGCGACCCCTGTCTAGAGTGACCTGCCGATTAGTTGTCGGTGAAATTTGCCTCGCCCGCTAGCGGCTATGGTGGAGCTGGCGAAGGGATTCGAACCCCCGACCTGCTGATTACAAATCAGCTGCTCTACCGGCCTGAGCTACGCCAGCGGGACAAAGGCGATATCCTACCAAACAACCTCCATGCTTGGCAAGGGTTTTTTGCCAAGATCGGAGCAATTTTTACCCACGCGCTCCCCGCCGGCAGCGCAGCACCTCGTAGGTGGCCAGCGCCGCCGCGACGGACAGGTTCAGGGACCCTCCTCCGCCCGGCATGGGCACGCCCACCAGGGCGTCGCAACGCTGCCGCGCCAGCCGCCGCAGGCCCTTCCCCTCCCCGCCCACCACCAGGGCCACCGGCAGGGTCCAGTCGAACCCACCCCACAGGTCCGCCCCCTCGGGATCCAGTCCCACCACCCAGATATGACGTTTCCGTAGCCTCGACAGCAGGGACGGGACGTTGCCGACCTGGACCAGCGGAACCCTCTCCATACCCCCCGCCGCGGCCTTGATCGCCGCCGGGGTGAGCCCGGAGCAGCCACGATGGGGGAAGAACACGCCCTGTACGCCGGCTGCGGCCGCCGTTCGCACCACGGCGCCCAGGTTACGCGGGTCCTCCACGTGGTCGAGAACCAGCAGCAGGGCCTGGTCGCCGGCGGCGGCCAGCACCCGCTCCTCTGATGCCAGGGCCAACGGCTCGGCCAGCGCCACCACCCCCTGGTGGGATTGCCCACCGGAAGCGCGATCCAGGGCCTGGCGCGGCTGCAGGCGCACGGGAACGCCACGCTTCCGCGCTGCTTCCCGGATCCGGTCCAGAGCAACCCCGCCCCGACCGCGCTGCACCAGGATGCGGTTCAGAGCACGATTCTCGGCCTCCAGCGCCTCGAGGACAGGGTGGACGCCGACTATGGCTTGCATTCCTCACCTTCGAGCAGCACCACGGCATGGGCGGCGATGCCCTCCCCCTGCCCGAGTCCCCCGATCCCCTCCGGGGACGCGGCCTTGACGTTCACCGAGGCGACGCCGCAACCGAGGACCCGGGCCAGGTTGGCGCGCATGGCATCCAGGCGCTCCCCCAGGCGTGGCTCCTGGGCGATGACCACCGTATCCAGGTTGCCCACCGCCATCTTACGCGCCCGCATCTGCTTCGCCACCTGGGCCAGCAGGGCCAGGCTCTCGGCGTTGCGGTGCTGTGGGTCATCGTCCGGGAACCAGCGCCCCAGGTCCCCCAGGCCCAGCGCCCCCAGCAGCGCGTCGCACACAGCATGGGTCAGGACATCGGCGTCCGAGTGGCCTTGCAGCCCACGCGGATGTGCGAAGCTCTCGCCCCCGAGGACCAGCGGACGGCCTTCCACCATGCGGTGCTGGTCCCAGCCGATACCTACACGAAGCATCAGTGTCGCCTCCCACCGGCGCGACGACTTTGCAGCAGCGCCGCCGCCAGTCGCAGGTCATCCTCCGTGGTCACCTTCAGATTCATGGGGCTTCCCTCCACCCAGACCACCGTCCGGCCGAGGCGCTCGACCAACTGGGCATCATCGGTGCCGAGGAAGCCGTCGCGACGGGCGGCCTCGTGAGCCTCCCTTGCCAGGGCGGTGCGGAACGCCTGCGGTGTCTGGACCTGGATCAACTTCTCGCGAGCCAGGGTCCCGGCCACGACTTCCCCATCCACCTGCTTGATGGTGTCACCGACCCGGCAGGCAGGCACCGCCGCTCCGGACTCCTTCGCCGCCTGCAGCACCGAACGGATCAGCTGCGCGCTCACCAGGGGACGGGCGGCATCGTGGATCAGAACCCAGCCGGAATCCTCCACAGCCGCCAGGCCCAGCGCAACCGATGCCTGCCTGCAATCTCCACCCTCCACGATGGCCGTGAGCTTGGAGTAGTCCGAGGTATCCAGGGAACGGGGAGGACCCTCCGGCGGGAGCACGAGTACCATCCGGTCTACCTGGTCATGACCCTGGAAGGCCTGCAGAGAGTGCGCCGCCAGCGGGATTCCGCCGAGGGGTAGAAACTGCTTCGGGACCGCCGAACCCATGCGCCGGCCCATCCCGGCAGCCACGATGATTGCGGTGACCACAGGCCCGGTTATACCTCCAAGATCTCTTGCTCCTTCCGCTTGGTCTGCTCATCCACGGACTTGGAGAAGCGGTCGGTAAGCTTCTGCACCTGATCCAGAGCGCGATGTTCCTCGTCCTGCGAGATGTCCTTGTTCTTCTCCAGTGCCTTCAGGCGTTCGTTGCCATCACGACGCACCTGACGGAGGGCCGTCTTGCACTCCTCACCCACCTGCCCCACCTTGCGCGCCAGTTGCTTGCGGCGCTCCTCGGTGAGGGGCGGGATGGGGATGCGCACCACCTTGCCGTCATTGGAGGGATTCAGCCCCAGGTCGGCGCGCCGGACTGCTTTTTCCAGCGCCTCGATCACCGACGGGTCCCACGGTTGGGCCACGATCAAGCTGGGTTCCGGTATGGACAGAGTGGCCACCTGGCTGAGCGGCGTCTCGGTGCCGTAGTAGTCCACCTTCACGCCATCCAGGATTGCCCGGGAGGCCCGGCCTGCCCGGATGCTGGCCAGGTCCTTGTGCAGTGCATCCAGGGTGCTCTTCATGCGCCGTTCTACGTCCGCCAGAACCTCATCCACCATGACCCTTCCCCCCGATCACCGAGCCAACGGCCTCTCCCTTCACCGCCCGGCGAATGTTGCCGGACACTGTCAGGTCGAACACCACGATGGGAATCTCGTGATCCATCGCCAGGCTGATGGCCGTGGAATCCATCACCCGAAGGCCCTTCTTCAGAACATCGATATAGCTGATCTGCCGCAGGCGCTTCGCCTTGGGATCCTTCTCCGGGTCCGCGCTGTAGACGCCGTCCACCTTGGTCGCCTTCAAGATGACGTCTGCCTTGATCTCCATGGCGCGCAGGACGGCGGCGCTGTCGGTGGTGAAATACGGATTGCCTGTGCCCGCGGCAACGATGATCACGCGCCCCTTCTCCAGATGGCGCACGGCGCGCCGCCGGATATAGGGCTCGGCAACGGCCTTGACCTCGATGGCGGAAAGGACCCGGGTGTCCACGCCGCGGCGTTCCAGCGCGTCCTGCATGGCCAGGGAGTTGATGATGGTGGCCAGCATGCCCATGTGGTCGGCAGTGACCCGGTCCATCCCTAGGTGAACTCCGGAGACACCCCGGAAGATGTTCCCACCGCCGATGACCAGGGCGGTCTCCACGCCGAGTTCGCGGATCTCCTCCACCTGCTGCGCAATGCTGCGAAGGACGTCCCAGTCCAGGCCGAAGCCCCTGGACCCCATGAGTGCTTCCCCGCTCAATTTGAGCAGGACTCGCCGGTAGGCTGTTGCAGGCGTTCGCGTCACCGGGCGGCTCCCTCCACCGACGGAACTCGTTACTGGCTTTGCTCGCCGAGGGCGAAGCGCACGAAACGCCTCACCACGATATTCTCGCCGATCTTGGCAGCCGCCTGGGTCACGAGATCCCCGATGGTGACGTTGGTATCCTTGATGAAGGGCTGCTCCAGCAGGCAGTTCTCCTCGTAGAACTTCTCCATCTTCCCCGTGATGATTTTCTCCACCACAGCCTCGGGTTTGCCCGAGGACTCGGCCACCGCCCGGTGAATCTCCTGCTCCGCTTGCAGCAGTTCGGGGGTCACGTCATCGCGGGACACCACCAGGGGCGCCGTGGCGGCAATGTGCATGGAGAGGTCCTTGACCAGCGCCTGAAAGTCCTCGTTGCGGGCGACAAAATCGGTCTCGCAGTTGACCTCCAGCATCACGCCGATCTTGCCGCCGACATGGATGTAGGAACCGATGAGCCCTTCGGCAGCCGTGCGCCCCGCGCGCTTGGCGGTGGCCGCCATGCCCTTCTTGCGCAGCACCTTCTCGGCCTCTTCGAGATCGCCGGCAGCCTCCTGGAGCGCCGACTTGCATGCCATCAAGCCAAGGCCGGTGCGCTCGCGCAGTTCCTTGACCTGCTGGGCTGATATCTGCATGGATTCCTCCTGAACATCGCTTTGCATGTCTGTCGCTCTCCAGCCGGCCGCGCGCGACCGCAAGGCGGCGCGAACTCGTCTCGGGGTTTCCGTGGCTAGACGCTGCTGGAGACCGCACCGACGGAACCGCCTGGAGTGGGCTCCGCCACAGGGGTCTGGGCGCCGCCGCCCGGCGTGCTGGGCGCCGAGCGCTCCGGTGCTTCATCCGCCTGCTGGCTCTGCAACAGGTTCTGCCCCTCCAGGATGGAGTCAGCGACTTTCGCCGAGAACAGGCGAATGGCCCGGATCGCGTCGTCATTGCCAGGGATCACGTGGTCCACGCGGTCCGGATCGCAGTCGGTGTCCACCACCCCCACAATGGGAATACGGAGCTTGCGCGCCTCGTCCACCGCGATCTTCTCCTTGGCGGGATCGATGACGAACAGCATATCCGGAAGCTGGTTCATGTCGCGGATGCCGGAGAAGGTCTTCTCCAGCTTGGCGCGTTCGCGGTCCAGTTTCGCATGCTCCTTCTTGGTCAGGTGGTGGGCATACCCCTCGGCAGCCTGACGATCCAGTTCCCGCAGCCGGTGGATGCTCTTCTTGATGGTCTGGAAGTTGGTCAGCAGCCCGCCCAGCCAGCGCTGATTCACATAGTACATTCCACAGCGCTTGGCCTCCTCGGCCACCGATTCCTGAGCCTGGCGCTTGGTGCCCAGAAACAGGAACGTCCTGCCCTCGGCGGCCAGCCGGGTGATCTCCCTGGTAGCCTCATTGAAGAGGCGCTTGGTCTTCTGAAGATCGATGATGTAGATCCCGTTGCGCTTGCCGAAGATGTAGGGCTTCATCTTCGGGTTCCAGCGCATGGTCTGGTGCCCGAAGTGAACGCCTGCTTCCATCAGTTCCTTCATCGAGACTGAGGTCAAGAAAAGCCTCCATCCATGCCCGGTTCGCCTCCCACAGGTCGCGGGGACGCGGCGGCGACTAGCGTTTCGAGAACTGGAACCGCCTGCGGGCTCCGCGCTGCCCGTATTTCTTGCGTTCCTTGATGCGGGAATCCCGGGTCAACATGGCGGCACTCTTCAGCCGCGGCCGCAGCTCCTTGTTGTAGTCCAGGAGCGCCTTGGCGAGACCGTGCCGGATGGCGCCTGACTGGCCGGCCAGGCCGCCGCCCGCTACGCGCACGTAAATATCGAACTTGTCGGCGGTCTCGGTGAGGGCCAACGGCTGCTTGATGATCATCTTGAGCATTTCGTTGGGAAAGTAGGTGTCGAAGGCGACGTCGTTGACGGTCACCTCGCCGTTACCCGGCCGCAGATACACGCGAGCTACTGCGCACTTGCGCTTGCCCGTCCCGTAGTACTGGATTGCCACGTGTTTCCCCCTCAGGCCCTGCCGGGCAAGTCTTCCACCACAGGCTGCTGCGCCTGGTGCGGATGATCCGGTCCGGCATAGACCTTGAGCTTCCTGATGATCTTGCGCCCCAGCCGGTTCTTGGGAAGCATCCCCGAGACGGCCAGTTCCACCACGCGCTCCGGATGACGCTCCAGCATGCGCTCCAGCGGAACCTCCTTGAGGCCGCCGGGCCAGCCCGAGTGCCGACGATAGATTTTCTGTTGTTTCTTGTCGCCCGTCACATGGATCTGCGCCGCGTTGACCACGATGACGAAATCACCGGTGTCCATGTGCGGCGTGAAGGTGGGGCGATGCTTGCCGCGCAGGCGCGTGGCCACATGGGTGGCCAGCCTGCCCAGGGTCTTCCCCGCGGCATCCACCAGCAACCAGCGCTCCGACAGTTCCGCGATCTTCGGTATGCGCGTTCCCATGGTGAACTCACAAGCCTCGCCCGTTCCGCCCCAGCCTGTAGGGCGGGTCGGCGTGTAACGGGTTGACAAAGAAGGATATCTTCTACTATAAGCGTCCGCCGCTGTCAAGGAACAGCGGGCCCTTGTTGAGGCCTCAGGGCGCATCCACCCCCAGCCCGCAGCTAATCCCCCAGCAGCCCCAGCAGCAGGGCTTTCTGCGCGTGCAGCCGGTTCTCCGCCTGCGGAAAGATCCACGACCGCGGCGAATCCGCCACCGCCGCCGTGACCTCCTCGCCCCGGTGAGCGGGCAGGCAATGCAGGAAGATGGCGTCCGGCCGGGCTCGCCCGAACAGCTTCTCGTCCACCTGGTACGGGCGGAAGACCGCCGTGCGAGCGTCCGCCTCATCCTCCTGGCCCATGGAGGTCCAGACGTCGGTGTACACCGCATCGGCCCCTTCCACCGCCTCCGCGGCGTCATGGGTGACGCGGATCACCGCGCCCGTCTCCTGGGCTGCCTCCCGGCCGCGCTCCACCTCCCCGGCATCCGGCTCGTGGCCTTCCGGCGTGGCGATGCGGACCTCGACGCCCAGCCGTGCGCCACCGTGGATGAGCGAGTGAGCGACATTGTTCCCGTCGCCCACATAGGCCAGGACGCGCCCCTTGAGCCCGCCACGGGCCTCGCGCAGCGTGAGGTAGTCGGCCAGTGCCTGGCACGGATGGAAACGGTCGGAGAGGGCGTTGATCACCGGCACCGAGGCATGCTGCGCCAGTTCCTCCACGGTGCTGTGCAGGAAGGTGCGAGCCGTCACCGCGGAGACCATGCGCTCCAGGTTGTGCGCCACGTCCTGCACCGATTCCCGCTGCCCGAGCCGAATGTCCGACGAACTCAGGTAAATCGGATGACCACCGAGCTGCAGGATTCCCACCTCGAACGTCACCCGGGTGCGCAGCGACGGCTTCTCGAAGATCAGCGCCAGCGTGCGGCCCGCCAGAGCGTCACGGTAGCGCTCGCGCTGCGCTTTCACCTGGACGGCCCGCTGCAACACTCCCTCCACCTGGGCCGGCGTCCAGTCCGCCAGGGTGATCAGATCCCCGTTCTTGATGCTCGCGCTCACTTCGATCCTCCGTTGAAAGGCAGGCGGTTCGAGGGCGTGAATCTCGTTCCGGATCGTCCGGCCATGGCCGCCGCCAGGCGCGGGACCGAGGTGATCAACGCCTCTCCGCCCGTTGATTCCACGAACTCCAGCGCGGTCTCCACCTTCGGACCCATGCTGCCGGGCGGAAACTCCCCCGCCTCCAGGTAGGCTCGCGCCTGGTTCACCGAGATCGTACTCAGCTCCTTCTGCTCCTTGGTTCCATAGTTCAGACAGACACGATCCACATCGGTGAGGATCGCCAGCAGACCGGCGCCCAGCTCACGCGCCATCATGCCGGCCGTGTAGTCCTTGTCGATGACCGCCTCCACCCCCTGCAGGCCGCCGCGCGCGCTGCGCACCACCGGGACACCGCCACCGCCGCCGGCGATGACCAGTCCCCCCCTGTCCAGGAGGAGTTGCACCGCGTCCAATCCCAGCACCTCTTGCGGGCGCGGCGAGGCCACCACCCGGCGGTATCCGCGCCCCGAATCCTCCACCACCACCTTGCCCTCACGCCGCAGCAAGCCCGCCCGGTAGCGGTTGAGGAACGGCCCGATGGGTTTGCTTGGCTGCGCGAACGCCGGATCGTCCGGGTCCACCCGCACCTGGGTGAGCATGCAGGCCACCGCCATCTCCAGCTTGTCGCGGCGTATCCGGTTCACCAGCGCCTGCTCGAGCAGGTAGCCCATCTCCCCTTGGGACTGCGCCACGCAGAAGTCCAGCGGCAACGGCGGGACCTTGGTCACCGACTCCTCCATGCGCAGCATCAGGTTGCCCACCTGTGGGCCATTGCCGTGCACCAGGAGCAGCTGCTCCTTCTTGCGGATGAGCGGCACCAGGGCGCGGGCCAGGCGTTCGGCGTTGCGCAACTGCTGGGCCCGGGTTCCGTCCTGGCCCGGAGGCAACAGGGCGTTGCCCCCCATGGCGATGACCACCCGGCGACCCCGAGACAATGTGATTACCGGAAGCGCGCCAGTACCGACGGCAGGTCCGGCGTCCCCCGCTCCTTGAGCTCGTAGCACACGCGCATCGCGGGCTTGTCGATCTTCACCAGCCGGCGCAGGTCGATGGGCGTGCCGATGAGGACCAGGTCGCATTCGGTCCGCCGGATGGTCTCCTGCAGATCGGCAACCTGCTGCTCACCGTAGCCCACCGCCGGCAGCAACGTCCCGATGTCCGGATATTTCTCGAAGGTCTCGGCGATCTTGCCCACGGCGTACGGGCGCGGGTCCACCAGCTCGGCTGCGCCGTACCTTCGCGCGGCCACCACCGCCGCACCGAAGGTCATCTCCCCATGGGTGAGGGTGGGCCCGTCCTCCACCGCCAGCACCCTGGCTCCCTTGATCTTCCCGGGCTCCTCCACGGTCACCAGAGAATCGGCGTCCACCACGGTGGCCGACGGGTTGAGCGCCTGGATGCTGTCGCGCACCGCCTGGATCCCCTCGTCTGCCGCGGTATCCATCTTGTTGATCACCACGACGTGCGCCCGCCGCAGGTTCACCTCCCCCGGATAGTACGTGGTCTCGTGCCCGGCCCGGTGCGGGTCCACCAGGACGATCTCCAGGTCCGAGCGGAAGAACGGCGTGTCGTTGTTGCCGCCGTCCCACACCACTATATCGGCCTCCTCCTGCGCGCGCTCCAGGATGGCGGCGTAGTCGATGCCGGCATAGACGACGATCCCGCGGGCGATATGCGGCTCGTATTCCTCGCGCTCCTCGATGGTGCAGTTCGCTGCATCCATGTCCTCCAGCGACCCGAAACGCTGCACCCTCTGCAGGGTCAGGTCTCCGTACGGCATGGGATGGCGCACCGCCACCACCTTCTTGCCCATCTCCTGCAGCACGTCGCAGGCACGGCGCGTGGTCTGGCTCTTGCCGCAGCCGGTGCGCACCGCGCAAACCGACACCACCGGCACCCTGGCCTCCAGCATGGTGGACGGTGCGGACAGGACCGAGAAGTCGGCACCGGCCGCCTGCACCTTGCTGGCCAGGTTCATGACGGTGACGTAGGAGACGTCCGAGTAGGAGAACACGGCCTCATCGACCTTCAGCCGGCGCACGAGGTCGGTCACCTCCGCCTCATCATATATAGGAAGACCCTCGGGATAGAGGTTGCCCGCCAGTGCCACCGGATAGCGGCGGCCGGCGATGTCGGGGATCTGCGTCGCGGTGAAGCCCACCACCTCGTACTCCTGCTTGCCGCGATAGCGCACGTTGAAGTTGTGGAAATCCCTCCCGGCGGCGCCGAGGATCAAGATTCTTCGTCGGGACATGGAATCGACTCCAGGCCGGGCGGGAACACCGCGGCGCGAACATCGGGGGAAACCGGAAGGCAGGACACCTCCCCCCGCCCACCTGCCGATCCTGCCGGGCAGGGGTCTGTTTGAGACAAGGGCGAATCATAAGCCCCGGACGGTGGGCTGTCAAGAAATCAGGAGGCCACCACCCCTTCGTTCTCCAGTCCCAGTTCCTTCAGTCGTGACGAGAGGGTGCGCGTGCTCACCTCGAGCAGCTTGGCCGCCCGCGCCTTGTTCCCCCCCGCTTCACGCAAGGCGTGCCGGATGCGCAACCGTTCCGCCTCGGCCGCGGCGCGCGCGGCGACGCCGGCCAGCGAGCCACCCTGGGACGCGATCTCCTCCACCGTCAACGCCTCGCCGGCCGCACGCTTGCGCAGGTGCAGATGCTCCGGCTGCAGCAGCTCGCCGTCGCACAGGATCACTGCGCGCTCGATGCAGTTCTGCAGCTCACGCACGTTCCCCGGCCAGGCGTACTCCTGCAGCCGCGCCAGGCCCTCCGGGTGGAGATCCCGTACCCGGCGGTGCATCTCCCGGGCGTAGCGCTCCAGGAAGTAGCGCGCCAGCAAGGGGATGTCGTCGCGGCGATGACGCAACGGCGGCACGGTGAGGGGGAACACCGACAGCCGGAAGTAGAGGTCCTCGCGGAATTCGCCCCGGCCGGTGGCGTCCTCCAGGTCGCGGTTGGTGGCCGCCACCAGACGGACCTCCGCCTCGAGGGTGACGTTTCCACCGACGCGCTCGAACGTGCGCTCCTGCAGGACGCGCAGGATCTTGCCCTGCATCCCCGGCGGCATCTCGCCGATCTCATCCAGGAACAGCGTCCCGCCGGAAGCCATCTCCAGCTTGCCCAGCCGCTGGCGATCGGCGCCGGTGTAGGCGCCCTTCTCGTGTCCGAAGAGTTCGTTCTCCAGCAGGTTCTCCGGGATGGCGGCGCAGTTCAGCGCCACGAACGGCCCGTCGGAGCGCGGGCTGAGCTGGTGGATGGCACGCGCGAACAGTTCCTTGCCGGTGCCGCTCTCGCCCAGCAGCAGCACCGTGGCGTCGGTGCCCGCCACCTTTTGCAGCTGCTCCGATGCCTCGCGGATGGCAGGGCTGTCCCCCAGGATGCGCGGCAGGCCGACGCGCTCGGCGTATTGCTCGCGCAACACCAGGTTCTCCACGAACAGGCGCCGCTGCGCCAGGGAGCGCTCCACCAGCAGCAGCAGGTGGTCCGTATCCACCGGCTTGGCCAGGAAGTCGTAGGCGCCCTCCTTCATGGCCCGCACGGCGTCCTCGATGGTGCCGTAGGCGGTCATGAGGATCACCGGTACGGCAGGGTCAGCCTCCAGGGCCGCCTGCAGGACGCCGAAGCCGTCGGCGCCTGGAAGCTTGAGATCGCACAACACCGCCAGGTAGCGCCGCCGGGCCAGCAGGGAGAGCGCCTGCTCGCCGTCGGTGGCCTCCTCCACGGTGTAGTCCGCCGCCTCCAGCGTCTTGCGCAGCACGGTACGCAGGCTGCTCTTGTCCTCGACGATCAGCAGGTCAGGCAAGGGGGTCCTCCGCAGTGGCCATCATCAGAGGAGACGATAGCCTCGCGAAGGCGAAGGTTCAAGGCTGCAGCGCCGGCGCCTGGCCCCCGCCGGACTGGATCAGGAGACGGATCTTGCCCAGCCTGCCCTCCACGGCAAACACGCGGCTCCGGGTCAACTGCAGCTCCTGCCCCGGGCCGAGGCTGGGATCCAGCAGCTTCTCGCCGGCCGGGGGGATCGGCTGCGGCAGGAACGGATTCTTGATCCAGGCCACCTTGGCCTTCAGGTAGGTGAGAAGCCCCTGCAACTCCGTCTGGCGCTCCTCCAGCTCCGGCAGCAAAGCGCCGTCCAGGCGATCCTCCGGCGGCAGCGTGGTGCGCGGTGGCGCCGGGGGCTGCACCTCCGGCAGGAGGGGCGGGGCGACGATGGGCTTCGCCTTGCCGCTGACCGGAGTCGCTCGTTTGCCGTATTTCTCCAGGTCGGCGTTGGTGATGACCCGGGGCTTCTTGGCGGCGCTCTGCTTCTTGGTCTCCTCGGCCTTGTCTTCCTTCTCGGGGGCCGCTGCTGCCGTGAACGAGACCGCTGCCACCGCGAGAAGTGCTGCCGCCAGCCACGCGGCGGCTGTCCGACTCGAGGCGCTACGACTGCGCTGGGTCATGGCTTGCTCCTAGTAGTCCGTCTTCCAGAGTGTGATGATGGTGAGCGGCAATTGCAACTCCGGCGGCGGCCATTCGCCCTTGATCAGACGCTCGTCGAAGTAGACCTCCGGGTCACCAGCCGCGCCAGCGCCGAAGAAGTTCTCGCCCGCGCCGCCTGCGGCGATGACCGAGCCGAAGTAGACGCCGTTCCCCTGCATGGACATCGCGCCGCTATTATACAACACGCCGTACAGATTGACCTCGTTCTGCACCGGGAGCCCGTCGGCGTCCCGGGCATTGGTGGTGGTCCGGGTGTTGGTGACGCCTCCCAGGGTGAGGGTGGCGGTCTCCGTGCCGGGATTCTGCAGCACCCGGTGCTCCGGTGGACCTCCCCCGCCGCCCATGACGGTGGCGTAGTCGAGGTTTATCCAGGCCTCGGCGTCGTAGACGCCGTCGGTCCCTCCATTGGCCGGAGGAATGGTGTCGGTGAAGGCCTCCCCCGGATCCCAGACACCGTTCACCACCACATCATCGGTGAACGGCTCGGCGTTGTAGACCCCACTGTAGGCGGCGCCTCCGGTGAATTCATCATAATAGGGCTCGCCGGGCGCGATCATGGCCACGTCGGAGCCGCTCACGCCGGTGGTGCGGAAGTTCTGGACGTTCAGGTAGATGAAGCCCTCGGTGTACCAGGCGCCTTGGACCACGATGGGCGGTGTCAGGTTCGTGCCGTCCGGCGGCTTGCTGTCGGTGGTCTCGAAGAAGAACAGGCCGGTGTTGCCATGCGTCCAGTCCTGGAACGTCCTGGTGACATTGCCCTCCTTGAACTGATCGTCGGTCACCCAGGTCAGGTAATGGATCTTCTTGCCGCCGTCCTTGGCCACGCTCTTCCATAGATTGTACGGAAAGTCCGGGCAGGTCACGGTGGTGTCGAACTGCATGACGTTGGAATGATCCCTGTCGGGGTCCGGGTAGCCAGTCCCAGTCACGTACGCCGTGGGCAAGGGGATCGGGTCGGTATTCGGGGCATCGATGATGGAACCGATGGTGCGCAGGGTCAGCCAGGGGTCCTCGATGAGGGTCCCGGCACCGCCGCCCATGTCCGTCATGTAGTTGGGGCCCGCCTCCCACGGCCGACCCAGGGGGTTAACATAGTCGGTCTGAGTGGCCCACGGGATCGCGCTGTCCCACTTGACGTCCAGGGCGGCCATGTTGAACTCCACATCCGCCAGGGAGGTGGCGGCACCCCAGTGGACCTCGAACGAGCCGGAGGCCTGGATCCCCTGGCAGGAGTTCAGCGGGCCCGTGGGGCCGGGATAGGGCGCCTCGTTGAGGACCATCTTCACCACGCGCTCGGCGAGCTTCTGCTCGCCTCCCCCGGGGGCCGGGCGGAACTTGCCGGCGGTGACCTTCACCGTGCCGATACCGAAGCGCTCCCACGAGCCGCCCAGGTTGATGGACGGCGGCTCGTAGATCTCGATCTTCGTGATGCGCCCGGTGACGCGATGCTCGGTGAACAGGGCGGCGTTGAGGGCGGCCAGAAAGTTGCGCACATCGGCGCTGGCGCTGTCCTCGGAGATGGAGATGTCCGGGCCGTCCTCCGTGCCCAGCAGCGTGACCGAGGTGCTGCCACGGTACGGCTTCTGGAAGAATATCAACGCATGGTCGGGGTCGGTGTCGCTGGCCGGCGACCCCGGCGCGGTGAAGCCCTCCATGTAGTAGACCCAGCCGGGGTCGGAGGAGCTGAGCGGCGCCGTTCCCGGGTCGCCGTCGTCGTTGATCAGCCTCTGGGCGACATCGTAATACTTCTTCTTGCGCAGGTCGTAGGTGTTGAGAAACCGGTGGCTGGGCGAGGAGATGTCGTCCCAGATGGGATTGTCGTACCAGGCCTTGATCATCTTCGTCCCGGCCTCGGCGATCCCCAGGGCCTGGGCACGATCGCGCTCGTTGCGGGCGATGAGGTTCTCGGTGTCGGCCTGGAACAGATAGGTGATCCCCAGCAGGGTCACCACCACC
>CBDVAL010000082.1:0-13700 GCA_965371955.1 uncultured bacterium | reverse complement strand
CAAGTCGACCAATGGGAGTTGCAGCGGGTAGCACGGAGGTAGCGGTGGCGGCCGGCCCCACGCGGCGGCGTGCCGACGACGACAAGCGAGCCCCCAGCCGAGAGCGAAGGAGGAGGCTAGAGCGGCCGCGCCCGACGCCACGTCGGGCACGGCCCGCGTCCGCCGCGTGGGGCCGGCCGCCACCGCGGGCTACCAGCAAGAAGCGAGCGCCGGCGCCCACGGACCCCAGGCTGTGCTATACTCCCGCCTCTTCAGGCGATAGCAGCCGGTGGGCACAAACCCCTCCCCAGCCGGGGAACCCAACAGCAGCAAAGGATTCAGGCGACCTCCATGGGCGGGAGTATCCGTAAACAGATCCTCCCCAGCGGGATGACTCTTCTCACCGAGGAGATGTCCGAGTTCCGCTCGGTCTGTCTGGGGGTGTGGCTGCGCCGCGGCTCCCGGGACGAGACACCCGGCGAAAACGGCGTCACCCACTTCATCGAGCACCTCGTCTTCAAGGGCACCGAGAATCGGACCGCCCGGGAGATCGCCCGCACCCTGGATCTCATCGGCGGATGCTCCGATGCCTTCACCACCAAGGAATACACCTGCTTCTACGCCAAGGTGCTGGACCGGCACCTGGGCCAGGCGGTGGACCTGTTGTCCGACATCGTCCTGCACCCGCTGTTCGACCCGGTGGAGATCGAGAAGGAACGGAAGGTCATCTTCGAGGAGATCCGGATGGTGGAGGACACGCCGGACGAGCTCCTCTTCAACGAGTATTTTGCCAGCATCTGGGCGCAGCATCCGCTGGGACGGCCCATAGCCGGCACCCTGGAGTCGGTGTCGTCCATGAGCCGCGAGGCCATCCTGGACTACTTTCAGCGTGCCTACCGCTCCGGCAACCTCATCCTCTCCGCGGCGGGCCATCTGACCCACGAGGGGCTTGCCGAGCTGGTGGACAACGCGTTCGGGGCGCTGCCGTCGGGCAATGGCTTCGCCGAGCCCACGCCGCCGTCCTACCGCGCCGAAGTGGTGCTGCGCGACAAGCCCGAGCTGGAGCAACTGCACCTCTGCCTGGGCGTGCCGGCGTTCTCCGAGTCGGACGAACGCCGCCATGCCGGACACTTGCTCAGCGCGATTCTGGGCGGCACCATGTCCAGCCGGCTGTTCCAGGCGGTGCGCGAGGACCGCGGCCTGGTCTACTCGATCTTCTCCTCGCTGGACGGTTTCGCCGACACCGGGTGCCTGAGCGTCTACCTGGCCACGGCACCCAAGCAGGCGCGCGAGGCGGTGGACGTGGTGCTGGACGAGCTCCGACGGATACGCCGCGAGCCGGTGACGGGGCAGGAGCTCGGCGAGGCCAAGGAACATCTCAAGGGCAGCATGGTCCTGTCCATGGAGTCCTCCTCCAGCCGCATGTCCCGTCTGGCCAAGCAGGAGATCTACTTCGGGCGCCAGAGCGGGCTGGATGCCACGCTGGCCGAGGTGGATGCGGTCACCGTGGAGCAGGTGCACGGCCTTGCCGAGGAGCTGCTGGGGGGCAGTGAGTTGAGTCTGGCGGCCCTGGGCCGGGTGCAGGAGAGCGGGCTGTCCGCCGAGCCGCTGCGCCTGTAGCAGTAGCGCGTGCCTGGCCACAGCGCGGGGTCTTCAACGGGGGCCAGGGTCGAAATGTCCATGAAGGTGCTGTTCCAGCGTTGTGCCGAGAATCGGGATCTGCCGCTCCCGGGGAGGATGACCGAGGGGAGCGCCGGGTTCGACCTGCGCGCCTGCCTGGCCGAGCCCGCCACGCTGGAACCGCAGCAGCGGCTGCTGATCCCCACCGGCTTCCGGATGGCGCTGCCGGCCCGATGTGAGGGCCAGATCCGCCCGCGCTCGGGGTTGGCCTTGCGCCACGGGCTCACACTGTTGAACACCCCGGGCACGGTGGACGAGGACTACCGCGGCGAGGTGAAGGTCCTGATGATCAACCTGGGCACCGAGCCGCACACCATCCGGCACGGCGACCGCATTGCCCAGCTGGTGGTGGCGTCCGTGGCGCCGGTCCTGGCCGAGGAGTCGGACGAGTTGCCGGAAACCGGCCGGGGCGAAGGTGGCTTCGGCCACACCGGTTCAGCATAGGAAACCCGCGAGAATTTCCGAGGAGACCATCGTGATCACTCGCTACACCCGCCCCGAGATGGGCGCCATCTGGGAGGAGCGCAACCGCTATCAGCGCTGGCTGGACGTGGAGATTGCGGTCTGCGACGTGCTGGCGGAGCGCGGCGAGATTCCCGCCGAGGCGGCGCGCACCATCCGCGAGAAGGCGGCCTTCGATCCGGCCCGCATCGACGAGATCGAGCGTGAGACGCGTCATGATGTCATCGCCTTCCTCACCAACGTGGCCGAGCACGTCGGCCCGGACGCACGCTTCATCCATCTGGGTCTGACCTCCTCCGATGTACTGGACACCGCGCTGGCCTTGCAGCTGCGCGACGCCGGCGAGCGTCTACTGCCCCAGGTGCTGGCGGTGCGCGAGGTGCTCGAGCGCCGGGCGCGGGAGCATCGCCGCACGCCCATGGTGGGGCGCAGCCATGGCGTGCATGCCGAACCGATCTCGCTGGGCCTGAAGTTCGCGCTGTGGTACGCGGAGATGACCCGCCAGCAGGAACGCCTCGAACGCGCGTTCCGGTCGGTGCGGGTGGGCAAGATCTCCGGCGCGGTGGGCACCTTCGCGCATCTGGATCCGGCCATCGAAGAAGCGGTTCTACAGCGGCTGGGCCTGGAGCCCGAGCCGGTCTCCAATCAGGTGGTACAGCGCGACCGCCACGCCGAGCTGGTGTTCGCCCTCGCCCTGACCGGCACCACGCTGGACAAGATCGCCACGGAGATCCGGCACCTGCAGCGCACCGAGGTGCGCGAGCTGAGCGAGCCGTTCGCCAAGGGCCAGAAGGGCTCCTCCGCCATGCCGCACAAGCGCAACCCCATCCTGTGCGAGCGTCTGTCGGGCATGGCGCGGCTACTGCGCTCCCATGTGCAGACCGCGCTGGAGAACGTGCCCCTGTGGCACGAGCGCGATATCAGCCACTCCTCGGCGGAGCGGGTCATTCTGCCCGACTCCACCATCCTGCTGGACTTCATGCTGCACGACGCCCGGCGCATCCTGGAAGGCCTGGAGATCCATCCGGACGCCATGCGCCGCAACCTGGATCTCACCGGCGGCCTGGTCTACTCGGGCACGGTGCTGCTTGCGCTGGCCCGGGCCGGAGTGAGCCGCGACGACGCCTACCAGATGGTGCAGCGCAACGCCATGAAGTCCTGGGAGGCCGGGGGCGACTTCCGCGCGCTGCTGGAGGCCGACGACGACGTCCGGCGCCACCTGGATGCGGGGGAGCTGGAACGCTGCTTCGATCCCGGGCATCAGCTACGACATGTCGATCGCATCCTCGAGCGCGCGCTGGGGGAGAAAGCAAGGACGAAGGAGAAGTCATGAAGGCGAGAGTGTACGTCCGTCTCAAGAGTGGCGTCCTGGATCCCCAGGGCATGACCATCCAGCGATCGCTGCAATCGCTGGGCTACGACGAGGTCAGCGGGGTGCGCCAGGGCAAGGTGTTCGAGATGGATCTGAGCGCAACCGACGAGGCCAGGGCACGGGAACGCCTGGAGGAGATGAGCCGGCGGCTGCTCTCCAACCCGGTCATCGAGGATTTCAGCGTGGAGATCGTGGAGGGGGAATCTTGAGCGGCGACTTCACCGGTGTGCAGGTGGGGGTGGTGGTCTATCCCGGCAGCAACTGCGACCATGACGCTTACCATGTGCTGAAGCATGTGCTGGGCGCGTCGCCACGCTTCATCTGGCACAAGGAGACCTCGCTGGGGGTGGTGGACGCCGTCATCCTGCCCGGCGGCTTCTCGTACGGCGACTACCTGCGCGCCGGCTCCATCGCCAGCCTGAGCCCGGTGATGGGCGCCGTGGTGGAGTTCGCAAAGCGCGGCGGCCCGGTGATGGGCATCTGCAACGGCTTCCAGGTGCTGGTGGAGGCCGGCCTGCTGCCCGGCGCCTTGCTGCGCAACCGCGGGCTGCGCTTCATCCATCAGGATGTCCACCTGAAGGTGGAGAACGCCGCGACGCGCTTCACCAGCGCCTGCCCTCCAGGCAAGACACTGCGCATGCCCATCGCCCACGCCGAGGGCAACTACTTCGCGGACGCCGAAGCCAGGCGCCGGCTCGAGGATCAGGGGCATGTGGTGTTCCGCTACTGCGACGCCGACGGCAACGAGAGCGAGATGGCCAACCCCAACGGCTCCCTGGGGGCCATTGCCGGCATCATGAACGAGGCGGGCAATGTCCTGGGGATGATGCCCCACCCGGAGCGAGCATCGGAGCCGGAGCTGGGCTGCGAGGATGGACGATTCGTGCTCGAGTCGCTGCTGGCCTCGCTGGCGGAGGCGTCATGAGCCGGAACGTGGTGGTGACGGAGGAGATGGCCGCGCAGCACGGCCTGTCGGCAGAGGAGTTCCAGCGCATGTGCGCCATCCTGGACCGCAAGCCCACCTGGACCGAGCTCGGCGTGTTCTCGGTGATGTGGTCGGAGCACTGTTCCTACAAGTCCAGCCGGGTGTACCTGGCGGAGCTGCCCACCGAGGCGCCCTGGGTGGTACAGGGCCCGGGGGAGAACGCCGGCGCCGTGGACATCGGCGACGGGCTGGCGGCGGTGTTCAAGATGGAGAGCCACAACCATCCGTCGTTCATCGAACCCTACCAGGGTGCTGCCACCGGCGTCGGCGGCATCCTGCGCGACGTGTTCACCATGGGGGCGCGGCCCATCGCCAGCCTGAACTCGCTGCGCTTCGGCGCTGCTGATCATCCACGCACCGGCTACCTGGTGGCCGGCGTGGTCAAGGGCATTGGTGACTACGGCAACTGCTTCGGCTGCCCCACGGTGGGCGGCGAGACCCATTTCCACCCGTCCTACAACGGCAACATCCTGGTCAACGCGTTCACCCTGGGCATCGCCAGGACCGATGGCATCTTCCTGGGCGCGGCTGCCGGCGTGGGCAACCCGGTGCTCTACGTGGGCTCCAAGACCGGTCGCGACGGCATCCACGGCGCCACCATGGCGTCCGAGGAGTTCACCGAGGACTCCGAGCAGCGCCGGCCCACCGTGCAGGTGGGCGACCCGTTCACCGAGAAACTCTTGCTGGAGGCCTGCCTGGAGGTGATGAAGTCCGGTGCCGTGGTGGGCATCCAGGACATGGGCGCCGCCGGCCTGACGTCGTCGTCGTTCGAGATGGCGGCGCGTGCCGGGACCGGCGTACGGATCGACCTCGATCGCGTGCCGCTGCGCGAGGAGGGAATGTCGGCCTATGAGATCCTGCTGTCCGAGTCCCAGGAACGCATGCTGCTGGTGGCGGCAGCAGGCCGTGAGGCGGAGGTGCGGCGCATCTTCCGCAAGTGGGACCTGGACGTGGAGGTGGTGGGGGAGGTTACCGACGACGGCCATGTGACGGTGCAACACCACGGCGAGGTGGTGGCGCGCATTCCGGCGGTTCCCCTGTCCGAGGGCTCACCGCGCTATGAGCGCCCGTGCGCCGAGCCGGCGTATCTGAAGGATGCGCAGCGCTTCGATGCCGGCGAGATCCCGCAACCCGAGAACCTGTCGCAGACGCTGCTGGACCTGGTGGGCTCGCCCAACCTGGGTAGCCGCGATTGGATCACCAGCCAGTACGACCAGACCGTGCGGACCAATACCCTGGTGGGCCCCGGCAGCGATGCCGCCGTGGTGCGGGTGAAGGGGACCGCGCGCGCCCTGGCCATGACATCGGACTGCAACCACCGTTGGTGCTATCTGGACCCGCGTGCCGGCGCGGCGCATGCCGTGGCCGAGGCCGCGCGCAACCTGTCGTGCAGCGGTGCCCGTCCTCTCGGCGTCACCGATTGCCTCAACTTCGGCAACCCGGAGAATCCGGAGATCATGTGGCAGTTCCGCGAGGCGACCCGGGGCATGGGGGATGCCTGCCGCGCCCTGGACGTTCCGGTGGTGAGCGGCAACGTGTCCTTCTACAACGAGACCCGGGGGCAGGCCATTCATCCTGCCCCGGTGGTGGCCATGGTGGGGCTGCTGGAGGATGCGTCCACGCGCCTGCAGAGCGGCTTTCCCTCAGCAGGCTTGACGGTGCTGCTGCTGGGCGATGCCGGTGAGCCGTCCATCGCGGCCAGCGAGTATCTGGCGCAGGTTCACGGGCGCGAGGCGGGAACCCCGCCGCCGCTGGATCTGGAGATGGAGAAGAGGCTGGGGGAGTTGCTGCGCCGGCTGGCAGGGCGGCGCCTGCTGGCCAGCGCGCACGACTGCTCCGACGGCGGACTGGCGGTGACCCTGGCAGAGTGCTGCCTTGCCGGTGGTGCCGCCGTGGGCGTCCACATCTGCTTGCCGGAGTACCAGCGTGCCGACGCGGCGCTGTTCGGCGAGGCGCCAGGCCGGGTGCTGGTGGCCACGGCGCCGGCCGGCGAGGCGGACGTGGCCGAGACGGCGCGGCAGGCCGGGGTACCCTGCACCCGGCTGGGAACCACCGACGAGAGCGGCAGGGTGCGCATCGAGGGACCGGGGGACGATGGGTTGGTGGACCTCACCCTGGACGATCTGCAGCGCGCATGGTCGGCAGCGCTGCCGGGAATGCTAGAATAATGCCTGCTCGGCAGGCGTAATGCGGAGACCCATTCCATGAAGCCGTCCTTGCCAGCCCCCGACAAGTTCCGGGACGAGTGTGGTGTCTTCGGGATCTTCCAGCATCCCGAGGCCGCCAACCTCGCCTATCTCGGGCTGCACGCTCTGCAGCACCGTGGACAGGAGTCCGCGGGGATCGTCTCCTCCGACGGCGGCCCCATGCGAGCACGCCTGGGGATGGGGGAGGTCTCGGAGGTCTTCAACCGCGAGTCGCTGGAGACGCTCCGGGGCGATCGCGCCATCGGCCATGTGCGCTACTCTACCGCGGGCCAGAGCGACCTCATCAACGCCCAGCCGCTGAAGATCTCCTCGCACCGCGGAGAGATCGCGGTGTGCCACAACGGCAATCTCGTCAACGCCGACGAGGTGCGCCGCAAGCTCGAGCGTGACGGCTCCATCTTCGCCACAACCTCCGATACAGAGGTGATCCTGCACCTCATCGCCAAGTCCCGGCAGGACGCGGTGGAGGACGCCGTGGTGGACGCGCTGCGCCAGATGCAGGGGGCGTACTCGCTGGCATTTCTCACCCGCGACCGGATGATCGGCGTGCGCGACCCGTTCGGCTTCCGGCCGCTGTCGCTGGGACGCCTGGAGGGCGCCACCATCCTGACCTCGGAGTCCTGCGCCCTGGATCTCATCGATGGCGAGTTCCTGCGCGACGTGCAGCCCGGCGAGGTGGTGGTGGTCACCAAGGAGGGCGTGACGTCCAGCTTCCCGTTCGAGAAGACGCCGGTGCGGCAGTGCATCTTCGAACATGTCTACTTCTCGCGCCCCGACTCCCGGGTGTTCGGCCGCAGTGTCAGCCAGGTGCGCAAGCGCCTGGGCGCCGAGCTGGCCCGGGAGTATCCCGTCGATGCGGACGTGGTGGTGGCCGTGCCCGACTCGGGCACGTATGCCGCCCTGGGCTACTCCGAGGAATCCGGCATTGCGTTCGAGGCGGGACTGGTGCGCAACCACTACATCGGCCGCACGTTCATCGAGCCGGAGCAGACCATCCGCCACTTCGGCGTGAAGCTCAAGCTCAACCCGGTCCGCGAGCTCCTGGAGGGCAAGCGCGTGGTGCTGGTGGACGATTCCATCGTGCGCGGCACCACTTCACGAAAGATCGTCTCCATGATCAAGTCCGCCGGAGCCCGTGCGGTGCACATGCGCATCTCCTGTCCGCCCACCGTCGGCCCGTGCTACTATGGTGTGGACACCCCCAACCGTGGCGAGCTCATTGCCGCCACCCACAGCGTGGACGAGATCTGTCGCCACATTCGCGCCACCACATTGGCCTACCTGAGCCTGGAAGGCATGTTGCGCGCCACCGGGGGCGATCCCGAGCCGTTCTGCACCGCATGCTACACGAACAATTACCCCATCAAGTTTCCGGAGCAGCAGAGGGCGCAGATAGAGTTGCCCGGCAGTTGACCACCTCGCAGGCGTATGCCACAATGCCAGCTCCCTGAGAGAGCGGGGCTGTTTCCGGCGCCATCGGAGCTGTCATCCCATGTCTCATACCCCCTCCGACCCACCCCGCGGTGCGCCGGGCCTCACGTATCGTGATGCCGGCGTGGATATCGACGCCAAGATGGATGCCATCGCCCGCATCCGCGACAAGGTGCAGTCCACCTACTCGGATGCCGTGCTCGCCGACATCGGCTCGTTCGGCGGGATGGGGACGGTGGAGCGCGATCAGATTCTCGACGGCAGCCGGGTGGAGGTGGGCCAGGAACTGCTTGGTATTCCTTCGTTCCTCATCGGCGAGGTGATGTCCGGCGAACGCGAGGTGATCTACCGTTGACCGGGCCCGAGCAGCACCGCATCGGCGTCCTCCTCTCCGGCCGCGGCTCGAATCTGGCGGCGCTCCTGGCCGCCTGTCAGGACGGTCGCGTGCCGTCCCCCATCGCCATGGTGGTGAGCAACATCCCCGACGCCCCGGGCCTCGATCACGCCCGAAAAGCGCAGGTCCCATACCAGGTGGTGGACCATCGCGAAAGCTCCAGCCGCGAGGAGCACGACAGAAAAGTGGCGGAGGTCCTGGAGGGGGCCGGCATCACCCTCATCTGCCTGGCCGGCTACATGCGCCTCCTGAGCCCCTGGTTCGTCCACCGCTTCCCGGATCGCATTCTCAACATCCACCCGTCATTACTACCCGCATTCCCGGGCCTACACGCCCAACGTCAGGCACTACGCCACGGCGTCAAGATCACCGGCTGCACCGTCCACCTGGTGGACGAGCATCTGGACGCAGGCTCCATCATCCTCCAATCAGCCGTACCCGTACAGGACCACGACGATGAGGAGACCCTCTCCGCCCGCATCCTGCAGCAGGAACACATCCTCTACCCCAAAGCCCTATCCCTCATCTGCGAGGGCCAAGTAGAAGTAAGGAATCACAAGGTCCACCTGCGCAGCTCGCAGGAGTAGAAGCCCGAGGTCGCCACCGCGGATCCGAGCAACACCCTTGCCACCCGTCCACCCCGTCTCCCAACCATGGACGATCGCTACCACTTCCAGGTCCGTGACCTACCCCCAGCCCTACGCCCCCGTGAGCGCCTGCAAAGCCGCGGCCCCTCCGGCCTCACCAGCGCCGAGCTGCTGGCCATCCTGCTGAACACCGGCACCCGGCGCACCAGCGTGCTCCGGCTGGCGGACCGCCTGATCCGCAAGTACGGCCTGCAGCGCCTGGCCACCCTGGACCACGCCGAATGGTGTGCCAACCACGGCATCGGCTCGGCCCGGGCCTGTCAGCTCCTGGCGGCATTCGAGCTGGTGCGCCGTTGCCGCGACCGCATCCCGGAGCATGCGGTGCGCATCACCTCGCCGCAGGAGGCGTATGCCCAGGTGCGCCAGCTGGGCCGCGTACGCCGCGAGCATCTGGTAGGCCTCTACCTGGACGCCCAGAACTGTCTGCTCCATCGCGAGACCCTGTCCATCGGCACCCTCAACACCACACGCACCCATCCCCGGGAGGTCCTGCAGCCGGCCATCGTGCACCATGCCCTGGGGTTCATCCTGGTACATAACCACCCCAGCGGGAACCTGACACCCAGCCAGGATGACGTCAGCTTCACCCGGGCCATGCGCAAAGCGGCGGAGATCATGGGCATCGACCTCTACGACCATCTAATAGTAGCCCGCGGGGGATTCGTCAGTCTAAGGGAAAATGGCCTGCTATAGAGATGATTGCAGGACCTGGGCGGGGGAGGACCCCCTGCGGCGGCATGGCGCCGACGAGAAGCGAGCGCCAGCCGAGCGCCGAGGAGAAGCCAAGAGCGGCAGTGCCCGACGCAACGTCGGGCACGACCCGCGTCCGCCGCGTGGGGTCCTCCCCCGCCCAGGTCCTGACGCCACTTGCCTGCGGGAATGGTAGGATAACCCGCCGACGCCCCGGGCAAGCCACCGGGCGCCGCATTCCCCGAGGAACCCATGAGCAAACAGGCTCCCCTGACGGTGGACGAGCAGATCACCTACCTGCGCAAGGGTGTAGTGGACTTCTTCGTGGAGGACGAACTGCGCCGCAAGCTGGAACGCTCGCGCAAGCAGGGCGTGCCGCTGAACGTGAAGGTCGGCTTCGACCCTTCGGCGCCCGACATCCACCTGGGCCACACCGTCCTGATGCGCAAGATGAAGCACTTCCAGGATCTGGGGCACAACGTGGTGTTCCTCATCGGCGACTTCACCGGCCTCATCGGCGACCCCACCGGCCGTTCCAAGACCCGGCCGCAGCTCACGAGGGAGGAGATCCTGGCCAACGCCGAGACCTACAAGGCGCAGGCCTTCAAGATCCTCGACCCCGAGCGCACCGTGGTGGACTTCAATTCGCGCTGGCTGGGGGAGCTGGGAAGCTACGGTCTGGTGCGCCTGGCGGCGCGCTACAGCGTGGCGCGCATGCTGGAGCGGCGCGACTTCCGCGAGCGCTACGAGCGCAAGGAGTCCATCCGCGTGCACGAGTTCCTCTACCCGCTGGCGCAGGCGTATGACTCGGTGTTCCTCAAGACCGACGTGGAACTGGGAGGCACGGATCAGCTGTTCAACCTCAACGTCGGGCGGGACATCATGCCGTCCTACGAACTGGAGCCGCAGGTCGTGATGACCACACCCTTGCTGGTGGGTACGGATGGCGTGGCGAAGATGTCCAAATCCATGGGCAACGTGATTGCGGTGGAGGATCCACCGCGTGAGATATTCGGCAAGATCATGTCCATCTCCGACGAGCTCATGTGGACCTACTACACGTTGATCACCGATTGCAGCGAGGAGGACATCGCCGGACGCAAGAGGCGTGTGGCCTCGGGAGATCTCCATCCCAAGGACGCCAAGGCGGAGCTGGCAGGCAGGGTGGTGAGCGACTTCCACGGTGCGGAGGCGGCGCGTTCCGCCGCCGACGAGTTCCAGCGCATGTTCGTCCGGAAGGGCATGCCGGATGAAGTGCGGGAATCGACGCTCCCGGCGGACGGCAAGGTCGGGTTGCTGCGCGTGCTGGTGTCTCTGGGAGCCGCCGCCTCCAACGGCGAAGCGCGACGCCTCATCCGCGGTGGTGGCGTGAGCGTGGAGGGGTGTAAGGTCACGGAGGAGGGCCTGGAGCTCGACCCGCCCGGGCCTTACCTGATCCAGGTGGGGAAGCGCCGCTTCTTCCGCGTGCGCTTCGCCCCCGGCTCCGGCGCGGAGGGCGGCTGATGACCCGGAGCTTCTTCGATCACCTGGAGTGCGGGCGTTGCGGTGAGCGCATGGACAAGGAGCAGCTGGCGGGCCTGTGCCCCTGCGGCCGTCCGCTGCTGGCGCGCTATCGCCTGGAGGAGGCCGCGGCTGCCTGGAGCCGTGACGACCTGCGTGGCCGGGAACCGAACCTGTGGCGCTACCAGGAGATGCTGCCGGACGCCGGTGAACACCGCGTGAGCCTCGGTGAGGGCATGACACCCTTGCTGGAGGCACCCCGTCTGGGTGCGTCCCTGGGCATGGAGCACCTGTTGCTCAAGGAAGAGTCGATGAACCCCACCGGCTCCTTCAAGGCCCGCGGCATGGCGGTGGCGGTATCCATGGCCGCCGCCCTGGGCGCCAAGCGCCTGGCGTTGCCGTCGGCGGGCAACGCCGGCTCCGCCGCGGCGGCTTACGCCGCACGGGCCGGCCTGGAGGTGGACCTGTTCCTGCCCGACTCCACCCCCACCCCGTTCCGCCTGGAGGCCGAGGCCTCCGGGGCCCGGGTGCACCTCCTGGAGGGGTCCATCGCCGACTGCGGCAGGAATCTGGCCAGCCGCACCGAGCAGCGCCAGTGGTTCGACCTCTCCACGCTGAAGGAGCCCTACCGGCTGGAGGGCAAGAAGACCATGGGCTACGAGCTGGCCGAGCAACTCGATTGGCAGCTGCCCGACGTGGTGATCTATCCCACCGGCGGTGGCACCGGTCTCATCGGCATCTGGAAGGCGTTCGCCGAGATGGAGGCGCTGGGCTGGGTGCGCCGGCCGTTCCCGCGCATGGTGGTGGTGCAGGCCGAGGGTTGTGCACCCATGGTGCGGGCGTTCGAGGCCGGCGCCGAGATCGCCGAACCCTGGGAGAATCCGCAGACCGAGGCCTCCGGCCTGCGGGTGCCGGGAGGAGTGGGCGATTTTCTCATCCTGAGGACGCTGCGTGAGAGCGAGGGCACAGCGCTGGCGGTCTCCGACGCCGACATGCGCCGCGGCATCCGCACCCTGGCGCGGGCCGAGGGGATGGTGACCTGTCCCGAGGGCGGCGCCACCGTGGCCGCGGTGCGCCGCCTGCTGGAGACCGGCTTCCTCGAGCCCGACCAGCGCGTGGTGCTGTTCCTCACCGGCACCGGCCTCAAGTATCTGGAGTCGTTGGTGGTGTGATGGCCGAGCCGGTGATCATCCGGGCGCGCAACAGCGTGCTGAGCTTCTACGGCGAGGATTGCGTCGAGGGGATGAAGCGCCGGCTGGAGCCGGGTTCGGTGGACGTGGTGGTCACCTCGCCTCCGTACAACCTGGGCACCGTCTACCGCAACTACCGCGACGATCTTCCCCGGCAGGAGTACCTGGAGTGGACCCGCCGCTGGAGCGTCGCGGTGCGCAACGTGATCTCCGAGGAAGGCTCCTTCTTCCTGAACGTGGGAGGCAAGCCCACGGACCCGTGGATCCCCTTCGACGTGGCGCGCACGGTGGGTGAGTCGTTCGTTCTGCAGAACACCCTGCACTGGATCAAGTCCATCGCCATCGATCGCGAATCCATGGGCAAGACCTCCGACCGGGGCAGCGACGTGGTCGTGGGCCACTACAAGCCCATCAATTCGAGGCGCTTTCTCAACGATTGCCACGAGTACGTGTTCCACTTCACCCCCGGGGGCAGCACCTCGCTGGACCGTCTGGCGGTAGGGGTTCCGTACCAGGACAAGTCCAATGTGAGCCGCTGGAAGGCGGCGTCCGGCGGGTTGCGCTGCCGGGGCAACGCGTGGTACCTGCCGTACGACACCATTCAGCATCGCAGCAACGACCGGCCGCACCCGGCGTCGTTTCCGGTGGGACTGCCGGAACGCTGCCTGCGCCTGCACGGGCTGGAGCGCTGCCGGCTTGCGCTGGACCCGTTCTCGGGGATCGGCAGCACCGCCGTGGCGTGCCTGCGGCTGCAGGTGGACTTCGCCGGCTTCGAGATCGATGAGCAATACAACCGGGTGGCGCTGTCCCGCCTCGAAAAGGAGCGCCACCCCCACGATGTCTGGGAGCTGCCATTTCCCTCCTGACCGATACCAGTCCCCGAAAGGCCTGGGCATGGTATCCTTCGATGCCTGGCGTGCCAGCCGTCTGGCGTTCGATCTCAGGGCGTTTCATGACCGGTTGCTGATCAACGGCGCCGTGAGTCTGAAGGAGCTGGGGCGTCAGGTGGCGTCCTGGATGGAGGAACGGGAGTGATGGACAAGATCATCGTGGCGGGCATCAAGTTTCACGGCTACCACGGTTTCACGCCGCTGGAGCGCCAGGTGGGCGTGCGCTGCTCCATCGATGTGGAGCTGATGCTGGACCTGGAGGCTGCCGGTCGT
>CBDVAL010000081.1:0-13716 GCA_965371955.1 uncultured bacterium | reverse complement strand
GGTCGGACCTCAACCAGGACCAGCGGCCCGATATCTATGTCGCCAACGACTCCTCTCCGAACTTCCTGTTCGTGAACCAGGGTGGCACGTTTCGCGAGGACGCCTTGGTGGCCGGCGTGGCGGTCAATGACGACGGGCGCTGGGAGGCGGGTATGGGAGTGGAGGCGGCGGACCTGGACGGCGACGGCCTCTTCGATCTGTTTGTAACCCACCTGGCGATGGAGACCAATACACTCTACCGCAACCTCGGGAACGGCCAGTTCGCCGATGCCAGCCTGCCATCCGGACTCGGACCCCTGAGCTATCGCCTGGTGGGCTTCGGAACTGCCGCCCTGGATTTCGATCTCGACGGCGATCTCGATCTGCTGGTGGTGAACGGTCACGTCGAGGACACCGCGGAGGAATCCTTCGACAACGTCACCTATGCGCAACAGCCGCAACTGCTGGAAAACACCGGCAAAGGTCGCTTCCGTGATGTGGGCTCGGCCCACGGTGCCATCTTCTCCGAACAACTCGTGGGTCGCGGCCTGGCACTGGCCGACGTGGACCGCGATGGTGATCTGGACGCCGTGATTACCACCTCACGAGGTCGAGCGCGACTATTGCTCGCCTCGGGGGCGGTGGGATCCTGGATTGAGCTGGATCTTCGCCAGGAAGGCCCCAACCCACTCGCCATCGGCGCCAAGGTGACCCTGCGCTCCGGATCCCGCATGCAGGTGCGCGAGGTCCGCACCAGCTCGTCGTATCTCTCCCAGAACGAGCGGATCCTTCACGCGGGCCTGGCCCGAGCCCGGCAGGCTCTCGTCGAGGTCCAATGGCCCGGCGGCCCGCGGGAGACGTTCGGGCCGCTTCGCGCCGGCCGTCTCCACCGGCTCCTGCGTGGAACCGGGCTCCCTGCGCACGGCACCGGGAGGGAACGCGAGACCGGTGGGGACCAGGGAGAGCACTGAGATGCTCCGGCGTGGCCTGATCATCGTGCTCGCAACGCTCGCGGTATTCCCGGCGCCGGCCGCCGAGGCGGAGATCGAGCCGGTGTTTCGAGAGGCAGCCCGTCTCTATGGACGGAACGAGATGAAGCAGGCCGCTACATTTCTGGTGTCGGCGCTGGACCGCTTTCCCGATTCAGGACGGCTGCACTACCTCCTGGGGTTGGTCTACTGGGACTCCCTGCCCACACGACGCCAGGAGGCGGTGGCGGAACTGGCCATGGCGCTTCGCCTGGATGCCGATTTGCCCGACGTGGCATCCACGGTGGCGGACTTCCTGATCCGTGCGGGAAAGGGCGACGAGGCTCGCCTCCTGTTGCATGATCGGATCGCATCGCATCCGGAGGATGCCGATGCACTGCGGACGCTCGGTGAGCTTCTCTTCAACGATGGGGATCGGAACGCAGGGACCGCGCTTCTCCTGCGAGCGGTGCGGGCCGCGCCGCAGGGCTTCCGCGGTTGGCTGGCCCTGGGCCGGGCGTACGCTCGCGCAGGCGAGATGGAGAGAGCTGTCGAACCGCTGGAGCGGGCACGGGATCTCGCGCCCGATTCCGGCGCAGTTCGCTACAACCTCGGACAGGCTTACCGATCAGTGGGAAGGATCGAGGAGGCTCGGGTCGAGCTGGAACGGTATCAGCAGGCGGAGGCACGTCTGGTTGTGCAACGGCGTGACGAGAGCCTGAAACGCGCCGTCGGGCTGCAGGAGGAACGCCTCCGAGAGGGCCCGGACGCGCCGGCATCCACATACGCCGATCTGGTGGCCCTCTACCAGGAAGCCGGTTCAGCGGAGTCCGGCCGCCGGTTCCTGGCCGCTGTGGCGGCCGGTGCCCCCGATCTGGCCGCGCCGCGAACGGGCCAGGCGATCCTGGAGCATGCCCTGGGACTTGACGATCAAGCGCTGCTTTTTCTTTCCGAGGCTCTCCGCCTGGACCCTGTCCACGTTGCGGCGCTGGAACTCCTGCTGGAGATCGATCCGGCGGGGGAGAGAGGCGCCCGGGCCGCAGCGCTCCTCGATGCCGCAGCGAAGCACCCCCAGGCACCGGTGCAGCTACACGCGTGGAGGGGCGTCCTGGACCTGCGGCGCGGCAGGCTGGAGGAGGCAGGGCCACACCTACTCGAGGCCTTGCGGGTCACACCGGATGATCCGAACGTGATGCTGAACCTCGGCACCCTCTACGGCAGCACGGGAAAGCTCGACGAGGCGCGGACCATCCTCCAGAAGCTCGTTGCACAGAACCCCGCCGATGGGCAGGCCTGGTTCAATCTCGCGTTGACCGAGACTCGAATGGGACTCCAGGAGCAGGCGGAGCAGCACTTGCACAAGGCCCTGGGCGCTGGACTGCTGCGCCCCGTGGTATTCAACCTGCTGGCGGAACTCTTGCACCGTCGAGGTGAGACGGAAGCCGCCCGCGAACTCCTTCGGCGGTCGCTGGAGGTTGCAGAAGATCAGCCGGCGGTGCGGAAGCGTCTCCGGAAGCTGGATTCGGAAGTGAGTCCCTGAGGCCCTGGAACTATCCTCTCAACATGCGGAAGAATCGCCGAATGACCTGCTTGCGCACCCACCAGCGCGGATCCATCGGGAAATAGCGCAGGTTTTCCCGGACGAGCTCCCAAGTTCTGGCCGCCGTGCCCATTCGCCTGGGTCCCGGAGCAATCTCCGGAGAATACCCCCAATGCTGCATCTGATCGTAGCACAGGCTCTCTACCGTTCGGATCTCGTCACGGGTCAATCGCTTCCGCCAGATGTCGACACTGCCCTTCTTCGGCGGCTGATCCGCAAGCATCGTCCGCGCAACTCGGGTGTCCCAGACCCCGGCCAGGCGGAGGATCTTCTCCAGCACGGCGGGCGCATCCTCCACGAAGTCCTCATAGCGGATCACCAGGAATCGCTGCGGGTCGGTAGCGTGTCGGCGTGTCCAACGGCTGTGCAGATTCCAATACATCGTCGAGTACTTGATCCGCGTCTGAAAGAATCTGGCCTGAGAGGCATAAACTGCGCGCGGATCCCGGATCAGGATGACCGCCTTGGCGTGGGGCCATAGCCCGAACAGACTCAGGCATTCCTCCACCCGGAGTAACTTGTTTCCCCAGCAAGGAACGGGCTCGGGGAGCATGTATATGTTCTCGATGAGTTTGGCGAACGACGGCTCTTTACTGTGCCGGCGGAACAACTCGTCGGCGTGGTTGCGCATCAGCTCGATCATCCAGTGGTTGAGTTCCTCGTCCTTCTCGGCATGGCAGAGTTCGTCGAGCAGGCGATCGAACTGGGATCGTTCCTTCAGATTGCCGTGTCGGCCATAGAGGTAGCTTCCCTCACGGACGATCCGTCCTTCGTAGGACAGGCGCATGCCGGGATGCGAATTGAGCAACTGCTGCATGAAGGACGTGCCACTTCGGGCCACGCCGAAGATGAACAGCGCTGCCGGTGGCTTTACACCGTTCGAACTGGACGCTTGAACCGTCATTGGTCTTGAACTCCCTTGCTCGCGCGCTCCCATGCATCCCTCGGGGGATGCCAACCGAATTGCCTCTTGTCCATTGCGTCCAGTCGACGGCAGCGCTCAGAGTTCATCCGACCGTATTATGGCTTAGGCGCCGGCCAGGCGTCCACCACTTCGAGCTTGACGAAGATTCGGCAAAAGCGGGGAGGGCGGCCGGCCCGGGAGGGTGTCCCGTTTGCCCGATCCGCTGCAGTGGGAGGTGGCCTGGGCTGAGAATGACGGTATACCTAGCGATACACGCATCTCTCGGAGGCGGGAGACCTTCACCGGTGAAACTGATCAAGCGCTTCTGCATCGTGGCCTTTTGCCTGCTCCCTCTGGCGGTCCCAGCAGTGGGCTCGCGGGTGGTCGTCGACGTGACCGCCGGGAGCGGGATCCTGCCGCACCATGGCCACGGGCATGGGAGGGGGGCTGGCGGCGGCTGATTTCGACGACGACGGCGACATCGACCTGTTCGTCCCCAACGCCGCAGGTGCTCCGGATCAGCTCTACCGCAATCTCGGCAACGGGCAGTTCGAGGAAATCGTCGCGGCCGCAGGGCTGGCCTCCATGGCCCGGAGCCGTAGCGCGTTGTGGTTCGATTACGACGGGGACCACCGGCTGGATCTCGTGACCAGCCTGTGGTTGGGAGAAGCCGGAGTGCTACTGAACAACGGAAACGGTACGTTCACGAACATCAGTGTGGCATCCGGCATCGGGGGCAACTTCCTGGGACACTGGCAACCGGTGATGTACGACTTCGATGGGGATGGCCGGCTCGACATCTTCTACGCCATCGACTACGACGCCAACCGCCTCTGGATCAACCAGAGCGACAACACGTTCGTGGACCGGGCGGTATCGGCCGGCGTCGACCACCCCTGGAATGACATGGGCGTCGCGTTGGGAGACTACGACAACGATGGCGATCCCGATATCTACGTGACGAACATCTCGCTCAACACCGTGTTGTACCACAACAATTCCTCCCTCGGCGTCCCATCCTTCGCCGAGCGGGCGCAGCTGGCGGGCGTGAACGATGCGTGGTGGGGGTGGGGAACCACCTTCGTGGACGCTGACAACGACGGCTGGCTCGACCTCGTTGCCACGAACGGTTTCACTACGGCACCGTACGACACCGACCCGTCCAAGTTCTTTCGGAACCTCGGGGGCAGTCTCCCGACTTTCCAGGACAGGTCCGATTCCATCGGGTTCAACGATGATCTCTGGGGGAGCTCGCTCGTCGCCATCGACTACAATCGGGATGGCCACCTGGACCTGGTGCAGAGCTGCAATGCATCCACCTTGGGGGGACCGCTGCTGCGTCTTCTGGAGAATCAGCAGGTCCTCGAGAGCGCCGGAAACAACTACCTGGTCGTCCGGCCTCGGATGAGCGGCCCCAATCATCGCGCCATCGGCGCCGTCGTCCGGGTCGAGGTCGGTTCGACTCAGTTGATGCGCCCAATCCTTGCCGGCATCAGCTTCCTGGGGCAGGAGCCGGCGGAGGCCTTCTTCGGGCTCGGCACCGCGACCCAGGCGAATCGCGTCATCGTCGAATGGCCCGATGGCTCGCAGACGGAACAGACGAATGTGGCGGCGAATCAGGTGCTGACGATCCTGGTCGAGACCGACACGGACAACAACGGCCTGCCCGACGCTCTCGATCCGGATGACGACGGCGACGGCATTGCTGATGGCCCCGACTGTTCCCCCAGCAACGCCCAGGCATGGCAAGTGCCCGGTGAAGTGACCGATCTGTCTCTCACTCACACGAATGGCGTCACGACGCTTCAGTGGAGCCCACCTGCGAGCCCGGGAGGTACCGTGGTCTACTACGACACCATCGTCTCCTCGCGTCCCGACACGTTCGCCGCGTCCGCCACGTGTGTCGAATCGAATGGCTCCGATGCCCTGTCCACCGACAGCACGATTCCCGGCATCGGAACGGTCCTCTACTTCGTGACCCGGGCGGGGAACAGTTGTGACGACGGAACCTGTGGCGACGGCACGTCCGGAGGCCCGCGGGCCGCACGCAGCTGCCAATAGCGTGGAGTCGGGTAAGGAGGCTTCTAGGCGTCCACCACCTCGAGCTTGCTCTCCTTGATGAGTTCCTCGTCCCGGGCCTGCCGGTAGAGAGCCAGCACCGCGCGGAGCGCACCCTGCACGGTTCCCTTTCCTTCCAGCTGGTACTCGTGCACCGGCGCGTACGCCTCCACGCCCTTGGCATCGGGATGGACGGTTTCCTCGATCTGGAGGTCGTCGATGGTCACGCCCGGGGGCGGCACCTCGAACAGGGCGCGCAGCGCAGTGCCGTGATCACGCGAGAACGTCTCGAATGAGAACGAGAAGCGTGCCCCGGACAGCAAGCGCCGTTCCAGCACGTCGATCTCCATACCACGGCTCCTGCCCTCCTTGACCGCCTCGTCCACCGTGGGCACCAGATCCGCGGGGACCAGCAGATGGTAGGTCTGCTTGGACGGTTGGAACAACTCACGGATGCGCTCGCGCAGCGACTCGCAGTCGAAGCCCTCGCGGTAAGCGTCCAGGATACGGCCGCCCTCGCCCCGGGCGGTGAGGAAGCCCTGCACGAAGCCCAGGGTTCTGCCGGTGGGTCCCTCGAAGGAGATCTCGTAGAACTGCTCGTCCATGGGAACTCTCCCCTCGTGCCGTTGCGGCACCTTCGCCTAGAAGAACACCAAGCCGATGAGCAAGAAGATCGGGATCAGGATGGGCAGCGCCCAGCGGATAAGATAACCGAAGAACGAGGGCATGGCCACTCCGGCTTCCTCGGCAATGGCCTTGACCATGAAGTTGGGGGCATTACCGATGTAGGTGTTGGCCCCCATGAAGACCGCCCCGACGGAGAGCGCCTTCAGGAAGGTGCCGTTCTCGGCAATGAGCCGCGGCACCGCCTGGACCTCGGAAATACCGGGGTAGAAGCGCCCCAGTTGAGTGTTGAAGAACGTCAGGTAGGTGGGAGCGTTGTCGAGAAAAGAGGAAAGGACACCGGTGACCCAGAAGTAGTGTACCGGCTCCTTGACCGCGCGGACGAGGAACGCCAGCTGCCCCTTGTCACCGACCTTCAGGATGGCCAGCGCGGGGATGATGGTCATGAAGATACCGGCGAACAGAAAAGCCACCTCACGGATGGGTTCCCAGGAGAACTCGTTATCGGCGCGCAGCTTCTTGGAAGTGAACCACAACGACAGGCCGCCCATGAGCAGGATCAGCGCGTCCCTGGCCCAGTTCTGCAACTCGACGGCGATGCCCAGCACGTGGATGGTGCGGGCATGCCATATCCCCGACAGGAGTACCGCCCCCATGATGCCGCCCAGGAAGATGAAGTTGTGGAGCCCATCCACGCGCAGCTTCACCTTGTCCGCCACAGGCTCCTCTGGAGAATCCGCGTGCTCGGCAGCCGCCTTTTCCTTCAGGTAGTAGCGGCGGTCGATGAAGTAGAACACCGCCAGGAGGAGCGCTACCGCCATGGCCATGTGCGGCAGCAGGTTCAGGGTCCAGAAGAACGGTACCTTGTGGATGAAGCCCAGGAACAGCGGCGGGTCTCCCAGCGGCGTGAGGGAGCCGCCGATGTTGGCCACCAGAAAGATGAAGAAGACGATGACGTGGACCTTGTGCTTGCGGCGCGCGTTGGCGCGGAGCAGCGGGCGAATGAGCAGCATGGCCGCGCCGGTGGTGCCGATCCATGACGCCAGCAGCGTTCCCAGCGCCAGGAACGCCATGTTGACCTTCGGCGTCCCGGCCAGGGTGCCGCGCACCACGATGCCGCCGGCTGCGGTGAACAGCCCCCACAGCAGAATGATGAACGGGAAGTACTCGATGAAGTAGGTGTGCAGGATCTCGTGCACGCCGTCGGCGCCGAACGCCCACAGGAAGGGCACTGCGAAGATCACCGCCCAGGCCAGCGAGATCTTGGCGTAGTGGCGATGCCAGAGGTAGGGCGCCAGCAGGGGAAACAGCGCGATGGACAGGAGGATGCCGACGAACGGCAACACGCTCCACAGCGGCAGCTCCTCGCCCAGGGAGGGGCCGTGGTGCGCCTCGTCTTCCGAGGCCAGTGCCGGCCCCATGCACGCCAGCACCAGCAACGTGCACAGCGCCCACCTGGTCGTCGTGATCATCAAAGCGGGCCCCGGCGGCTCAGATGGCCATGATGTTGTAGCCGGCATCCACGTGCAGGATCTCGCCGGTGATGCCGCTGGCCAGGTCGCTGAGCAGGAACAAGCAGGCCGTGCCTACCTCCTCCGGTTCGATGTTGCGGCGCAGGGGTGACTTGTCGCGATAGTGGCCGAGAATACCGGTGAACCCTCCGATGCCCCGGGCCGAGAGGGTGGAGATCGGCCCGGCGGACACCGCGTTGACGCGGATGCCGCGCGGCCCCAGCTCCGCAGCCAGCTGGCGCACGCTGTGTTCCAGGGCGGCCTTGGCGCTTCCCATGACGTTGTACCTGGGCACTACGCGCTCCGAGGCCAGGTAGGTCAGGGTGATCACCGAACCTCCCTGCTCGGGGACGTAGGGCACCATGGCCCGGGTGGTGCGCACCAGCGAGTAGGCGCTCACCTCGAGGGCGATGCGGAAGCCTTCCCGGCTGGTGTCCAGGAAATCGCCCTCGAGTTCCTCGCGCGGTGCGAACGCGATGGAGTGCACCAGGAAGTCCAGCCGGCCGCCCATCTCCGCTGCCGCAGCGGCGAACACCTGATCGACCTGGGCGTCATCGTTGACGTCCAGCTCGAACAGCGGGGCGCCGCCCATGTCTTCCACCAGTGGCTCCATCTTCGCCCGCAATCGTTCGTTCTGGTAGGTGAAGCATAGACCGGCTCCGGCCTGGTGCATCTGCTGCGCGATGGCCCACGCGAGGCTGCGCTTGTTGGCCACACCCAGGACGATGCCGCTGCGGCCCTCGAAGTTCACGGATATCATCGCATCGCTCCTGCGGGCAGCGGGCCCGAATACCGCCGCACCTGCGGTTTCTGATGGAGTCGCCCGCACGGGTGCGGACACCTGCTCCGGGAAGCTTGCAGCGTAGCGGCGCCTCCCGCGGCGTGTCAAGTTGTCCCTGCGGCCCGCCATGCGGCGTTGCGTTCGCCCTGCGGCGGCGGCGCTGCTATAATCCATATCTTTCCATCACCCCCCGCCGGGAGCGGGGCGGCTACATGGCCTTTTGCACTGCGGAGATCAGCATGGAGATCGATCGGATCCAGGAGGCGCTGCGCGAGGAAGGCATCGACGGCTGGCTGTTGTACGATTTTCACGGCCTCAATCCCGTGGCCACCAGCCTCATCGGCTTTCCCGCGGACAAGTTCATGACCCGCCGGTGGTACTACTTCATCCCCACCGAGGGCGAGCCCATGGGCCTGTTCCACGCCATCGAGTGGTCGCACTTCCAGCATCTTCCCGGTGAGCGCATCACCTACCGCTCATGGAAGGAGATCGAGGGTGGCCTGACGCGCATCCTGGGCGGCGCATCGCGCATCGCAATGGAGTACTCCCCCGAGTGTGCCATCCCCTATGTGTCGCGCGTCGATGCCGGGACCATCGAGCTGGTACGGCGGCTGGGCCCGGAGGTGGTCACGTCGGCGGATCTGGTCTCGGCCTTCGAGGCGCGCTGGACCCCGGAACGGCTGGAGTCGCACATGGAAGCGGCGGATCATCTGCACCGGATCAAGGACGAGGCGTTCGAGGAGGTGGGGCGCCTCCTGTGCGGCGACGGTCAGACCGACGAGTACACCATTCAGCAGTTCATGTGGAAGCGCTTCCACGAGGCCGGTATGACCAGCGATTCGCCGCCCATCGTCAGCGTCAACGCGCACAGTGCCGACCCTCACTTCATCGCTACCGAGGAGGACCATGCGCAGATCCGGCCGGGGGATTTCCTGCTCCTGGACATGTGGGCGCGCATGGATCGCCCCGGCACGGTCTACGGCGACATCACCTGGACCGGCTACGCGGGCGAGACCATTCCGGAGGAGCACCAGAAGATCTTCGATATCGTCCGTGGCGCGCGTGACGCGGCCATCGCCTTCGTGCGCTCGCGCCACGCTGCGGGAGATCTGCCCCGGGGCTGGGAAGTGGATGATGTGGCTCGCAACCACATCAGAGAACACGGCTACGAGCAGCAGTTCCTGCACCGCACCGGCCACTCCATCAACTACGAGGTGCACGGCAACGGCGCCCACATCGACAACCTGGAGACCAAGGACGAGCGCCGGATCCTCACCCGCACCTGCTTCTCCATCGAGCCGGGCATCTACCTGGAAGGGCGCTTCGGTGTGCGCAGCGAATGCGACGTGTACGTGGACGAGGAGAGTGTCCGCGTCACCGGCCCGTTGCAGGAGGGCCTCATCCGCATCCCGGCGGGAGCCGCCGGGTGACCGAGCCCAGGGGCACGGGGCCCCCGGAGGCGCCCACGCGATCTCCCGAGCCGCCGAGCCAGGCCCCGGAAACCCCGAAGCATGGCTGGTTCCATCTCTACCGCACGCAGATCTTCTTCATCGGCGGGTTCCTGGCCTCCATCCTGGCTTTTGCCTTCGTGCTCAACTTCGAGGTGGTCACCCTCCATCTCATCAACCCATACACCGGGTGGATAGCCCGGGCCTCCGGTGTGATCCTGGATCTGTTCGGTGAGCAGACCTCGGTTCGCGGCACCTTGCTGTCATCGCCGCGCTTTGCAGTGAACATCTACCACGGTTGCAACGGCGTACTGGCCACTTCCATCTACCTGTCGGCGGTGCTGGGATTCCCCTCCACCTGGAGGGAGAAAATCCTGGGATTCGCTCTGGGCATCCCTGCCATCCAGATCATCAACATGGTGCGCATCCTGTCGCTGTACTACATCGGCATCTACTGGCCGAATCTCTTCGAGCTGGCTCACGGCTATGTCTGGCAAAGTATCGTCATCCTCCTCTCGATGGTCGTCTGGATCTTCTGGGCCGAACGGTTCGTCCAGGTCCCTGCTCGCAAGCCTGCTTAGCTTCACCCTGCTGGTGTTGCTGTTCACGGTGTTGCTTGGAATCGCAGGAGCCGCGGCCCACAAGACCTACGAGCGCGTCCTGGTGGGCGTTGCCGGGGGTGTGATCCGCATGGTGGAGCCGCGCCACCAGGACACGCTGCTGACGGCGGTGGACGGCGGTGTGCGGGTGGACCCCCCGTACGCAGGCCTGGATCCCTTTCTGATCCAGTCGTTCAAGGTACATGTCTCCGCTCCACTCATCCTGGCGCTCTTGCTGGTCGGTGGCCCGGCGCGCATCGGCCCGTCGCGGCGGGCCACCCGGGTTGCCGTCGGCGCATGGCTGGTGTTCGCCGTGCATGTCGCGGCTCTCATCACACAGGTGGAGCTCTGGCCGCTCAAGGAGTCCGGGTTCCGTGAGCCCTCGTATTACGTGATCCGCTTCTCCTGGTGGGTGGGCACGGTCTGGAGCATGCTGGTGCTTCCGGCGGGCGCCGCACTGTATGTGTACCTGGCTGACTTTCGCCCGCTGGCGCCGGTGGCATCCGCCGCGCGCCGGAGACGTCCCATGCTCCTGGCGCTGGGTGCGGTGGGCGGAGCGGTGATCCTCCTGGCGGCAACGCTGGCACATCTGCGCCCGCAAACGGCGGTCGCCGTGCCGCCGGATGCTGCCACGGCGGCGTTTCGTGCCGGACGTTATGCGGAGGCGGTGGAGGGGTTCCGGGCGCAGTTGCAGGAGGCCTCCGATAATCCGGGCGCGCGTTTCAACCTGGCGGTGAGCCTGTACCGCACGGCACGCTTCGCCGAGGCCATCCAGCAGCTCCACCTGTTGCGTGCCGTGCAGCCGGATTATCCCGGTCTGGACCTCAGTCTGGGAGCGGTGCTGTTCGATATGGGCGAGCGCGAGCAGGCCCTGGAGGCGTTCCGACGTGCCGATCTGCAGCATGAGACCGACGTGGAGCTCCTGCTGCAGGTGGGGGGCGCGCTGCTGGGCGGCGAGGAGCTCGGGGGCGCCCAGCGTGCCTACGCGCGTGCTCTGGAGCTGGACCCCGGAAGCGCCGAGGCGCTCTACCGCCTGGGAACGCTGGTCCTGGCACAGGGACAGGGCGAGCAGGCGGTACAGTACTTGAACCGGGCCCTGGGCGCGCGTCCGGACTTCCTGGAGGCATACAAAGCTCTGGCCGTGGCGCATCAACGGGCCGGGCGGCCGGCCGAGGCCCTGTTCGCCTACCGCAAGGCGGTGGACCTGGCGCCCGGGGACCAGGGGGCGCTGTCCGGTCTGGCTGCCTTGCTGCTGCGCAGCGAGAATCCCTGCGAGGCGCGGCTCTACCTGGAGCGCTGCGTGCAGGTCGCGGGCATGGAGGCCGACACGCAGCGGTGCCGGCAACTGCTGCAGCAGATCGAGACGTCCTGCCCTGCCTAGTGTCCCGGTCTGCAGGCCGTCAGATCCCTCCTCAATGCACGCCTTTCATGAGGGCACGCACTGGCTTGACGAGCAGGATCATCACGATCGTCGCGATCAGCGTCGTGCCGAAGACGGCGCCAAAGAGGAGTGGCAGCGGGAAACTCTCGAACAGGCCGGCAACCATGCCGCCGATGAAGTTGCCCATCGCAGCGGCGAGGAACCAGACTCCCATCATCTGGCCGGCTAGCCTCTTCGGCGCCAGCTTGGTCATGGTGGATAGTCCGACCGGGGAGAGGCAGAGCTCGCCCAAGGTGTGCAGCAGATAGGTCGTGAAGAGCCAAACGGCGCCGACCCGCACAGGATCGGCAGGGTCGCCGGTCAAGGAGGAGCCCCAGGCGAGGACGGCGAAGCCAAGACCTAGCAGGAAGAGACCGATACTGAACTTCATCGGGCTCGACGGCTCCTTGCCCCGCTTTGCAAGCCGGACCCACAGCCATGCGAAGACGGGTGCGAGCAGGACGATCAGGAGGGCATTGACCGATTGCCACCAGGAAGAGGGGAAAGCCAGGCCGAAGACCTCGTTGTGGGTGAAACGGTCAGCAAACAGGGTCAGAGTCGAGCCCGCCTGTTCGAAGGCCGACCAGAAAATCGCGGCGGCGAAGAAGAATACCGGGATCGCGTAGAGGCGCTTGGCCTCGATTTCACTGTAACCCGGGTCCAGGAAGACACGCGTGAAGTAGACCATCGGGAAGACCAGGAGCGTCATGCCAACGATGTCCACAAGGATTCCGGTAGCCGAGACCAGGCCTTCGGCGTTGCCTACGTTGGAGAGCCAGAGCGCGGCGGCCAGCGCGAAACCGAGAATCCCATAGACGACCTTTCGGTTCTTGAGCAGCAGCGCGCCACAACCTACGAGGATCAAGATCGAGAGCAGCTTGGCCCCGAACAGGATCATTCCCGCATTGAAGCCACCTCCGACGGCCTGTGTCTCGCCGACCAGGGCTTCTGCCGGCGGGCCGTTGTAGGTGACGGTCATGTAGGTCATGTAACCCAGGAAGCTGAGCAGGAGAGCCAGCGCCAGGTACTGGAAGGCGCGACCCAGGCGGGTGGTTCCGAGCAGGTACTGGACGATCCCGAGGCCCATGCCCACGGCGGCGGCGCCGAAGCCCCAGTGCCAGGAATGGAGTGGATCGAAACCTGCGTTCTCGAGGATGCGCGAGAAGCCCGGGCTCTGGGCAAGGAAGCCGCACACCAACGGCGACGCAAACGCGCCGATGTTGATTCCCATGTAGAAGACCGAGAAGCCGGCGTCGCGTCGTGCATCATCCTCGTCGTACAGCTCGCCGACCATGGCCGAGATGTTCGGCTTCAGGAAGCCGGTGCCGATCACGATCAGAAAGAGTCCCAGGTAGAAGGGAGGGATGCCGTGAAACATCAGGCTGATGTGACCGGCCATGATGATAATGGCGCCGATGAGGACCGCCATCCGCTGGCCGATGAGCTTGTCGGCGATCCACCCACCCGGCAGGGCGGTGATGTAGACGAGGGCGGTGTACAGACCGTAGATCGGTCCTGCCTTTGCGGCTGGCCACCCAAGGCCTCCCATGACCACCGGGGCGGTCATGAAGAGCGTCAAGAGCGCTCGCATCCCGTAGTAGCTGAAGCGCTCCCACATCTCCGTGAAGAAGAGGGTGGCAAGTCCGCCCGGATGGCCGAACCAACGCATGGTGCTGTGCTTGGGCGCGGGCCCGATATGCTGCAGGAATCCACCATCCGGGGTCGAACTCATTCTTTGCCTCCTGTGTCGAGATGCGGGACGATGGGATACCCACCTGGGTTCGCGCCACCCGCTGAGCCGGCCACGCCAGTCGGACGAGACCA
>CBDVAL010000080.1:0-13766 GCA_965371955.1 uncultured bacterium | reverse complement strand
TAACCTTATACCTCGGTCGTCGGCTTTCTTGCCTGGCGGCCCAGCGGAGCGAGGTATAAGGTTAAGCTCCGACCCCGATCTAGGAGCCCGTGCTGATCCTGTGAGTGCCACGCCACATCGACTCCGACTGGTGCGGATCTATCTCCACCTGGATGTGGGCGGTATCGAGACGCGGCTGGTGGATCTGTTGCCGCGCCTCGACCGCAGTCGCTTCGACGTCCAGTTCGTCTGCATCCGCCGGCCGGGCGCCCTGGCTCCTCTGCTGGAGGAACGCGGCGTGCCGGTGCATCATAGCCGCTACCACAGCAAGCTGCCCTTCTTCCTGTCCGCCAGGATCCTGGCGCGCTTCCTGCGGCGGTTGCGTCCTGACATCGTGCACTGCCATGGCACCGTGCCGATGATGGTCGGCACCGCAGCGGCCCACCGCGCCGGCGTTCCGGTGATCCTCGGTAACTGTCACAATGTGGGCGTATTCTCCCGCCGGGACGAGATCCATCGCGAACGCCGGCTGTCCGCCCTGCGCGATACCACCATCCATGTCAGCCGCGCCGTGTACGATGACTACCTGGACAAGGTCCGCCCGCACAAGCGTGACGGCGTCATCCTCTACAACGGTGTGGATGTGCAGCGCTTTGCTGCGGCTCCGGACCCGGCGGTCCGGGCCCGGCTAACCCGGGAGCTGAGTCTGGCGGGTCGCCGTCCGGTGCTGATCCACGTGGCCCGGCTACACCGCCAGAAATCCCACGACGTTCTCCTGGACGCCTTTGTGCGTATCCGTGCCCGCCACCAGGAAGCGCTCCTGCTGCTGGTGGGGGAAGGGCGCCATCGCGGCGCCATCGAGGAGAACATCCATGGCCTCGGGCTGGGCGGCTCGGTGCGCCTGCTGGGGTCCCGCGAGGATGTCAGCGACCTCTACCATCTCGCCGACCTGGGCGTTCTGCCGTCGGCCAAGGAAGGCTTCTCCAACGTGGTCCTCGAGACCATGGCCGCCGGGCTGCCGCAGGTGCTCACCGACGTCGGCGGCAACGGCGAGGCGGTGGGGGAGTCAGGCAGCGCGCTCATCGTCCCGTCAGGCGATGCTGCGGCGTTTGCCGAAGCGGTGTTGCGCGTCCTGAAGGATCCGCAACAGGCGCGTGCCATGGGGAAGGCCGCAGCGCAGCGAGCCGCGCGGTTCTCGGTTGCGGAACAGGTGCGCCGGACCGAGGCGCTGTACCTGGAGCTGGCGGCGAGGAAGGGCCTCATCCCTTGAGGCCCCTCCCCCGGTTGGCTCCCGCTAGTCCATGTTCTTGCGGATGAAGGTGGGCACGTCGAGATCGTCGCGCAGTCCGCGATAGTGCGGGCCGAACTCGCTCTCGTCCTGAGCCACCTTCACCGCGCTGGCCGATGGGTTGCGGCGCAGGAACGTCTGGTCGGCGTGGTCAGGCGGCACCGGCACGGGCTCCGGCAGCTCCACCTGATGCGGCGACTCCACCCGCGGCAGCATCTCCACCTCCAGCTGCGGACGAGCCTGCATGTCCTGCGGCCGTACCTCCCCCGCCGGCTGATGGAAGCCGGTGGCGATGACGGTGATCTTGATGGAGTCGCCCATGGTGTCGTCGATGACCGTGCCGAAGATGATGTTGGCGCCGGGATCGGCCGCCTCCTGGACGATGGTGGAGGCCTCGGAGACCTCGTGCAGGCTCATGTCGGGCCCGCCGCTGATGTTGATGAGCACTCCGCGCGCACCGTTGATGGTGGCATCCTCCAGCAACGGCGAGGAGATGGCGCGTTGTGCCGCCTCGACGGCCCGGTCGTCGCCGCTGGCCACGCCGGTGCCCATGAGGGCCATACCCGTGCCCTGCATGATGGTCTTGACGTCGGCAAAATCAAGGTTGATTTCACCCGTGATGGTGATGAGATCGGAGATCCCCTGAACCGCCTGACGCAGGATGTCATCGGCGGTGAGGAACGCCAGTTGCAGCGAGGTGCTGCGGTCCACGGTGTGCAACAGCTTGTCGTTGGGGATGCAGATCACCGTATCCACGGTCTCGCGCAGGATGTTGAGACCCTTCTCAGCGGTGGAACGCCGTTTGCGCCCTTCGAAGCCGAACGGCTTGGTGACCACCGCCACCACCAACGCACCCAGCTCTGACGCCAGATTGGCCAAGATGGGCGTCGCCCCGGTGCCGGTGCCGCCGCCCAGGCCGGTGGTGATGAACACCATGTCGGAGCCGTCGAGAGCTTCGATGAGCTTCTCGGTGTCCTCCAGCGCGGCGTCCCGGCCCACCTCTGGGTTGGCGCCGGCACCCAGCCCCTTGGTGAGCTTGCCCCCGATCTGGATCTTTATGGGCGCCCGGGACGCGTGCAGCGCCTGGCAATCGGTGTTGACCGCCAGGAACTCCACGCCTGCCAGCTTGGAGTCGATCATGCGGTTGATGGCGTTGCCGCCGCCGCCGCCGATGCCCACCACCTTGATCTTGGCGCCCAGCGCGGACTCATCGTCGAACCCCAGGTTCATCTCGGTGTCTCTCTCAACGCTGTCGTCCATCAGGATCATTCGCTTCCCCTTGGCATTACGTGTCTTGCGTCTCATGTCAGAAAATCTCCGAACCAACGCCGGACGGAGCCGCCCATCCGCGTCAGGAATACGCCTGCCGCGGGCGATCTCTCTTGCCCGGGCTGACGTTTTTCTCCGTATTTGAGCAGGCCGACCACCGTGGCGTAATTGGCTCCCGCCACCACGTCGACCAGCCCGCCAATGGCGCTGGGAACACCCCGGCGCACCTGCAGGTCGAACACCTGCTCGGCCACGTCGGGAACGCCCTCGAGGATGGAACCGCCGCCACACAGCACCAGGCCGGCGGTGATGCTCTTCTCCAGGCCTGCCCGCTGGACGTCCTCGAGGACCATACTGAAGATCTCCTCGGTGCGGGCCTGGAGGATCTCGCTGAGGATCTTGCGCGATAGCTGCCGGGCCTTACGACCTCCGACGCTGGGGACCTCGATGGTCTCGTCCTCCTGGACCAGTGCAGCCAGCGCACAGCCGTACTTCTTCTTGATCTTCTCGGCCTCCGGGATAGGGGTGCGGAGGCCCACTGCCAGATCGTTGGTGAGATGGTCGCCCCCCACCGGCAGCACCGACGTATGGGAGACCGAACCGTGGCGGAACACCGCGATGTCAGTGGTGCCGCCGCCGATGTCCACCAGGGCCACGCCGAGCTCGCGCTCATCCGGGGTGAGCACGGCCTCGCCGGCGGCGATTGCCGATAGCACCGTCTCCGTGACCTCGATGCCGGCGCGGTTGACGCAGTTGATGCTGTTCTGCAACGACGACACCGAGCCGGTGACGATGTGGACGTTGGCCTCCAGGCGCGAGCCGGAGAACCCCACCGGGTCGCCGATGCCCCCCTGTTCGTCCACGATGAATTCCTGCGCCAGCACATTGAAAACGGTACGGTCCTTCGGTATGGGCACGGCACGCGCCGCTTCCAGGACGCGGCTCACGTCCTCCCGCGTGACCTCACGGTCGCGCCCGGAGATGGCTACCACGCCACGGCAGTTGAAGCCCTTGGCGTGGGCACCGGCAGCGGCCACGAAGGCGCGCTCCATTTCCACCCCAGCCATGAGCTCCGCCTCCTCCACCGCCTGCTTCACCGACTCCACCGTGGTCTCCAGGTTGACCACCACCCCACGGCGCAAGCCGTGGGAGGGAGCCATCCCGATGCCCACCACATCCAGCGCTCCGGTTTCCTTGCGCTCGGCTATGGCGGCGGACACCTTGGAAGTGCCGATATCCAGGCCCATGATGTAATGCTGGTTCTTGGCCATTTCCCCCACCCTTTCAGAAACGGTTCCACAAGACCTTCAAGACAAATCTCCGCTATCCCGTATTTCCATCCATCGGTGTTGCCACCACGCGGCCGTGCCAGCGCAGATCCACATGACGGATCCTTCCGTGCTGCTCGAACATTTTTCCTCGCAGTGCTCGGTACTCGTCCAGGTTCAAGGTCCAGTCGTCGGGCAGCACGCGCACGTGCTCTTCGCCACCTTCGAACGACAGCAGTGTGTACTCGGAGTTCGATAGGTCCACCTCCGTCAGCCGTGCGAAGAAGTCCGGATGTTGCGCCCGCAGCACCTCGACCTGCGCCGCGGCGCGGTGGCTCTGGCGGTAGCCCGTGTCCCTGGCCAGATCGTCCAGACCACGAAACACCGGCAATGACCAGCCGGCAAAGCGTGGTCCGTAACGATCGATGGCCATGCCGCGGGTGTCCAGCAGCAGCACCTCGCCCTGCAGTACGGCCAGCGCGCACGGCGTGCGCTCCTTCACCTCGATGACCAGTGTGTCCGGCAGCCGCCGTTGCACCACCGCCGAGGCGACCCAGGGATGCCGGCGCACGTCCCGCACGATGCGATCCAGGTCCAGTGCCAGCATGTTGCGGTGCATGGCGCGGTTCGCCAGGGAACGCACACTCTCGGCATCCGCATGTTGTGTGCCCACCACTTCCAGCCGCGTCACCATCAGCGACTCCGTGGTCACCAGCCAACCGTGTGCGCGCTGCACACCCCAGGCTGCCAGTAGCGCCAGCACCGCCAAGGCCGCCATGCGCGTCAGGCCGCGGCCCAGGAACTGCAGGCGCCGCCTGCGGCGCACCATCATGTTGCCGCGCCGGCGCAGGAACCCACTGGCGCCGGTGCGGTCCAGGGCAGGGTTGCGCGTGTTCATGCGTCCTCCCGGTCGGGCTCCCAAAGGGCGACCTCCTCCTCCAGGACGATGCCGGTGGCCCGATCCACCGCACCCTTGACCTCCTCCACCAGGCCCAGGATGTCGGCGGCGCTGGCGCCGTCCCGATTCACGATGAAATTGGCGTGCACCTCGGAGACCACGGCGCCGCCGCGCCGCCGTCCCTTGAGGCCCAACTCGTCGATGATGCGCCCGGCGGATTCGTCCGGCGGGTTCTTGAAAATGCAGCCGGCGCTCCGCTCCTTCAGAGGTTGGGATGCACGGCGGCGGGAGCGGATGTCATCCAGACGCCCGCGGATGGCGGCCTCGTCGTCCGGCTGCAGGCGCAGGGCGGCATCGAGGATGAGCCCCTGGCCCACAAACCTGGAGCCGCGATAGGCGAAGTCCGACGGCTGCGGGTGGATCACCTGCTCGTCCCCATCGGCGTCCACCAGCCGCAGCCACTCCACGTGGTCGCCTATGGAACCGCCGAAGGAGCCGGCGTTGATGGCCAGAGCGGCACCGACCGTGCCCGGGATGCCCTCGGCAAACTCCAGGCCGCCGAAGCCGTGATGCATGGCGCGACGCACCAGAGCGGGCAGTCGGAAGCCCGCCGACACGGTTACCTTGTCGTCCTCGAAGCGCGGCTCCTCCTTGAGATTGCCCAGGTAGATGATGGGCTGCTCGAACGGCTCGTCACTTGCCACCAGGTTGGTGCCGCACCCGAGGATGCGAGGCCGCAGCTGCTCGCCGCGCAGGTCACGCAACAGCCCCGGCAGGGCGTCCAGGGACGTGGGGCACAGCAGAGCCCGCATGGGCCCACCCACGCCGAAGAACGTGAAGCGCGCCAGCATCTGGTCACGCTCCAGGCGCACGCCGTGGTCGGCGGCCAGGGCCTCGATGCGCTCCATACTCATATCCCGTTCCCGGGCGACTCACGCTTGCCGGCATGGTCAGCGCGCAGCTGCTCGAGCAGGCGGTCACCGACGCTGGTGACATTGCCGGCGCCCAGCGTGATGACCAGATCGCCCGCTTGCACGCGCTCACACAGGGCCACGGGCACGTCTTCCACCCTGGGCACGCGCACCACGTCGCGATGTCCGTGCGCGATGATCCCCTGCGCCAGGCTGTCGGCATCCACTCCCTCCAGAGGTGCTTCGCCGGCGGGGTAGATGTCGGTGATCAGCAGGACGTCAGCCTGGTAGAACGAGCACTCGAACTCCTCACGCAGGTCGCGCACCCGGGTGTAGCGATGCGGCTGGAACACCACGACAATGCGGCCGTCCCAGCCGTCGCGTACGGCGTCCAGCGTGGTGCGGATCTCCGTGGGATGATGGCCGTAGTCATCCACGACGGTGATGCCCGCCACCGCCCCCTTGATCTGGAAGCGGCGGTCGGCGCCCTCGAACTCCGACAGGTGCTGGGCTATGGTCTCGAACGGCACCTCCAGGTCCAGGCCCACCGCCAGGGTGGCCAGGGAGTTGTAGATGCTGTGGCGGCCCGGCACCTGCAGCCGGACCTTGCCCAGCTTCTCGCCGTGGTAAATCGCCTCGTAGGTGGAGGTAAACCCCTTGACCTCCGGATTGGCGGCCATGAGGTCGGCCTGGGTCGCCATGCCGTACGTGGTGACCCGGCGCTCCAGCCGCGGCAGGATATTCTGGATGTTGGGCTCGTCCAGGCAGACGATGCCGGTGCCGTAGAACGGCACCTTGTTCAGGAAACCCACGAAGGCATCCTGCAACCCCTCCAGGCTGCCGAAGTGATCCAGGTGCTCGCGATCGATGGAGGTCACCACCGCCAGCGTGGGTGAGAGCTTCAGGAACGAGCCGTCGCTCTCGTCCGCCTCAACCACCATGAGTTCGCCCTTGCCCAGGCGGGCATTGCTGTCCAGGATTCCCAGGCGGCCACCGATGACGATGGTCGGATCCATGCCGCTGTGGCTGAGGACCTGCGCCACCATGGATGTCGTGGAGGTCTTGCCGTGGGAGCCGGCGATGGCGATACCGTATTTCATGCGCATCAACTCACCCAGCATCTCGGCGCGCGGGATTACCGGGATGCCGCGCCGCCGTGCCTCCACCACTTCCACGTTGTCGTCGCGCACCGCGGAGGAGATCACCACCACGTCGGCGCCTTCCACCGAGTCGGCCTGGTGGCCGATGCGGATGCGTGCGCCCAGCTTGCGCAGTCGGGCGACGCTGCCGCCCTGGTGCAGGTCCGAGCCCCACACGGCGTAGCCCAGGTTGAGCAGCACCTCGGCGATGCCACTCATGCCGCTGCCGCCGATGCCCACGAAGTAGATATGCCGTGCGTGCCGGAACATCTGCCCGTTCATGCGCCGGCCCTCCGCCGTATCAACTCTTCGGCCATGTCCACGATGCGTGCCGCCGCATCGGGACGGGCGAGCCCACGGGCGGCCCGGGACATGGCGTCCAGGGCCCGGCGGTCGGCGGCCAGCTCCTCGAGCACATCCGCCAGGGCCGCACCCGAGAGGTTCTTCTGCTCCAGCAGGCGCGCGGCTCCCGCCTCGGCGAAGCCGGAAGCGTTGTGCAGCTGATGGTCATGGGTGGCCTGCGGGAACGGCACCAGCACCGACGCGCGGCCCACCAGAGCCAGCTCCGCCAGCGTGGATGCGCCGGCGCGGCACACCACCAGATGGGCGGCGGCCAGGGCCTCGGGCATCTGCCGGATGTAAGCTTCCACCTTCGACTCCTCATAGCCCGCGTCCCGGTACGCCGTCTGCACGCGCTCACGATCCGCGCGACCCGTCTGGTGATGCAGGAACATTCGCCGTGGCTGCCGGGCAAGCTGCGGCAGGGCATCCACCACCGCATCGTTGAGCGCCCTTGCCCCCCGGCTACCGCCGAACACCAGCACATGCACCGGACCGTCCGCCGGTGCCCGCTTCCTTGATTCTTCAAAGCCGGGGCGCACCGGATTGCCGGTGACCACCCCCTTGCGCCCCAACTTCCCCATGGTGCCGGGGAACGACACCGCGATGCGATCCACCAGCGTGGACAGGGTGCGGTTGGTCATCCCGGGCCAGCGGTTCTGCTCATGGATCAGCGTGGGCAGCCGGCGCAGAAGCGCCGCCGCCAGCACCGGGCCGGAGGCGTAGCCGCCCACGCCCACCACCAGCTGCGGGCGGAAGTCCGCCAGGATGCGCCATGAGTCCAGCAGGCCCAAGGGCAGCCGGGCCAGCCCACGCAGCCTCGCCATCAGTCCCACCCCCACCAGGCCCGAGGCCCGGATGGTCGCCAGCCGGAAGCCCTCCGCCGGGACAAGGTCCGTCTCCATGCCACGCTCGGTACCCACGAACAGCAGTTCACGCCGCGGCCGGCGGCGCTGCAGCTCCCGGGCGATGGCCACGCCCGGGTAGACGTGTCCGCCGGTGCCGCCTCCTGCCACCACGATCCGCTCGTCCGTGTCACCCAAGCCACTCCCTCAGTCACTGAACTGCGACAGGTTCAACAGCACCCCTGCGGCGGCCAACGAGGCCACCAGCGAGGATCCTCCGTACGAGATCAGCGGCAGCGCCAGTCCCTTGGTGGGCAGCAACCCCAGGACCACGCCCATGTTGATCATCCCCTGCACCACCAGCAGCAAGGTCAGTCCCAGACACAGGTAGGTGCCGAATGGATCCTGGATGCGCATGGCCAGCCGCAGGCCGCGCCACAGGATCACCAGGAAGCCGGCCAGCACCGCCAGACACCCCACCATTCCCAGCTCCTCGCCGATGACGGCGAAGATGAAGTCGGTGTGGGGAAGCGGCAGGAACAGCATTTTCTGCCGGCTTTCGCCCAGGCTCTTGCCGGTGATGCCGCCGGTGGCCACTGCCAGTTTCGCTTGGTCCATCTGGAAGCCGGAGCCCAGCGGGTCCGGGTTCCCGATGAAGAAGTCCACCACCCGCTGGATACGGTACGGCTCGGAGAACACCAGGGCGGTCACCAGGACCATGGCAATCAGCGCCAGGGTGGCCAGGGTCTTCACCCGCAATCCGGCCAGGAAGTAGAGGGCGCCCAGCAGGAGTCCCATGGTCACCGCGGTTCCCAGGTCCTTCTGCAGGAAGACCAGCAGGATCATGGGACCCACCATGACGAGAGCCGGCAGCAGGCTCGGTGCCGGTGAATTGGATTTGTTCCGGCGGCTGCTCAGGTGGTAGGCCAGGATGACCACCATGGCCAGCTTGGCCACCTCGGAGGGCTGGAACGAGAACGGGCCCACGAAGATCCAGCGGTGCGCGCCGTTCACCGCCGGCGACAGCAACGCCCACACGAGCAGCACGCCGGTGACGGCGAGCATGCCCAGGACCACCGGCCGACGCCGGTACTGGCGGTAGTCGGTGCTCATGGTCAGGGCCATGATCGCCACGCCCAGGACCGCCCACATCACCTGGCGGTTCAGGTAATAGTAAGAAGACCCCTTGTGCTCCAGGGCCCAGATGCTCGAGGCGGAATACACCATCAGCACGCCGAAGAGCATCATGCTCAGGATGGCCAGGAACAACACGCGATCGAAACTCAGCTTTCTACCCACCTTGTTTCCCCTGCAGCTGCTGTACGAACTGCCGAAAATCGTCGCCGCGCTCCTCGAAGCTACGGTAGGCGTCGAACGAGGTGCATGCCGGCGCCAGCAGGACGGCGTCTCCGGGTTGCGCGCAGTGGCGCGCGGCCTGCACCGCGTCCGCCATGGTCTCCACCTGCGTTGCCGGCACCACGCCGGACAGCGCTGCGGCGATGGTGCTCCGGGCTTCGCCCATCAGGATGAGATGGCGCACGCGCCCGGGTAATAGATCCGCCAGCGTTGCGAAATCGGCGCCCTTGTCCCGCCCTCCAAGGATGAGCACCAGCGGTTGCTCCAGGCTGGCGACTACCGCCCGGGTGGCGCCCAGGTTGGTGGCCTTGGAGTCGTTGAACCACGTCACGCCGCCCACCTCGCCCACCTTTTCCATGCGGTGGGGGAGGCCGCGGAACGAACGCAGGCCGGCGGCCAACGCATCCGCCGGGGCTCCTGCAAGCCGTGCCGTCAGCGCAGCCGCCAGCGCGTTCTCGAGGTTGTGCCGTCCGGCCAGCGCGATCTCCCGCGCGTCGATCAGGTCCTGTTCCTCGTCCGGCAGCCGGAGCTTCAACACGCCGTCGTGCAGGTACGCGCCGCGCTCCACAGGGCCGGACGTGGAGAAGAAGCTGCGGCATGGCCCTCCGGGACGCTGCGCCATCCGGGCCACGCGAGCATCTTGGGCGTTGAGCACCGCGTGGTCGTCGCGGCACTGGTTCTCGAACAGCCGCGCCTTGGCGTCCACGTAGTCGTCGAAGCAGTCGTAGCGGTCCTGATGATCCGGACTCACGTTGGTCATCAGCGCCACCGCCGGCCGCAACTCGTGGATTCCCTCGAGCTGGAACGAGGACAGCTCGGTCACGTACAGCCGCCCGGGTTCATCGTCGTCCACCAGTGAGAGCAGCGGCACCCCGAGGTTGCCGCAGGCCACGGCGTTCAGGCCGGCGTGCGCCAGCAGATGCGCCGCCCATGCGGTGACGGTGCTCTTTCCGTTGGAGCCGGTGATGGCCAGCAGCGTGCCGCGCAGGAAGCGAAACGCCAGCTCCACCTCCGCCCACACCGGGACGCCGGCTGCACGTGCTGCCGCCAGCGGCGGACTGGACAGCGGCACGCCGGGGCTCACAACCACCAGATCGGCGCCTGTGAATGTCTCCACCCGGTTGCCACCGCTCTCCAGCATCACGCCCAGTCGCTCCAGCTCGCCCACGACCTCGCCCAACTCGGCCGGCAGCTTGCGCTCGGACGCAGTGACCCGCGCGCCGCGATGCGCCAGGAAGCGCACGGCAGCCATGCCGCTACGGCCCAGGCCCGCCACCGCCACCTGCATGCCCTGCAGGTCCGGAGCGAGGTTCCCGGCTACCATCGCGCCCCTGTCCAGGGCAACGGAGCTGTGAGAGACGTGTTGCACGAGACTCCTATCTCAGCTTCAAGCTGGACAGCGCCAGCAGTGAGAAAATCAGCGCCACGATCCAGAAACGGATGATCACCTTGGGCTCCGCCCATCCCTTGAGCTCGAAATGGTGATGGATGGGGGCCATGCGGAACACGCGCCGCCCGGTGAAGCGGAACGAGGCCACCTGGATGATCACCGACATCGCCTCCACCACGAACAGCCCGCCCACCAGAACCAGCAGGATCTCCTGCTTGATGAGGACGGCCAGCGTGCCGATACCGCCACCCAGGGACATGGAGCCCACATCGCCCATGAACACGTCCGCCGGGTTGCAGTTGAACCACAGGAACCCCAGGCTGGCGCCGATGAGGGCGCCGCAAAACACGGTCAACTCTCCTGCCAGCTTGACGTTCTCCACCGCCAGGTAGTTGGCGACCACCGCGTTGCCCGCCACGTACGTCAGGATGGCGAACGTCGACGACGCGATGAGCACCGAGCCGGTGGCCAGGCCATCCAGGCCGTCGGTCAGGTTCACGGCGTTGGCCGCGCCCACCATCACCAGCATGGAGAACAGCACATACGTCCATCCCAGGTCCGGTCTCCACGTCTTGAAAAACGGAAAGCTCAACACTGTGCTGAACTCGCCCTGTTCCTTCAACCACAGCAGTGCGACCCCCAGGGCCAGCGCAGCGAGCAACTGCAACCCGAACTTGTTGCGTGCCGATAGGCCCCGGTTGTGCCGCCGGATCACCTTGAGATAATCGTCCAGAAAGCCGATGGCCCCGAACAGCAGCACTGACGCCACCGCGATCCACACCAGCCGGTTGCTCAGGTCCGCCCACAGCAGCGTGGGCACCACGATGGCGGCGATGATCAGCAGCCCGCCCATGGTGGGCGTCCCGGCCTTGGCGCGGTGCGTCTTCGGCCCTTCCTCGCGGATACTCTGCCCGACCTGCATCTCCCGCAGCCGGCCGATGACCCAGTAGCCCAGCACCAGGCTGAGCAACAATGCCGTGAGAGCAGCAAGTGCCGACCGGAATGTGATGTAGCGAAATACATTGAAGGCGCTCGCCTGATCGTGAAGCGGATACAGCAGGTGATAGAGCATCCTCCCCCGTTCCCATGTCGCACCCGACCGTGCCGCCACGCGACCCGGTGTGTGCCCTCGTTATTCTTTCTCGATCTGTTGCTGCGCCGAATCGACGCCCAGAGCTTCTTCCAGGCACTGCACCACCCGTTCCATCTTCATGCCACGCGATCCCTTCACCAGCACGGTGTCCCCCGGCTGCACCAGGGAGACGGCGGCGGCCCCGGCGTCCTCGGAGTCGGTGCAGTGCAACGTCACACCGGCGCCCGACTCGCGCGCGCCCTCGGCAGTCTCAGCAGACAGGGGTCCTACCGCCAGCACCACCTCGATGCCCGATTTTCCCGCCAGCCGTCCGGCGTCGCGATGTTCCCGCGCCGCCTCGTCGCCCAGCTCCAGCATGTCGCCGGTGATCAGGACGCGACGCGATCCGGAAGTCGCCGCTGAACTGAGCGTGGTCATGGCGCGGCGCAGAGCTGCCGGGTTGGAGTTGTACGTGTCGTCAAGAATCTGCACGTCCCCGGCAAGGCGCAGCGTGGATCCTCGCCCGGGCAGCGGCGCCAGGACGGCGGCGCGCGCCGTCATCCACTCCAGATCACAGCCCAGCATGTAGCCTGCCGACAGCGCGGCCAGCAGATTGTAGACGTGGTGTACCCCCGCCAGGCGGATCTGCACCGACCATCCATGATCACCGTGCCGCACCTCGAGGCTGGTGCTGGACAGGCTCTCCACCTTCACCTGGCTCGCGGTCAGGTCCGCGTCCTGCTGCATGCCGAAGGTGAACCGGAAGCCACCGAAGCGCTCGGCGATGACGCGGCAGTGCTCGTCGTCGGCGTTGAACACGCCGGTGCCGCGCCCGCCCATTTCCTGGAATAGTTCCTCCTTGGCCGCTGCAATGGCCCCCACGCTCTCGAAATTGGCCCGGTGCGCCATCCCTACGTTGGTGAGCACGCTCACGTCCGGCCTGGCGATGGCGGAAAGCCGCCGCAGTTCGCCGGGGACGCTCATGCCCATCTCCAGCACTGCCACCTGGGTTCCCGCCGGCATGCGCAGTAGCGCCAGCGGCAGACCGTAGAGGTTGTTGTAGTTGCCCTCGGAGCGGTAGGCCTCGAACTTGCCCGCCAGAAGCCGGTAGGTCATCTCCTTGGTGGTGGTCTTGCCGGCGCTGCCGGTGATCCCCACGACCTGTACCGCCTCGCGCCGGCGCACGTACATGGCCAGCTCCTGCAGCGCCCGCGTGGTGTCGGCCACGCGCAGCAGCACCTTGTTCCTCGGAGCGTCCATGGCGTCCGAGACGACGGCACCGCGCGCGCCTGCCTCCAGCGCGTCCTTCACAAACGCATGGCCGTTGTGGTTCGGCCCCGCCAGGGCGAAGAACAGATCACCACGCTGGATGGTGCGGCTGTCGATGCTGTAGCCTGCGATGGCCGCGGTCGATGAACCTTCCAGGCTGCCCGAGACGGCGTCCGCCGCCTCCGCCAGCGTCAGGTCAGCCACGATCCCCGCCGCCGAACCGCCGCTCCAGGGCCAACCGGCATTGCTCGCGGTCGTCGAATGAAGAGGAGCGGTCCCCGATGACTTGAACGTTTTCATGTCCCTTCCCGGCGATCACCACAGTGTCGCCCGGTTGCGCCAGACCGATGGCGAAGCGGATGGCCTCGCCACGATCCAGAATCTGATGCGTCTCGATGTCGCGGCCGGCTGCATCGATGCCCGCCTGCGCATCATCAGTGATGGCCTGCGGGTCCTCGCCACGCGGGTTGTCCGATGAAAGGATCACCACGTCGCTGCCGGTGGCTGCCGCCTCGCCCATCAAGGGGCGCTTGCCGCGATCGCGGTCGCCGCCGCAGCCAAAGACGGTGATGATGCGTGCCGGCTGCAGCGCGCGCACGGCGGCGAGCAGCTTGCGCAGCGCATCGTCCGTGTGGGCGAAGTCCACCACCACCTCGAACGGCTGGCCGCAGTCGATGCGTTCCCAGCGGCCAGGCACGGTCTGCAGCGCCGCCACGCCGGTGGCGATGGCCTCCAGATCCACG
>CBDVAL010000079.1:0-13767 GCA_965371955.1 uncultured bacterium | reverse complement strand
GAGGCGAGTTCAAGGCGCGCCGAGGAGTCGATGCCGTGCGCATCGAGCGACGAGGTGCAACGCGGAAATCGGCCGCAACCCCCATCGGCCCCGAGGGTTGCGGCGGCATGGGCCCGTCTTCTTCGTGGACTCGCGCTATGGCTCGTCGACCGGCAGGGAGTGCCCTGCGGGCACGCGCTGGTTAATAGCTCGCTTACGCGAGCACAGCCCGTTTGCCACTCCTCGACGATGCCTTGGCATCGCCTGCGTCGCGGCGCCTCGAGTGCGGGCCCATGGCGCTCGCAACGGACGACACCAGACTTTCCGGCCGGGCCTCTACAGGTTACGCAGGTTCTTTCCCGGCTTGAAGCGGATCGTCTTCCCTGGGGGGATGCGAACCTCCTTGCCGGTGCGGGGGTTGCGGCCGATTCCCTTCTTGCGGGGTTTGACCTGGAAGACGCCGAAGCCGCGCAGCTCGATACGTTCCCCCAGACGCATGGACTGCTTCATCGAGTCCAGGACCGCCTCCACGGCCACCACCGCCTTGACCCGGGTGATATCGGCAGCCTTGGCGACTTGATTGATAATATCGGTTTTGATCATGGCGACGGCCCTCCTGCAACTCGGGAACCAATGGTTTATGTCAAGTATTCTAGCTAAAAGGCTTACGCTCGTCAATCGGTATTCCTTCAGGGCCGTTCCGCGCCGGATAGGGCCTGCGGTGGGGGGCCCTGAGGGATCCGGGCGGGGGCCCGGCCGATGAGGGAGCCGACGGTGGCCATCGTGGGCGTGCCCAATGTGGGCAAATCGACCCTGTTCAACCGCCTCCTCGGCAAGCGCAGGGCTCTGGTAGGCGCCTCCCCGGGGGTGACCCGCGATCGCATCGCGGCGCAGGCACGGGTGGCGGACCGTCTCGTCCGCCTGGTGGACACCGGCGGGATCTATGCCGACCCGGCCGCCGGATTGCTGGCGCAGGTGCAGCTGCAGGCCGGCGTGGCGGTGGAGGCCGCCGCGGTCGTCCTGCTGGTGGTGAGCGTTCGTGAGGGCCTGACCCCTGCGGATGGTGACCTGGCCGCCCTGCTGCGCCGCAGCGGCCGCCCGGTGATCCTGGTGGTGAACAAGGTCGATCATGAGGGGTTGGAGGAGTCGGCAGCGGAGTTCTTTGCCCTGGGTTTCGAGCACCTCGTGACCATCTCCGCGGAGCATGGTGGCGGCATGGAGCTCCTGGCAGAGCGTCTGGTGGCCTTGCTTCCCGAGGCGGAGCAGGGCGAACTCCTGGAGCCTGCCCTGTCGCTGGCCATCGTCGGCCGGCCCAACGTCGGCAAGTCCTCGCTGCTCAACTACCTGGCCCGGGAGGACCGCTCCATCGTCAGCCCGGAGCCGGGGACCACGCGCGATTCGGTGGACCTGCTGGTACAGGCAGGGGAGCGCCGCTATCGCATGGTGGATACCGCCGGCATCCGGCGCGCGGCACGCCGTGCCGATGGGGTGGAGCACGGCAGCGCGCAGCAGGCGGTGGCCAGTCTGCGTTACTGCGACGTGGCGTTGCTGTTGCTGGACGGGCGCGAGGGCATCACGGCGCAGGACCTGACGGTGGCCGGTCTGGCCAGCGACAGCCGCCGGCCCCTGGTGATCCTGATCAACAAGTGGGACACGCAGAAGAAGGGCACGGATGCACGCATCCTGTTTCGCGAACAGCTGGAGCGTCGCTTCCGTTTCGCGCGCTACGCGCCGGCGCTGTTCATCTCGGCGCTTTCCGGTCTGGGCGTGACGAAGATCTTTGCGGCGGTGGAGGAGGTGTGGGAGAGTGGTTCGGTGTGGATCCGCTCCTCGGAGCTGAACCGCATGCTGCAGCGGTTGAAGGTACCCGGGCGAACCCGTGACGGCCAGCGGATCAAGTGTTTCTACATGACGCAGACCGGCATTCATCCGCCGAGGTTCCAGGTGTTCACCAATGCCAGGGGGCCTGTGCACTTCTCATACCGGCGCTACCTGGAAAACCGCCTGCGCGAGAACTTCGGCTTCCAGCGCACGCCCGTGGTGTTGCACTGGAAGCAGAAGTAGCGCTGCTGTCCCGCCGGGCCTCCAGCAGGGTGCGGCGGTGGTGTTCGTGATCTGTACACTTTAGGCGCGCCTTTGCACATCGAGGCCAAAAAAAGTCTCTATTGATTTGACAGTTGGCGACCTGCGAGTTAAGTTTTTGCCCCGCTTGGCGTTCGGTGTCCACCGGACGATGTCCCAAAGGGCAGACCCAAAATAGGCCTTGCCATCCGCCCTGCACCAGGGCCCCTCCTGCTGTAGACCCTTTTGGGAGAGGAAAAAACATGGTTCTCTTCAACTATTCGACCAAGGAGATCACGGCCAAGGTCGTGTACTACGGTCCAGGTCTCTGCGGGAAGACGACCAACCTGCAGTTCATCTACGACAACATGCCGAAGAACATCCAGAGAGGACGCATGCTGTCGTTGGCCACCAAGACGGACCGCACGTTGTTCTTCGATTTCCTCCCTCTGGACCTGGGTAACATTCGCGAGATGAAGACGCGCGTGCAACTCTATACGGTTCCGGGCCAGGTCTTCTACAACTCGACGCGCAAGCTGGTGCTCAAGGGCGCCGATGGGATCGTGTTTGTGGCCGATTCCCAGGAGACCATGAGGGCGGCCAACATCGTGAGCCTTGCCAACCTCGAGGAGAACTGTGCGGAGAACGGCATCGATCTCAGCGAGACGCCGCTGATATTGCAGTTCAACAAGCGTGATCTTCCGGATCTCATACCGTTGGAAGAACTCAACGAGATGTTGAACAAGTACAACGCCCCGTTCTTCGAGAGCGTGGCCACCACCGGCATCGGTGTGCACGAATCTCTGAAGGGGATCACCAAGCTGGTGATTCGCAGCTTGCAACAGCGCCACGAGGCGAAGGATGCCGATGAGCAGGCCGAGGAGGCGGTAGAGGCAGTGTCCAGCCAGGTGGTGGCGGAGGACGCGGTAGTTCCTCCCACGATGGAGCAGCCCGTAGCCGCGATGGCTCCGCCGACAATGGAGCAGCCTGTACCGCCGGCGGTGGATATGCCGCCCGTGGAGACGGTGGCGCCGGAAATCCCGCCCGTCACGGCGAGCATGGCTGCCGAGGCCGCGACCCCCGCGTCCGGGTTGCCGGCGATGGGCGCCACAGCCGAAGCTGGAGGGGAGGCCGCGCCCCCGCCATCCGTCAGCACCGGCCCCGAGGAGACACCGGCCGAGGTCGCTGCACCGCAGACATCGATCATCGAAGGGTTGCTGCGTCGCGCCGACAGCGCGAATGCCGCCGAGGAGAACGGCGCGGGGGACCTGGCGGCCGAGCTCACAGCCGAGAAGTTCGAACCGTCACCCGGGGTGACGGAGAGCCCTGCGGAGGGAGTCATCCCCGCCGGGGCGCAGCCGCCGGCGCCTGTAGCGCTGCAGGAGAACGATCCGTTGGGACTGTGCAGCGGGCCGATGACGGCAACGCCCAGCACGGCGGAGCCCGTGCCACAGGTGTCCTTGCCGGTGGTACTCCGGCCAGGCCAGGAAGAGATTCATATCCCACTCGAGGTTCGCGCCGGACAGCAGGTGCAGCGCTACCGACTTCGACTTCACATCTCTCTGGGGCCGGAGGATTGAGCCGAGGAGAGGAGACCCAGGCCGCGGAGAGTCGGTCCGCGGCGAGAGGGGCAAGAGCGAATCATGCAAACCGTCTGTCCTGAGTGCACGTCCACCATGAGTCTTCCGAACCCGGACAGCGATCCGGGGACCTTCGCGCGTTGCGACGGTTGTGGCGATCGCGTGCAACCCGGCGCCTTTCTTTGCCCGCATTGCGAGACCGGATTGCAGGTGCAGCGCTCCCTGCTGCCCGCGGATGGCGGCCACGGCCGCTGCCCGGAGTGCAGCGAGGCCGTCTGGGTTCCGCCACGGGTATCAGCGCTGGGGCAGACCGAAACGTCCGCCGTGGAGAACGGCGAGCGCGACGGAACGTCGCACGTTCTGCAGGACGAGCTTCCGGAGACCGTAGCGCGTCAGCCCTTCCTGGATCCTTCCGCGCAGGCGCGCAGTCATTCTTTCGCGGCAGACTGGCAGGAGGAAGCTGCAGGGGGCGGTCGGGGTCTCGCGCTGCTCCTCGGGTGTGTCCTCGGTGCAGGCGCCGCGGCTGGCGTCATCCTGGCCGGCGTCTGGGTCCCACCGGAGCTACCCTGGCACGCCGAGTTCGCGTTTGCGAATCTGATCTCTTGGGCCGGGTTCTTCGGGCTCGGTGGCGCGCTGCTGGGCTTCCTGCTGGGAGGCAACCGACGCAGCTGAACCGGCGTGTCTCACGTCGAATGTGATATCATCCGAATCACGATCAGGATTGTTCCATGGACCGGCCTACCTGCCGCCTACTCGCGCATGCGGCAGGGAAGAGTTCGAAGGTTCATGGGGAGGATGATTCGTGAACAGGATCCGTTGCCGCAGTACTCTTCTCGTCGTCACGCTTTGCTTCCTCTCGACAACCGCCTTGCTGGGTTCGGACAGTTTCGTGGTGTGGCCGGCCTACAATGTGATGTTCGATGACGCAACCAACAAGATCTATTTCCTGGCCGGCGTTTATATTCAGAGCCTCACCACATCCGACCTTCGTGACCTGACACTGCGTGTCGCCCCTCCAGAGGGTTTTACCCTCACTCCACCGCCGGCGGAGATCCACAAGGCCATGCGACGTGCCGAAGGGTTCTCGGAGGAGATGGTGGACGGTTCGTACGCGATGAAGCAGAGGTTCCTGGGTGGTCTCCAGGCAACCACCATGTTCTATGAGCTACGCTTCACAGGCCGGCCCAGCACCGTGGAGTTTCCCGGCGTGGAGATCGAGTACACGATCGGGGACGAGGCGAAGAAGTACCAGGCATTCGCGGAGGGCCACGACCTCACCCAGTTCGGCCGATTCTCCGGCAATATCACCGACTACATCCGGCGTTATGCAGGGTTCACGTTGAACCTCAACCCGAAGAAGCAGGCCGCGCTGGACTGGGCGTTCAGCGCCTTGGACTATCGGGCCTCCGGCACCAACCCCATGGGAATCATCGAGGTCGAAGGCACGCCGGAGTCCGACGGGTCGCTTCGGATGCAGGCAGGTTTTCCCGGCGACTTCCGCGAGATCCTGGTGCGCTGGATGCCGAAGAAACGTGGCCGCAAGGACCCGGTTACGCGGGAGATTGCGGCCAAAGAACTGGAAGAGAGCATTCACGCGCTGGGCGATTTCGCGGTGGTGCCGGGGTCCCTGGAGTGGTCGGAGGAGACGCTGGCCCGGCTGCCCACGGTGGTGGCGAAAGGGCGCTGGATGGACAAGAAGAAAGGTCGCCTGGGTTCCGGTCCGTTCCGGCTGTATCTGCTGAACGACCCGCGCGCGCAGCGCGATCTGGTCATCTACTGCGGCGCCCAGGCCCGTGGTGTGGGCCCGGAGAATGCCGATCGCCCCGCGCCCGAGAAGGAAGCGGCGCTGATAGAGGAGCTGGAGAGCTTCATCGCCACCCTCCGACTCTGAGCGCGGTGTTCGCCATGCCCACGCGGCAGCCCCACCCTGTCCGTCGGCGCGACTGCTTGCCTGGCGCGCAGTTCCACCCCGCCGGGAACCGCCCTTTCCTTGACAACCCATTGGCTGGCTGGCAGACTGCCGCTGGCTTGTGGCGTATAAGCCGTGCGAATTCTTGAGGATACGTCGTGGCAAACCCGTTCAAGGAGTTCACATTTCATCTCGTCTCCGGGGACGCCGTCTACCAGGAAGGCGACGTCGGGATCATGATGTACGTGATCCAGTCCGGTGCCGTGGAACTGTTCCGCGAGGTGAACGGACAGCGAATCTCATACGGGGTACTGGAGAAGGGGGACTTCTTCGGCGAGATGTCGTTGTTGCTGGAGCGGCAACTCCGCACCACGTCGGCGGTGGTCCTCGAAGACGCCAATCTGGTGGAGATTGACGCGACACTGTTCGACAAGATGATCCGCGGCAATATCGAGATTGCCGTGCGGATGATGCGCAAGCTCTCTCTGCGGCTGCGGGAGCGAGAGACGGAAATGGAGGCCGGTGGCTTTGCGCAGGTGCAGGTGGTGGCGGCCGCTCCGCAGGCCGCCGAGCCCTCTCCACCCGAGCCCGTGCAGGTGGCTCCGCCTCCGCCTCCGGTTGCCGGACGCTCCATCCCGGTTGCCCCTGTGCCACCGCCTGACGTGCCGGTGATTCCGTCCCCTCCGCCGGCCGCGGAGATCCCGCCGGCCGCGGAGATCCCGCCGGCCGCGGAGATCCCGCCGGCCCCGGAGATCCCGCCGGCCGCGGAGATCCCGCCGGCCCCGGAGCCGGTCGTGCTGGCGCCACGGCGACCGCAGCGGCCCAGCGTGCCACCGCAGACCCTGGAACAGGTGCGCAGCAAGTCACCGGACGCGCATGCCGCGTTTTCCACCGATGACGGCACCGTACACCTGCCATTGGTGAGCGACGAGGCCGCCATCGGGCGCTTCGATCCGGTGACCGGCATGCGCCCGGAGGTGGATGTCTCGGCCATCGACATCAACCGTTCCGTCTCGCGTCACCATGCCCGCGTCCAGCGTGGCCCCAACGGCTACACCCTGACGGAGGAGGTGGGCGCGTTGAACGGGACGTTCGTCAACGGTTCCCGCCTGGTTACCGGCGAGTCCACGCCCATCCAGGATGGGGATGAGATTGGATTGGGAGTGGCGCGCCTGCGCTTCCATGTCCTGTCCCGCTGAGCCCGGCCCGGGGCCCCTGTTGAAGCCGCACACTGCCGTGGCGATGGCCGCCCTCACCACCGTTCTTCTCTCCTGCGCCACCAGCCATGCATCGCCGCCGCCGCTTGAGTACAGCCTGTCGGTGGAGGTCGAGTACGGCCACAAGCCGTCGCGGCGGAGCTACATCGAGCAGATGCAGCGCAAGCTCGAGGCCTGGATGGGCGCCCGAGGGGCCCTTCATTCTCCGGTGGAGCGCGGCGCGGCGGACCTGCACCTCCAGGTCATCGTCGACGAGGTGGACCGTGGCCGTGGCTACCCGGAGGTCAGCGGCGAGCGCGATGTGTTCGTCGACATGCCTTCCTCCGTCTCCGGTCCGCACGTCTACCACACGCGCTTCGAGTTGCGCGTGGCGGTGGTGGACCCCATGCACGGCGACCGGGTGTTGGTTGAGGACCGCTTCACCATCTACAACGAGACCCGGGAGACCAAGGTGGTCTCCAACCCCGCGCAGCGGTCCTGGGACGACAACCTGCAGTTCATGCAGGATCGGATCCGGCGTTTCGTGGCCCGCCGCAATAGAAAGATCCAGCGCTACCTGCGTGACAACCCCCGCCTTCCCGCAGCGCCCCCGGGATCGGACACTCCGCGTTGATCCCGGCCTAAACCTGTGATACCGTTCAAGATGCGGTGAATCCTGGCGACGCTTACCGGATGGTTCCCGCATTCCCCTGAGTTCCTCGCATCGCCTCGGCCCGCGCTCACGCGAGTTGCAGCGCCCTGGGGGCTCATGGCACCCCGGTGCCCAACCCGGAGAACGTATCGTGACCCAGGATCAGTCGCAGCGGGGCTCGCCGCAGGCCGGCAAACCCAGCCGGCCCCACAGGCGGGGCCGTATCCTCTCCGGCCACCGGCCTACCGGGAAGCTGCACCTCGGCCACCTGGTGGGCGCGCTGTCCAACTGGGTGGACCTCCAGGACGAGCACGAGTGCTTCTACACCATCGTGGACTGGCATGCCCTGACCACACACTACGCCGACACCTCGGATCTGCAGCAGAACATCCTCGAGGTGGCCATCGATTGGCTGGCCGCCGGACTGGATCCGGAGCGATCCACACTGTTCGTGCAGTCCAATGTGCCCGAACATGCCGAGCTGCACCTTCTGCTCTCCATGTTGGTGCCGGTGCCCTGGCTGGAGCGGGTGCCCAGCTACAAGGAACAGCAGCAGCAGCTCACGGATCGGGATCTCACCACCTACGGCTTCCTGGGGTATCCCGTGCTGCAAGCCGCCGATATCGTGCTCTACGATGCGACGCTGGTTCCGGTGGGGGAGGATCAGCTGCCGCACATCGAGTTGACCCGTGAGATCGTGAGGCGCTTCAATCATCTCTATGGCCCGACGCTGGTGGAGCCCAAGGGGTGCACCACGGACGCGGCGCGTCTGCCGGGGACCGACGGGCGCAAGATGTCCAAGTCGTACGGCAACGCCATTTCCCTGGCAGATTCCCCGGAGGAAATCCGCCCCAAGGTGTTGCAGATGCTCACCGACCCGGCGCGCAAGCGGCGTAACGATCCGGGCAACCCTGACATCTGCCCTGTCTTCGCCTTCCACAAGGTCTTCAGCAACGCGGATGAGATCGCGCATGTGGACCGGGAGTGTCGCGTGGCCGGCATCGGCTGCGTGGATTGCAAGAAGATCCTTCTGGCAAACCTCGAACAGCGACTGGCTCCGCACGCCGAGCGGCGCGCCCAACTGGCGAGAGACCCCGACAGCGTACGGGATATCCTGCGCGAGGGCGCGCGGCGGGCGCGTGAGGTGGCGCAGGAGACCATGCAACGTGTGCGCAAGGCATTGCATCTGATATGAGCACCGGCGACAAGACCACAACGGCACCGGGAGCCGTGAGCGGGGGCAGCGAAGAAGCGACCGCCCCGTCCGTCTCGGGGCTGCCTCCCACGGAGATGGTGGAAGCCCGCCACGGCCTGCGGGTGAAACTGTCCGCCTTCCAGGGGCCGCTCGATCTGTTGCTGCATCTGGTGCGCATCAATGAAGTGGACATCCATGACATCCCGGTCATCGAGATCGCGCAGCAGTACGACGAATATCTGAACAGCATGCGCGATCTGGACCTGGACATTGCCGGCGAATTCCTGGTGATGGCGGCCACGCTGGCATACATCAAGTCGCGCATGCTATTGCCGCGTCCCGAGGGCGAGGAGGGCGAGGAGGAGGATCCGCGCACCGATCTTGCCGAGCGCCTGCTGGAGCATCAGCGGTTTCTCATCGCTGCGGAGGAACTGGCGGCACGCTCCGACGTGCAAGAATCCGTGTGGGGCCGTCCTCCCCAGAGATTGGACATGGATGGTGAGATCCTGCTGGAGGTCTCACTGCATGATCTGGTGCGCGCGCTCCGCGGACTGCTCAAGTCCATCGGCGCCGGTAGCGGGATGGACATCTCCCCTGCGGGTATCTCGGTGCCCGAGCGCATGGGGCAGATACTGGACCTCGTGGATGGCCGGGACCTGGTGGACTTCGACACGTTGTTCCCGGGGACGGACCCCAAGAGGGATCGCATCGTGACCTTCCTGGCGCTTCTGGAGTTGTTGCGTCTGCAGATGGTCACCGCGTGGCAGAGCAAGGCGTTCGGTGAGATCCGGTTGAGCCGGGCGACGGCCCGGCCCGGGGGGCCGCGGCCCGCAGAGGAGCTAGCGCCATGAACGACCTGGAGCACGGCAAGGACACCCTGGAGGCACTGGATCCCGGAGAGGCGCCTGACGACGCCACGCCGGCATTGCCCGAGGCGGCGGTGCCCGTGGGGGACGTGGACGGACTCGTGCCGGTTCTCGAGGCGCTGCTGTTCGCCGCGGGTGACCCGGTAACGCTGGAGGAGATGCAGTCTGCGGTGCCCAAGGAGGACAAGGCCCGGGTGGAGCCTGCGCTGCAGCGTCTTTGCAGCGCGTACGGCGAGGACCGGGGATTGCAGATCGTGCCGCTGGCCGGCGGCTACCGCATGGTGACGCGCAGTGGATACGACCGCTACATTCGCGCCCTGTTGCGTCAGCGCAACCGCCGCCGCCTGGGACCGGCGTCGCTGGAGACGTTGGCCATCGTGGCGTATCGCCAGCCGGTCACCGGCCCGGAACTCTCCGAGATTCGCGGCAAGGACTCGTCGGGCGTGATGAAGGGCCTGCTGGAGAAGCGCTTGCTGCGCATCACGGGGCGCAAGCGGGTGGTGGGCAAGCCGTTCCTCTATGGCACCACGCGCGAGTTTCTGCTGCACTTCGGTCTCGATTCGCTGGAAGATCTGCCCGACATGGCCGAGTTCGAGGGGGTGCTGCAAGAACGCATGGCCCTGATGGAAGAAGTGCCGTTGCCTGGCATGGAGGATGTGCCCGGCGAGATCGCCGGCGAGCAGGAGGAATGAACGTGGAAGGGGTGCGGCTGCAGAAGATCCTCTCGCGTGCCGGGATCACCTCCCGGCGCAAGGCCGAGGATCTGATCCGCGAGGGACGGGTGAGCGTCAACGGCAAGGCGGTGCGCGAAATGGGGACCCGTGCCGACCCGCGCCGTGATGCCATTCGAGTCGACGGCAAGCGCGTGGGCCCGCCGGCAAAGCCGCGTATCTTCGCGCTCTACAAGCCGCGCAGTGTGGTCACCTCGCTGAGCGATCCGCAAGGACGTGCCACGGTGGCGCATTTCCTGCCCTCGGTGGGGGAGCGACTCTACCCGGTGGGACGGCTGGACTTCCACTCCGAGGGGCTGCTGTTGCTTACCAATGACGGCGACCTGGCAGACGCGGTGATGCGCGCGGGCTCCGGCGTGGACAAGACCTACATGGTCAAGGTCCGCGGGATTCCGGACGGCACCGCCCTCGGCCGCTTCTGCGCTGGCATGCATCTGGATGGACGGCGGACCCGTCCTGCCCGGGCGGTGCTGCGCCGCACTACCGGCGCGCACAGTGGCAACGCTTGGGTCGAGGTCACGCTGCATGAGGGCCGCCGCAACCAGATCCGCCGCATGTTCCAGCAACTGGGCCACCCGGTGCAGAAGCTGCGCCGTGTCCAGGTGGGGCCGGTATCCCTGGGTGAACTACAGCCGGGGCAGTCGCGCGAGTTGCGCCCGCGGGAGGTGGCGGCACTGCATCGCCAGGCATACGGCCACGGCGACAAGAGGGCCTCCAGCAAGCTGCCGGCGAGCCGCCGCGGACCGCGGACGCGCGCTGCACGGCCGTCGGCAAGATGAGGGGGGGGAGCCTGCGATGCCCTTGATGCCGCCCGAGCACATTCGACAGATCAGGCCGTACGAGCCCGGCAAACCCGTGGAGGAGCTAGAGCGGGAACTGGGTCTGTCCGGCACCATCAAGCTGGCCTCCAACGAGAATCCGTTGGGACCCTCACCGCTGGCGGTCAAGGCGTTGCAACGCGCCATCGCTGGCGCCAATCGCTATCCCGATGGAGGGGGCTACTACCTGCGCCATGCGCTGGCCGACAAGAACGGAGTCTCGGAGGATCAGATCGTGCTGGGCAACGGCTCTACCGAACTGGTGGAGATCCTGGCGCGATCCTATCTCGGACACGACGGGAACGCGGTGATCTCCGAGCAGGCGTTCATCATGTATTCCATCGCCGTCCAGGCGGTGAACGGCAACGCCATCATGGTGCCCATGAAGGGGCGCACTCATGATCTGGACGCCATGGCGCGCGCAGTGAACGGCCGGACACGCCTGATCTTCGTTGCCAACCCCAATAACCCCACGGGAACGTGCGTGGGCGCTGCGCCGCTGCAACGGCTGCTCGACGCTGTGCCCGAGGGGACCTTGCTGGTAGTGGACGAGGCGTACCGTGAGTACGCGGAGGGGTTCGCGGACTATCCCGCCACCCTGCCGCTGGTGCGCCAGGGTGCACCGCTGGTGGTACTGCGGACCTTCTCGAAGATCTATGGTCTGGCCGGATTGCGGATCGGATACGCCATCGCCCCGCGATGGGTGGTAACGGAAGTGAACAAGGTCCGCTCGCCGTTCAACACCAACTCCTTGGCACAGATCGCGGCGTTGGCCGCGCTGGAGGATCGGGACCATCTGGAGCTGTCGCGCAAGCGCAATCGCGAGGGCTTGAAAGTTCTGCAGGAGGGGCTGAGCCAGCTCGGCTTCCGCGTGACGCCCTCGGTGACGAACTTCGTCCTGGTGGAGGTGGCGCAGCCGGCACGCGCCGCGTTCAAGCGATTGCTGAATCTGGGCGTCATCGTCCGACCCATGGATGGCTACGATATCGAGCAGGGTCTGCGAGTCTCGGTGGGCACGAGGGAGGAGAACCAGCGTGTCCTGGAGGCCTTTGACCGTGCGCTGAAACGGCCCTGAGAGAATGGCCCGGTGCCTGCCACCAGCGCCCCCTGTACCGACGTCGAAAGTAAAGCGAAGACGTTGAAACCCCCCTCCGTCCGGGACGGGCATCGTCTTGTATGTGAGTGAAATAAAAGGATCTTCCGGTTGACAGGAGGCATAGCGCCCTCTATACTCTGTCCTTCAGATTGAAAAAAAACGGGATGCAGGGCAAGGCTGGATAGTCGGTCTCTGTCATGTGTCCTGCCACAGAAGGGAACTCTTTCCATGGATTTACAAAACGAGCCGACGGGCCCGGAGATCAACGAGGCGAAGGTAGGCAGCGCCGAAGATCGCGCCCAGTCGGACACCCCCGATGTCATGGAGCCCGGCGACGGTGGCGCCGCCTCGGATGATGACGAGGGGAACGAAGATTTCGAAAAGATGCTGGAGGAATACGACGCCAAGTTCCGCAGCCTGAAGGAAGGGGCTGTGGTCAAGGGTAAGGTGCTCAAGGTTCTCCCCAACGAAGTGGTGGTGGACGTGGGCTACAAGAGCGAGGGACTCATTGACCTCGACGAGTTCACCGACCACAATGGGAATGTCAGCGTTGCCCCGGGCGACGAGATCGATGTTCTCCTGGAGAAGACCGAAGACAAGGAAGGCTACGTCGTCCTCTCCAAGGAGAAGGCCGAGAAGATGCAGGTCTGGGAGCGCGTCGAGAAGGCCTTCGAGACCGGAGAGGTCGTCACCGGCCATGTCATCGAGCGCATCAAGGGTGGCCTGGCGGTGGACATCGGTGTGCGTGCATTCCTGCCGGGCTCGCTGGTGGATGTGCGCCCGGTTCGCAACCTGGACCAGCTCAAGGGCCAGGAATTCCGCATGCGGGTGATCAAGGTCAACAAGCGCCGGGGCAACATCGTCCTGTCGCGCAAGGCCGTCATCGACGAGGAGAACGCCGAGAAGAAGAAGGAGACCCTGCTCAACCTGACCGAGGGCAAGGTAATCCGCGGCGTGGTGAAGAACCTCACCGGCTACGGCGCCTTCATCGACCTCGGCGGCATCGACGGATTGCTGCATCTGACCGACATGTCCTGGGGCCGGATCAACCATCCGTCCGAGAAATTCTCCATCGGCGAGGAAGCGGACGTGGTAGTACTGAAGTTCGACCGCAGTACCGAGCGGGTGTCACTGGGTCACAAGCAGCTTTCCCGCGATCCTTGGGACCGCGTGGGGAACAGCTATCCGCTGGGTTCCCATGTCACGGGAAAGGTGGTCAACCTCACCGACTACGGCGCCTTCGTGGAACTCGAGGAAGGTGTCGAGGGACTGATCCACGTCTCGGAGATGTCCTGGAGCAAGAAGGTGAAGCATCCATCCAAGGTGGTCACCGTGGGTGAGACCATCGAGGCCAAGATCCTCGATCTGGACCTGGAGCAGCGCCGGCTGTCGTTGGGGCTCAAGCAGGTGGGGCCCAACCCGTGGGACCTGATCGCCGACCGCTACCAGGTTGGTTCCACCATCTCCGGCAAGGTCCGCAACCTCACCGACTTCGGCGCTTTCGTGGAGGTGGAGGAGGGCATCGATGGCCTGGTGCACATCTCCGACATGTCGTGGACCAAGCGTATCAAGCATCCCTCGGAGGTGATCAAGAAGGGCGATACCATCGAGGCGGTCATCCTGAAGATCGACTCGGAGAACCAGCGGCTCTCCCTGGGTATGAAGCAGTTGCAACCCGATGTGT
>CBDVAL010000078.1:0-13839 GCA_965371955.1 uncultured bacterium | reverse complement strand
GTGGGTTCGAATCCCACCATCCACCCCACACCAACATGATGTAGTGCGACGAGACGAGCGCCCGTAGCTCAGTGGATAGAGCGCCGGACTTCGAATCCGAAGGTCGTAGGTTCGAATCCTACCGGGCGTACCAATGCAGTAATAGATGTCGCAGCCATGGTCGGCTCTGAGCATTCGGCCCTGGTAGTGGCAGCGGGTGGGCCGCTAGCTCAATTGGCAGAGCATCAGACTCTTAATCTGAGGGTTCGGGGTTCGATTCCCCGGCGGCTCACCAACCTGTTGCCGGCGCGAAAGTGGCGGAACTGGCAGACGCGCTGGATTTAGGATCCAGTGGGGAAACCCTTGCGGGTTCGAGTCCCGCCTTTCGCACCATTCTCCGCCAGCTCATTTCCATGACTCGCCGGTGCAGCCGCCGGCCCGTCCCGCGGGAGTACGTCGTCCCATGAAAGCAACCGTTCTCGAGCCCACACCGTCCAGGCGCACCCTCGAGGTGGAGATCCCCGCCGAGGAGGTGGAGAAGGAGCGCCGACAGGTGGCGCGCAAGTACGCGCAGCGCGCCTCCGTCCCCGGGTTCCGCAAGGGGAAGACGCCGGCGGCGCTGATCCGCAAGCGCTTCGCCAGGGAGATCCGGGAGGAGGTGGTGGAGAGCCTGACCAAGGATTCCACCTGGAAGCTCATCGAGGAGCATTCGCTGGTGCCGCTGAATGCTCCAGCGGTGGAGGAGGTGAGCTGCAAGGAGGGTGAGCCGCTGAAGTTCCGCGTCACCTTCGACATCCGGCCCTCCATCGACCTCGGCAAGTACAAGGGGCTGGAGGTGATGCGCCGGCGGGCCGAGGTCAACGACGAGGTGATGGAGCGCCACCTGCAGTCGCTGCGCGAGGCGTCCGGCCACCTGCAGGCGGTGGAGGGACGCGCGCTGGCCGAGGAGGACGTGGCGGTGGCGGACCTGCAGCCCCTGGACGACCAGGGCAAGCCTGTGGGCGAGCCACGCACGAACGTGCAGCTCGATGTCCGGGAGGGCGGCGTGCCCGAGGACCTGCGCTCGCAGCTCGTCGGCCTGGAAGTCGGCTCCAGCCGCGAGATCACCGTGCCTGCCGGCCCGCCCCAGGAGGGCACGCCGGAAGAGAATCCGGCCGGCCGGCGTTACGAGCTCACGCTGCGGGCCATCCGCCGGAAGGTCTTGCCGGAGCTGGATGACGCGTTCGCGAAGGAGCAGGGGGACTTCGAGTCCATGGAGGACCTGCGCAACAGACTCGCGCAGGACCTGAACCGCCGCGCCGACCAGCAGGCCGACGAGGAGGTCATCGAGCAGTTGCTGACCCAGTTGGTGGACTCCCATGACGTCACCGCACCGGACGTGCTGGTGGATCAGGAGCTGGACCGCATGCTGCACCGGTTGGCGGAGTCCATGGCCCGGAGCGGCATGGACCCCGGCGAGTCCGGCATGGACTGGAAGGCCAAGCGCGAGGAGATGCGCCCGCATGCCGAGCGTCGTGTCCGTGCCGACATGCTGCTGGATGATATTGCCCGGGCCGAGGGAATGGAGATCACCGACGCCGAGATCCTCGATGCGCTGCGCGGAGAGGCCGAGCGATCGAAGACTTCCGCGGTCGCCCTCAAGGCGCGGCTGCACCAGGAGGGACGTCTGGAATCCTTGAAAATAAAGATGTTACGGCAAAGGTCCCTTGACTTGGTTGAGGGTAGTGCTAATATTATGAACAGGTGACAAGGCCCTGATTTGAAGGGTGAGGTGTGTCGATGACGTTGATTCCCTTTGTGGTGGAGCAGACGAGCAGGGGCGAGAGGTCGTATGATATTTACTCGCGGCTGCTGAAGGACCACATCATCTTCATCGGCGACACCATCGACGACAGCATGTCGAACGTGGTGATCGCGCAGATGCTGTTCCTGGAGGCGGAGGATCCGGAGAAGGACATCTCCTTCTACATCAACAGTCCCGGTGGTTCGGTCACGGCCGGCCTGGCCATTTACGACACCATGCAGTTCGTCCGGCCGGATATCTCCACCTACTGCGTGGGACAGGCGGCCAGCATGGCCGCGGTGCTGCTGGCGGCGGGCAACAAGGGCAAGCGCTTCGGCCTGCCCAACTCACGCGTCATCATCCACCAGCCCATGGGCGGTGTCTCGGGGCAGGCGACGGATATCGACATCCAGGCGCAGGAGATCCTGCGGCTGCGTCAGCGGCTCAACGAGATCCTGGAGAGCCATACGGATCGTGCGCTGAAGGACATCCAGCGGGACACGGAGCGGGATTTCATCATGCCCGCCATGCAGGCCAAGGAATACGGGATTCTGGACCAGGTGATCTCCAAGCACGAGTAACATTTCGAGGTGAGGCATGCCGAGGAAGAAGGGCGAAACCGACGTTCTCCGCTGCTCTTTCTGCAACAAGAACCAGCGGGACGTGAAGAAGCTCATCGCCGGGCCCACCGTCTACATCTGCGACGAGTGTGTCGATATCTGCCTGGATATCATCGCCGAGGAGCGTGATACCCAGGAGCAGAAGACCAAGTCCCACATCCCCACTCCCATGGAGATCAAGGACTTCCTGGCCGAGTACGTCATCGGGCAGGACCGGGCCAAGAAGAAGCTCGCCGTGGCGGTCTACAATCACTACAAGCGCCTGGAGATGTCCAAGCGCAAGGGCGAGGTGGAGATCGCCAAGAGCAACATCATGCTCATCGGCAACACCGGCACCGGCAAGACCCTTCTGGCCCAGACCCTGGCCAAACTGCTGTCGGTCCCGTTCGCCATCGTCGATGCCACCACCCTCACCGAGGCCGGCTACGTGGGCGAGGATGTGGAGAACATCATCCTCAAGCTCCTGCAGGCTGCAGGCAACGACGTGGAGAAGGCCCAGCGCGGCATCGTCTACATTGACGAGGTCGACAAGATCTGCCGCAAGGGCGACTCGCCCTCCATCACGCGTGACGTCTCGGGTGAGGGGGTGCAGCAGGCTCTGCTGAAGATTCTCGAGGGGACCGTGGCCAACGTCCCGCCGCAGGGGGGGCGCAAGCACCCGCAGCAGGAGTTCATTCCGGTGGACACCACCAACATCCTGTTCCTGGTGGGCGGCGCCTTCATCGGCCTGGATGAGATCATCGCGCAGCGGCTGGGCAAGAATCAGATCGGCTTCGAGAGCGAGAAGCGCACCAGGGAGCACAACTCCGAGATGCTGTCGCAGGTGGAGCCCGTGGACCTCATCAAGTACGGCCTCATCCCCGAGTTCGTGGGCCGGCTCCCGGTGGTGGCCACCCTGGAGGATCTGGATGTTGCCTCGCTGGTGGAGATCCTCGCCAAGCCGCGCAACGCCCTGACCAAGCAGTACCAGCGCATCTTCGAGTACGAGAACGTGAGCCTCAAGTTCACCGACGGAGCCCTGAAGGCCATCGCCGAGAAGGCCATGGACCGCAAGATCGGGGCCCGCGGCCTGCGGATGATCCTGGAGGACATGATGCTGGACATCATGTACCAGTTGCCGTCGCTCAATGACGTCGAGGAATGCGTGATCAACCGCGAAGTGGTGGACAACAAGATCAATCCCATCTCCCTGCTCCAGAAAGCGGTCTAACTCCGTCCCGCACGGGAACCCCAAACCATGATCGGTTCTTCCTTCATCGACAAGCACGACAATCTGGAGTCGTTGCCGCTGGTGCCCCTGCGCGACATCGTGGTATTCCCCTACACCATGGTGCCGTTCGTGGTCGGCCGACGGTCGTCACTGCTCGCCGTGGAGCAGGCGCTGCTGCATAACAAGAAGATCTTCCTGGCCACCCAGCGCGATGCGAAGGTGGACGGTCCGAAGCCGGACGACATCAACGTCATCGGCACGGTGGCCAACATCGTGCAGAGCCTGAAGCTGCCCAACGGCAACATCAAGCTGCTGGTGGAGGGTGTCTCCCGCGGCCGCATCATCGAGCTCCAGGAAGAGAACGACATGCTGATGGCCCTGCTCAAGGTCATCGACCGCCGTGAGGACTTGACACCGGAGCTCGAGGCCGAGATGCAGAAGGGCGTCTCGCTGTTCGAGAAATACGTCAAGCTGAGCCCCAGCCTGCCGTACGAGACCATGATCTCCACCATCCGGGTGTCCGAGCCCGGCCGCCTCACCGACACCATGGCTGCGCATCTGCAGATCGCGGTGGAGGAGAAGCAGAACCTGCTGGAGACGTTCAGCCCCAAGGATCGCCTGACTGCCATCCTCTCCGTGCTGGAGAAGGAGATCGACAAGCTGCGCGTGGACCGCAAGATCCACAACCGCGTCAAGAAGCAGATGGAGAAGGCCCAGAAGGAGTACTACCTCTCCGAGAAGATGAAGGCTATCCAGCAGGAGATGGGCCGCAAGGAGGATCGCATCAATGAGGTGGATGAGTTCCGGCAGAAGATCGAGGAGGCCAAGATGCCGGCCGAGGCGCAGGAGAAGGCCCAGCAGGAACTCAAGCGCCTGGAGGTGATGCCGCCGGTCTCCGCCGAGGCCACCGTCTCCCGCAACTACCTGGAGTGGCTGCTGGCGGTGCCGTGGCAGAAGCGCACTCGCGAACTGCGCGACATCAACAAGGCCGAGAACATCCTCAACGCCGACCACCACGGCCTGGAGAAGGTCAAGGAGCGCATTCTGGAGTTCCTGGCGGTGCGCCGCCTGGTGCGCAACACCAAGGGCCAGATTCTGTGCTTCGTGGGCCCGCCCGGGGTGGGAAAGACCTCCCTGGCGCGCTCTATCGCGCGCGCCACGGGGCGCCACTTTGTGCGCCTGTCACTGGGCGGCGTGCGCGACGAGGCCGAGATTCGCGGCCACCGGCGCACCTACATCGGCGCCTTCCCCGGCCAGATCATCCAGCGCATGCGCAAGGCGGGCACCAAGAACCCGGTGTTCCTTCTGGACGAGGTGGACAAGATGAGCATGGACTTCCGGGGCGACCCCTCGGCGGCCCTGCTGGAGGTGCTGGACCCGGAACAGAACCACGCATTCCTGGACCACTACCTGGACACCGAGTACGACCTGTCGCAGGTGATGTTCATCGCCACCGCCAACGTGCTGCACACCATCCCGCCGGCGTTCAAGGACCGGCTGGAGATCATCCGCATCGCCGGCTACACCCTGGACGAGAAGGTCAACATCGCGCTGAAGTTCCTGCTGCCCAAGCAGCTCAAGGCGCACGGCCTGGACAAGTACAAGGTCACCTTCGACGATGACGTCTTCAAGGACGTGGTGGAGAAGTACACCCGCGAGTCCGGCGTGCGTGGCCTGGAGCGCGGGCTGGCGTCCATATGCCGCAAGCTGGCCCGCAGGGTGGTGCAGGACGGCTGCAAGAAGGACAAGGCGATGGAGGTGACGCCGGACAAGCTCACGGACCTGCTGGGGGTGCCGCGCTACCACCAGAAGGATAGGGACCGCGTGAGCGAGATCGGCCTGGCCACCGGCCTGGCCTGGACCGAGGTGGGCGGCGAGATCCTCTCCACCGAGGCCAGCATGATGCCCGGCAAGGGACAGCTGATACTCACCGGGAAGCTGGGCGACGTGATGCAGGAGTCGGCGCAGGCAGCGCTGTCCTACATTCGCAGCCGCGCTGCCACTCTGGGCGTGGAGGAGAACTTCTACCGCCGGCGCGACATCCACGTGCACGTGCCCGAGGGCGCCATCCCCAAGGACGGACCCTCCGCCGGGATCACCATCGCCACGGCGATGGTGTCGCTGCTGACGCGCATCCCGGTTCGCAAGGATGTGGCCATGACCGGCGAGATCACGCTGCGGGGTAAGGTGCTGCCCATCGGTGGCCTGAAGGAGAAGGTCCTGGCGGCACACCGCATCGGCATCCGGACCATCATCCTGCCGCGCGACAACGAGAAGGACCTGGCGGATATCCCGCCGGAGATCCAGAAGTACCTGGAGTTCAAGCTGGTGGAGACCATGGATGAGGTCCTCGAGATCGCCCTGGAGGGCGAACTACCCAGCCTGCAGAAGCTCAAGGGCGGTTACCCAAAGGACGACAAGGACGCCCCCGAAGGCCCCCTGATGCACTGATTGCTCTCCGGCGTTCTGCCGGACAGCTTGGGCTCGAGGCGGGCCTGCACGGCCCGCCATGCTCTTCAATAGAAGTGACCCCGCTAGACAGCCACGCCATGCGCATCACCGAAGCCCATCGCGTAGTGCGAGCATCCCGGAAGGCCGACTTCCCGCGCGCCCGTTTGCCGGAGTTCGCCTTCGTGGGCCGTTCCAACGTGGGCAAGTCCAGCCTGCTCAATGCGCTGGTGGGGCAAAAAACTCTGGCGCGCATCAGCTCCACCCCCGGCTGCACGCGCAGCATCCACTTCTTCGAGCTCAACCGCCGTGTCCTGTTCGTGGATCTGCCCGGCTACGGCTATACGAAGGTTTCCAGTTCGCTCAAGGAATCCTGGAAACCGCTGGTGCAGTCGTACCTGGTGGGGCGGGATCCGTTGCGCCTGGTGTGGCAGCTGGTGGACTCGCGCCACGCGCCCACCCCCCGGGATGTGCAGCTGGTGGAATGGTTGCAGGGCGAGCACATTGACTTCCGGGTGGTGCTCACCAAGGTGGACAAGCTGTCGCAGAGTGAACGCACCCGGTGCATGGGCCGCTGTCGTGAGGTCCTTGGCTTGGCCGAGGACGAACCCATCGTCCTCACGTCGTCGCGCAAGGGCACCGGGATTGCGTTGCTGTGGAAGGAGATCGAGAGGCGCGTCAGCGCCGCGGGGCAGCAGGGGCAGCCGACCGCCGCGGAGAATCGTCGATGAGCCCCGGCCGCAAGGGAGAGGAAGGTATGGCGACCAAGACACTGGACCTGAAAGCCCTGAAGGAGAAGAGCGTCGTGGAGCTCACCAAGCTCGCCCGGGATCTGAAGGTGCCCGGCGCGACAGGGTTGCGCAAGCAGGAGATGATCTTCGAGATCCTGCGGGTGCAGACCGAGAAGAGCGGCCTGATCTTCTCGGAGGGTGTGCTGGAGCGGCTTCCCGACGGGTTCGGCTTCCTGCGGGCGCCGGAGTACAACTACTTGCCCGGCCCCGATGACATCTACGTCTCACCGTCGCAGATCCGCAAGTTCAGTCTGCGCACCGGGGACACGGTCTCCGGACAGATCCGGCCTCCCAAATCGTCCGAGCGTTACTTCGCCCTCATCAAGGTGGAGGCGGTGAACACCGAGAGCCCCGAGATGAGCCGCAACAAGATCCTGTTCGACAACCTGACGCCGCTCTACCCGAGCGAGATGTTGCGCCTGGAGACGACCAGGGAGAACATCTCCGGACGCATCCTGGATATCCTGAACCCCGTCGGCAAGGGCCAGCGCGGTCTCATCGTCTCGCCGCCCCGCACCGGTAAGACCATGTTGCTGCAGAGCATCGCCAATTCCATCGCCATCAACCATCCCGAGGTGACCCTCCTGGTGCTGCTCATCGACGAGCGCCCGGAGGAGGTCACCGACATGCAGCGCTCGGTGGAGGGCGAGGTCATCGCCTCGACCTTCGACGAGCCGCCGGCGCGCCACATCCAGGTGGCGGAGATGGTGGGGGAGAAGGCGAAGCGGTTGGTGGAGCACAAGAAGGACGTGGTGATCCTGCTGGACAGCATCACCCGGCTGGCGCGGGCCTACAACGCCGTGATGCCATCCAGCGGCAAGGTGCTCTCGGGCGGCGTGGACGCCAGCGCGCTGCAGCGCCCGAAGCGCTTCTTCGGGGCGGCCCGCAACGTGGAGGAGGGCGGCAGCCTCACCGTCATCGCCACGGCCCTGCTCGATACCGGCAGCCGCATGGACGACGTCATCTTCGAGGAGTTCAAGGGCACGGGAAACATGGAGATCACCCTGGAGCGCAAGCTCGCCGACCGGCGGGTATACCCGTGCATCGACATCGCCCGCTCCGGCACCCGCAAGGAGGAACTGCTGCTGCCGCAGCAGCAGCTGGACCGCATCTGGGTGCTGCGCAAGGTGCTCGACCAGCTCTCGCCCATGGAAGCCATGGAGCTGCTCATCGACAAGCTGTCGCGCTCGGAGACCAACGAGGAGTTCCTCGCGTCCATGTCGGTGGCGGCCTAAGAGTCTGTCAGGAAAGGGGTAATGACCTTCTCGGGGGGTCGTGGAAGGGGCGCGTTCCCTGTGCTAGAATCCCACTATCTTCCGCCCATCAGTAAGTCTCTGAGCGGTCGCCGCCCGGCCCGTGGCCGGATTTTTCAGGAGTGTGCCATGAGAGAAGGAATTCATCCCGAGTTGCACGCGCTGACCATCGTGTGCGCCTGCGGCAACTCCTTCGAGACCCATTCCACGCGGCCCGAGATCCGCGTCGAGATCTGTTCGGCCTGCCACCCCTTCTTCACCGGCAAGCAGAAGCTGATCGACTCCACCGGTCGGGTGGAGCGCTTCAAGCGGCGCTATGGCCTCAAGGACTCGGACGGGGACGAGGGAGATAAGGCTCCCGCCTGATGCCCGAGCAGCCCCCGGATTCATCCCGCCGGGAACGCACCCCCTTTGCCAACCTGGATTCGCTGGTCCGACGGCACGAGGAGTTGAGCAACTCCCTGGCGGACCCGTCCGTACTGGCCGATCTCAAGCTGTACCAGGAGTATGCCAAGGCCTTCGCCGAGCTGGAGCCCATCGTCGAGCATGTTCAGGAGCTCCGCACGCTGGAGCGGGAGCTGGCTGAAGCACAGGAGATGGAGAAGGAGGACGACGCGGAGATGGCCGAGATGGCGCGCCAGGAGACGCATCGGCTGGAGGAGCGCCGCGGTCAGCTCGAAGACGAGCTGCGCGCCCTGCTGATCCCCAAGGACCCCAACGATGAGAAGAACGTCATCCTGGAGGTCCGTGCCGGCACCGGGGGTGACGAGGCAACGCTGTTCGCCCAGGAGATTCTGCGCATGTACGGGCGCTACGCCGAGACCCGGGACTGGAAGTCGGAGGTGATCTACACCAGCGCCAGCGAGGTGGGCGGGATCAAGGAGGCCATCCTGGAGATCCACGGCAAGGGAGCCTACAGCCGCCTGCGCCACGAGAGCGGCGTGCACCGGGTGCAGCGCGTGCCGCAGACGGAGTCGTCCGGGCGCGTGCACACCTCCGCGGTCACGGTGGCGGTGCTGCCCGAGGCCGATGACGTGGACGTGCATATCGAGGAAAAGGAGCTGCGTATCGACACCTTCTGCGCCTCCGGGCCCGGCGGCCAGAGCGTGAACACCACCTACTCCGCAGTGCGCATCACCCATCTGCCCACCAACATCGTGGTCTCGCAGCAGGACGAAAAATCCTGGCACAAGAACAAGGCCAAGGCCATGCGCGTGTTGCGCTCGCGCCTCCTGGACCTCAGAATTCGCGAGCAGCAGGAGGAGATCGCCAAGGAACGCCGCGGGATGGTGGGTTCCGGTGATCGCTCGGAAAAGATCCGCACCTACAACTTCCCCCAGAACCGCGTCTCGGATCATCGCATCCAGCTCACGTTGCATCACCTGGAATCCATCCTGGACGGCAAGCTGGACGGGCTCATCGACCCGTTGCTGCGTCATTACCAGGCCGAGAAGCTCAAGGCGCAGGTCGAGATCTGAGGCCGCCGTGGCCGCCTCCACCCCCATGGTCATGCCCACCGCCAGCCGCGCAGACCTGCTGGATGAGGCGGCCCGCCGGCTGCGACGTGCCGGGGTCGATGGGCCGCGGCTGCAGGCGGAATTGCTCGTCGGTCACGTGCTGGGATGCGACCGGATGCGCCTGCTGACCACGGACCGCAAGCCCGTGGAGGCGCAGGCGGCCGCGACCGTGGAATCCCTGCTGCGCCGACGCGTCCAGGGCGAGCCGCTGCAGTACCTCACCGGCGTGCAAGAGTTTCGCTCGCGGGAGTTTCATGTGGACCCGCGCGTCCTCATCCCACGGCCGGAGACCGAGGACGCGGTGGAGGCCTGTCGGGAACTGGCACTGGGACGGTCGGCCCGCATCGCCGACGTGGGCACCGGCTCCGGATGCATTGCCATCTCGCTGGCCCTGGAGATGGCCGGCGTGCAGATGGTGGGAATCGATCTCTCGGCGGATGCCCTGCAGGTGGCCGCGGCCAATGCGCGTCGCCTGGCTCCCGAGGCAAGCATCGAGTGGCTGCAAGGTGATCTGCTGCAGCCCCTGGACAACGGACGGGCGCCTCTGGATCTGATCGTCTCGAATCCACCGTATGTCACCGCCTCGGAGCACAGGGGTCTGGCCCCGGAGGTGCGTGACCACGAGCCCCAGGACGCGCTGGTCGCGGGCGCCACGGGGTTGGAGGTGATCCGGCGACTGGTGGATGCCGCGCCACGCCACCTCGTGCCGGGGGGTTGGCTGGTGCTGGAGATCGGGCTGGGTCAGTGGAGCGCCGTGCGGCAGATGATCCGCAGCAGCATGAGTTACCGGGAGCCGGCGGCCCGGCCGGACTTTCAGGGCATCCCGCGCATCGTGACCTGCCGCACGCGGAGCCCACGGCGATGATCACGCTGCAACAGGCGCTGGAGAAGGTGCTGCAGCGCGCGCCGGGGATGGAGCAGGAGCGTGTGGCGCTGGCCGACGCCGGCGGCTGCTGGCTGCAGCAGGCGGTCACCTCCGACGTGGATCAGCCCCCGGCGGATGTCTCGGCCATGGATGGCTACGCCGTTCGCGCCGCCGACGTGGCCGGGGCTCCGGTGGAGCTCGAGGTGGTGGGGGAGATCGCTGCAGGTGTTGTCCCGGAGTTCCACGTGGGGCCGGGCCAGGCGGCGCGCATCATGACCGGGGCGTTGCTCCCCGCCGGCGCCGATGCCGTGCAGAGGGTGGAGCGCACCGACGACGGCGATGCGCGCGTGCGGGTCCTCGATCCGGTGGACGCGGGCAGCCACGTGCGCCGGCGGGGAGAGAATCTCGCCAAGGGGGACGCGTTGCTGCCGGGTGGACAGCGCATCGGGGCCGCCGAGGTGGGACTTCTGGCAGGGGCCGGGGTGGTGATGGTCCCGGTCCGTCGTCGTCCTCGCGTGGCCATCCTCCCCACCGGCGACGAGCTGGTGGAGCCCGGGGCACAGCCTGGTCCGGGTCAGATCCGCAACACCAACGGCTACAGCCTGTACCAGCAGATCCAGGAGGAGGGTTGCCTGCCGTTCTACCTCGGCATCGGCCGGGACGATGCCGCGGCGCTGGACGGAAAAATCGCCGCCGGGCTGGTCCACGACGTCCTGCTGCTGGGCGGCGGCGTCTCCATGGGCAAGTACGATCTGGTCACCGATGCCCTGCAGCGTGCCGGCGTGGAGATCCTGTTCGAGAAGGTGGCGGTCAAGCCGGGCAAGCCGACGGTGTTCGGCGTGCGCAGCTCGGGTGGAAGGACCACCCTGGTATTCGGCCTGCCGGGCAACCCGGTGTCGGGGTTGGTGATGTTCCGGCTCCTGGTGGCGCCGGCATTGCGCCGCATGCAGGGGGCGACGCAGGATCGCAGCCGCCAGGTGCGTGCACGCCTCACGGGGGCGCTGAAGCCCACTGCCGGCAGGGAGTGCTACCACCCCGGGCGCATCACCTGGGGCGAGGGCGGCTTCGAGGTGGCCCCGGTGGGGCACCGCGGTTCCGGCGATCTGGTGGCCTGGCGGGGGGCCAACGCGATGATCCGCCTGCCTCCGGATCAGGGGGCGGACCTCGGTGAACAGGTGGAAGTCCTGCCGGACCGGGACCACGAGCTGCGGTGAGCCGGATAGAATGACCCCCTCAGCCTCGGGCTTCTTCGGCCCGGGCCCGGGAAAGGATGTCCTTGGCAGACGTTCCCATCGCCGACCAGCAGGCAGCGCAGCGACGGGCGTTCCTCCTCCTGATCACGCTCTCAGGCCTCGCGGCCCTCATCTACCAGGTGGCTTGGACGCGGCGGCTGTCCCTTGTCCTGGGCGTCTCCACCTACGCCGTGGCCACCGTCCTGGCGGCGTTCCTGGGGGGGCTGGCCCTGGGCGCATGGGTGCTGGGGGGTGCCATCGATCGAGCCCGGCGACCGCTGCGCATCTACGCCGCGCTGGAGGCCGGCACCGGCCTGCTGGCGCTGCTGTTTCCGTTCGTCCTGGAGGGCGTTCACCGGCTCTACGTGGCCTGGGGACAGGGAGCCGAACTCCCCGGCGGGGTTCACCTGCTGGCGCGGGCGGTGATCTGTGCTCTCCTGGTGCTGCCATCGACCTTCCTGATGGGCGCCACGCTGCCCGCCATGTGTCGGGTGCTGGTGCGGGACGACCGGTGGCTGGGCCGGGACCTGGGCCGGGTCTACGGCTACAACACGCTGGGCGCTGCGCTGGGGGCGCTGGTGGGCGGCTTTGTCCTCATCTCCTGGCTGGGGTTGCGCGGCACGGTGTGGTTTGCCGGGTTGCTGAACCTGTCCATCGCGGCTGCCGCCGCCTGGCTGTCGCGGCAGGAGGAGGCCGGACCCGGCGACCCACAGCCCGCTCCGCCGCCCACGTCCGCGCCCACCCGCGGCATCGTCCGGCTGGTCCTGGCGGCGTCGGCGGTCTCGGGTTTTGCGGCGCTGGGATACGAGGTCCTGTGGACCCGTGGATTGGTGACCGTGCTGCACACCGGATTCACCTACTCGCTCTCCATCATGCTGGCTTCGTTTCTGGGTGGCCTGGTGCTCGGCAGCTTCCTGTTCGCCCGCTTCGTGGCGGCCCGGGCCGCCACGTTGCGGGCACTGTCCTGGCTGCAGATGGGTATCGGCATCTCTGCACTGGCGTCGGTGGTGCTGCTGGCGCAGGCGCCGTACCTGGAGCGCAAGGCGGTGGCCCTGGGCCTGCTGGGGTCGACCTATACCTGGTTGTCGTGGATCGTGGAGGTGGCGCTGGCCTCGGGACTCGTGATGCTGGTGCCCACCACGCTGATGGGGATCGCCCTGCCGCTGTCCGCGCGCCTGGTGCTGGCCGATCACCGCGGCGTGGGCAAGGCCATCGGCCTCCTGTACGGCTGCAACACCATGGGCTCCATCCTGGGGGCTCTGGTGGCAGGTTTCGTCCTGGCGCCGAGGCTGGGGACGCTCAACGCCCTGGCCCTGCTGGCGGTGCTGAACCTGCTGCTGGCGGCCGTGCTGGCCCGGTCCGGCGGCGCTCCCCGGCGCGAGCGCTGGGTTGTGGCCACCCTGGCGGCAGCGCTGGTGGCGGGCAGCCTGCTCCTGGTGCCGCAGCACTATTTCCGTGAGGCGCTGAGCCGCTGGAAAGACGGCCGGCTGCTGTACTTCGCCGAGGACGCCACCGGTATCGTTGCCATCTACGAGGAGCCGGCGGCGGCGGGGGACTGGTATCGCCGGTTATACGTGAACGAGACCTCCTACGCCTCCTCCACCACCTACGCGCGGCGCTACCACAAGCTCCTGGGGCACCTGCCGGCATTGCTGCATCCCGAGCCCCGTCGCACGCTGGTCATCGCCTTCGGCACCGGGATGACCGCGGGGGCGCTGGCACATCATCCCTCCGTGGAGCAGGTGGACGCGGTGGATATCTCGCCGGCGGTGCTGCGCGGTGCACGCTACTTCGGCCGGGAGAACGGCGGCTTCCTGGACAGCCCCAAGGCTCGCCCCCGGGTCGAGGACGGCCGCCACCACCTGTTGCTATCGCAGCAGGCCTACGACGTCATCACGCTGGAGCCGCCGCCGCCGCGCTTCGCCGGCATCGCCAGCCTCTACTCGCGCGACTTCTACGAGCTGTGCCGCTCGCGCCTGCGTCCCGGCGGCGTGGTGGCGCAGTGGATCCCCATGCACAGCCACACCGAGGAGGAGATGCGCATGCTGGTGCGCTCCTTCGTGGAGGTGTTTCCGGCCAGCACGCTGTGGGTGCCGGTGCAGCGCGATGCGATCATCGTGGGGTCGATGGTCCCCCTTGCG
>CBDVAL010000077.1:0-13896 GCA_965371955.1 uncultured bacterium | reverse complement strand
GGGTTCCTCACCCCCCACGGTGAACGAGTGCGGTACACCGGCGGGGATGCGCACGGCCATACCCTTCTCCACCGCGAGGGTGGCATCCCCCAGCGTCATGGTTCCGCTCCCGGAGAGCACATAGACCAGTTCCTCGGACTCGGGATGCTGGTGCACGGGGGACCGGGCGCCGGGGTGGAAGACGGCGCGGCCCAGGTACGAGGTGCTGCCGCCGGGCGGCTCCAGCAGGAACTCGATGGTCGCCAGGCCGTCCGGGCTGCGGAACGTCTGTGCCGATCCGGCGCGCACCACCTGGCCTTCGCCGGCCGCGGCAAGGCCATGACCGAGGCAGAGGACCGTCAGCAGGCAGGTAACTCCGCGTACCACCCTGCGCAGCGAGATCATGAAGCACCTCCGTGGAACGGGCAGCGTGTCGGCGCCATGGTGCGCCGGCCCCTCGGAGGCTGTCAAGCGGTCACCGATTGCTGGTATGCTCTGAGCACGGAGATCTGATGAGCGAGACTTCCCCACACGCCCGGGTGACGCCATGGGCGTCCCTGCTGGACTTTGTCGATCTGCCCGAGGGCTGCACGGTTCTCTGCGCAGGGGACGATCCGCCCGGGATGGTCCAGGTGGTTCGCCGCGCAGGGCACCCGGGGGTCGGGCTACTGGAAGAAGCGACGGCGGAGAGGCCTGCAGGCGAAGGGGCCTTCGTCCTGGGGCGGCCGCACGCGCTGCCGGTGCGCGACGGCGCCCTTGCCGCCATCCTGTGTGCCGGCGTCCTGCATCGCCAGGACAACCCGGAGGCCGCGCTGGGGGAACTGCGCAGGGCGCTGCGGCCCGGAGGGTTGCTGGTGATCCATGAGCCACTTGCGCACGAGGATTCCGGCGGCGACTACCTCAGCGCGCACGAGCTGTGCGCTCACCTGGCAGGCGAGCAACTCGTGGTGATGGCGCACCGGCAGGAGCCGGCGGTCTCCGGTGTTCCGGTGGCCACCTGGGTGCTGCAGGTTCCGGTGAGCCAGCCGGAGAAGACGCGCACCTGCATCGACGAGGACCGATGAGGCTGCGGGGCAAGAACGCCCTCATCACCGGCGGTGCGGTGGGCATCGGCCGCGCCCTGTCGGAGCGCTTCGTCTCCGAGGGCGCCCGCGTGGTGCTGACCTCCCGGGATACGCCCGGTGCCGAGCGGGCGGCGGGGGAGATCGACCCCAGCGGGGAACGTGCCCATGGCGTGGCGCTGGATCTCCTCGAGCGCGACTCCATCCGGGGATCGGCGGGTGAGGCAGCTGCCTGGCTGGGACCGCTGGATATCCTGGTCAACAACGCCGGGCTCTCCGGGCGCACGCCGGTGGACGGCGACTCCGAGGACCTGTGGGATCGGATCCTCGCCGTCAACCTGGACGGGCCCTTCTTCATGGTGCGGGCGGTGTTGCCGCACATGCGCCCCGGCGGCGGGCGCATCATCCAGATCTCCTCCGTCCTGGGCAAGTTCGGCGTGGCCGCGCGCTCGGCGTACTGCGCGTCCAAGCACGGTGTCATCGGCCTGACCCGTGCCCTGGCGCCCGAGCTCATCGGGCAGGGCATCACCGTCAACGCCATCTGTCCGGGCTGGGTGGACACCGCCATGGCGCGCCATGGCGTTCAGGACGGCGCCGATGCCCTGGGCATGACGGCCGAGCAGTTCAAGGCGCATGCCCTGCAGGATGTCCCCCTGGGACGCTTCCTCGAGACCGGCGACGTGGCGGGCCTGGCGGTGTACCTGGCGTCCGACGAATCGGCGGGGATGACCGGTCAGTCCATCAACCTCTCCGGCGGGGCCACCACCGCCTGAGGTCGATCACGCTTCGCCGAGAGCCTGGCGCGGTTAGCCGGGATCGCGTATATTTGTTCATCCGGACGTTCCCGGCGGGACTCCGGAAAGCAGCTGCAAACAACATTATTGAGAAACCGTGGCGCGGTTCCCGAAGGGAGGGGATCATGAGTGTCGCCTGCCACTACCGCTTTCGCTGGCTTCTGCTGGGACTGGCCGGGGCCGTGCTGTGCACGCCGGCAGTTGCCAAGACGCCGCGCGAGGTCACCAACGTCGTGTTCGCTGACAACATCACCCTCAACTGGACCGCGCTCCACCCTTCGCCCGACTTCTACAACATCTACCGCGGTTCGCTCTCCGGGCTGTCGGATGGCGGACGTTGCCACGGCTACGCCCTCCAGACGACGTCCTTCACCGCGGATGAGGAGCCGGGGATAGGGGAAGGATCGTTCTTCCTCATCACCGCCGAGTCGCTGACAGATGGCGAGGGGACGCCGGGCACCGGAACCGGGGACGCGCCGCGGCCCCTTCTCGGTGCGTGCACCCCGGTGATGCAGGCGCACGTCCAGAGCCGGCTCGGTTACGGCAAGAACGAGTGGACCGCGGAGCGCATGGCCACCCTCGGTATGCAGGCGTACATCGACGAGCAGCTCGATCCTTCCGACCCGGATATCTCCGACGCCGCCAACCTCGATCTCAACTCACGCCTGGCGTCCATCGATCCGCCGTCCGACATCTTCGACCTGCTGGCGCAGCAGATCGTCCGGCCGGTGTACTCGTACAAGCAGCTCGAGCAGCAGGTGGCGGCATTCTGGGCCAACCACTTCAACACCGACTGGGCCAAGGTCACCCAGCTCTACCTGGGGGCGTTTCCGGACTGCAACCAGTCCACATCGCCGGCATGCGATCTCGCTTACCCGACCAGGGCCTACCAGGAAGGCAGCCTGGCGGTGTACCGCGAGATGCAGAAGTTCCGGGAACTGGCGTTCACCGGCAACTTCCGTCAGATGCTGGAGGCAAGCCAGACCAGTGCAGCAATGATCATCTACCTGGACACCATCACCAGCTTAGCGCCCGACGGGAACGAGAACTATCCCCGCGAGCTGCTGGAGCTGCACTCCCTGGGTGTCGACGGCGGCTACACCCAGCAGGATGTGGAGGAGGGGGCACGCATCTTCACCGGCTGGAATCTGTGCAAGAAGCTCACGGCGGACATCGAGAACCCGACCGCGCCATGCCTGGATTACTGGCCGGTGTTGCCGCAGGGGCAGATTGTCGCGACGTTCTATACTCCCTGGCACGATTGCGGCAGCAAGACGTTGTTCGCCGGTACTCCTGAGGAGACCCCCATCCCCTCCACATGCGGCAACCCGGCGGATGGGTACCAGGATGTCAGCCTGGCGCTGGACGCCATCGCGGCGCATCCGTCCACCAAGCGCTTCATCTCCAAGAAGATCCTGCAGCGGTTCGTCACCGACCAGCCCACTGAGGAGATGATCGACGTCCTGGTTGGGGAGTGGAACAACGGCGGTAACCCGAACGGCATCGGCGACATGCGCGAGGTGCTGCGGGCGGCGTTGGCGCTTCCCGGGTTTCTCGACCCGAGAAGCGTGCGCACCAAGATCAAGACCCCGCTGGAACACTTCGTCAGCGCGCTACGGGCCATTCGCGGCACCACCGACGGCGTCGAACACATCATCAACTACCTGTCGGCCGCGCAGCACATTCCACACTACAATCCGGTGCCCACCGGCTATCCCGAGGACGGAGAGATCTGGATCGACACCACGAACACCCTCAACCGGCAGAACTTCGGCCTGCACCTGGCGGCGGTCCCCGATCTGCTGTTCGGGTCCGATCCCATCGGGCTGCTCAACGACAACGGGATTGACACGCTGCTACAGGGCAACCAGGTTGCCATCGTGAACTTCCTCAACGACTACCTGTTCACCGGCACGCTGACAGCGGCGGAGGTGGCGGCCGCGACGACGTTTCTGAGCACCGATGTGGTCGGCGTGCCGAGCCCGTACAACGAGGATCGCCTGCGCAAGACGGTAGGGATGATGCTGGGCTTCGCACAGTTCCAGGAACAGTAGGGGGGAGATGAAGATGCGACAAGACGATCACAACGGCTGCTCGCGCCGCACGTTCCTGAAGGGGTGCGGCTTAACCCTCGCCGGCTTCAGCCTCACGTCCCTGTTCCCCTCGGCGCTCATCGAGCACGCGCTGGGCGGGGTGACCAACCCAAACCGCCGACTGCTGTTCATCTTCATGCGCGGTGGCAACGACGGCATCAACGCGCTCATCCCGTACGGTGACGTGGCGGGCTACAGCCTGGCCAACCGGCCCACGCTGTACGTTCCGGAAGTGAACGCCATCGACCTGGGCAACTCGTTCGCCTCGTTCCATCCTGCCCTGGGGGACATGATGGACGCGTTCAACGCCGGGGAACTGGCGGCCATCCACCGTGTGGGTTATCCCAACAGCTCGCAATCGCACTTCGACGGCCAGCGCATCTGGGAGAACGGCGATCCCACACAGACCACGCTGTTCGAGGGCTGGCTCTACCGCTACGTGCAGGAGAGCGCGCTGTCGGCCGGGGTGAACCTCCCCGTATTCACCGCCCAGAGCTTGCCGCCGCTGCTGCTGCGCGGTGAGGAGAAGTTCGTCAACGTGGCCACGCCGGAGAGCTTCGACTACATCTTCGCCAATCCGGACGAGAAGGCCAAGGCCGCCGCGATATGGCGCGGTCAGTACGCCGGCCTGAGCGGCATGGAGCCGTACCGCCCCATCCTGTCGCAGACCGGCGTCAAGCTCGTGGACACCATCGACGAGTACGCCTCCTGGGACCAGGCCAACTGGAATCCGCTGGACCCGAATACCGGCTGGTCGCTGTTCCCGGTGGATCCGGCCAGCAACCAGGCGGGCTTCGCCGCGACCTCCTACCCGTTCTTCGCCGGGCTCAAGATCGCCGCGCTGTCGCTGCTGGAGAGCAACGGCATCAACAACAACGGAACGCGCATCGCGGGCACGGAGGTGACCGGCTGGGACACCCACGACGCCCAGGGGCAGACCGCCGGCCGGCAGGCCGAGTTGCTGTCGTGGCTGGCGTACGGCTTCAAATCGCTGCGCGTCGTGCTCTCCGGGGCTGCGACGGACCCGCGCAACTATCCCTCCATCTGGGACGATACCGCGGTGGTGACCCTGTCGGAGTTCGGCCGCACCAGCCGGGAGAACGGCAATGGCGGCACGGACCACGCGGCGGCGAGTTGCCTGTTCCTGCAGGGCGGCACGGTGAACGGCGGCGTCTACAACTGCGATGCCGCGACGTGGCCGGCAGGCGTGATGTTCGGCATCGACGGTCGCTACCTTCTCCAGCGTACCGACTTCCGGGCCATCTTCTGGGAGCTGATTCGCGATCACATGGGAGCCAACCCCGCCACGGCGGACACGTTGTTCCCGAACTACACCTCCTCCGGCCTGGGCAGCCAGGAGTTGGGTCTGATCGCCTGAGCGGGCTCGTGATGTTGCGACCTTCTCCGCCCGCCGGCCGAACATGGCTCACCGCGGCCTGCTGCGCGCTGCTGCTGGCGGCGGCTTCTGCCGTCGCCGCCGGCGAAACGCTCCACCCGGCAGGCCCACGTGTTGCCGGGCCCGCCACATGGATGGTGCGCTCCGGCCTGCGCCTGGCCTTCGGCTCCGGGCGTGAGGTCGCCCTGGCCGACGCGGCGCCGGCTCCTGTGGTGCGCTCACGCATCCTCCTCGAGGCCGACGCCACCAGCGGCGCGCTCCTCCGTGACAGGTTGTTCCTGGTGCTGGACGGCGCGCGGCTGGCCGCCCTCGACCTGGGAGATTCCGCCGCTGCCCTGCAGCCCGTGGAACTGGTCCCGCTGTTGCCGGACAGCCGCATCCAGGTGGCTGCCATGGGCAACCTCCTCTTGGTGGCGGAGGACCATCACGGTATCCACATCCTCAAGTTCCGGGGGCAGCATCTCATGCCTGCGCATGCCGGGCACGAGGAGCCAGGGCCGGTGTTGTTGGCGCGCTTCCCGCTTGCCGGGCGCATCACGGCCCTGGCTGCCGCAGGCGGGACGTTGTGGATTGCCGTCGAGAGCGGCGGGGAGCTGTTGCAGGTGGATCTGCGCGCCCCATCGCGGCCGGTGCTGGAGCGGCGCGTGTATCTGGATTCACCCATCCTGGCGCTGGCCGGCGACGGTACCCGGCTGCACGCGCTCACCGACGACGGGCTGCAAGTGCTGGCCGGCGGTGATGACGGCATGTGGGAGGTGATGGAGCGGCATCCCGGCCTGCAGGGCGCATCGCTGGTCAGCAGCGGCAGGTCGCTGCTGGTGGGTTCGCGGGATGGCGGTGTGCAGCCCTACCGTGACGCCGAGCCGGAAGCGGCGACGTTCACCGTCGCCGTCCTCGACGATTTCTTCTCACCGGAGACGCTCACCGTCGACGTGGGGGACACGGTGCGCTGGCGAAACGCCGCGGGCATCCACAATGTGTTCTCCTGCATGGTGGGCGAGTCCGGGTGCACCGCGGACGCCAACGAGGTATTCATCTCCGGCATTCCGTTCCCGGGGATATGGAGCTACTCGTACACCTTCACCTCCCCGGGCGACAACCCCTACGTCTGTCAGTCGCACGCGCCGTTCATGACCGGGGAGGTCACCGTGCTGGCCGGCGTGGCGTGCAGCGCCCTGATCGACGATGGTGGGGACTGCTCCGGAGCCCCCGCCCCACTGGGCCAGGGCTACTGGCACCGACAGTGCCTCGATGCTCCGGATCCGGGGCGCAGTGGGCGCGGGTCATCCGAGCCCGGGGAACCGGAGTTCTTCAAGGTTCTCGTGCCCGAAGTCAACGACTGTCTTCTGGATCTCGGGTTCGAGGTGGATGGTGCGTGCGCAGGGGGAATGGATGCCGAGCCTCAGCGCGACCCGTGCCAGCGAGCGCTCAAGCAGTACACGGCCCTGCTGTTCAACCTGGCCTCGGGCCGGCTCCATGAGGGCTGCGGGGTCGATGTGGCGGCCTGGGGCTGCCTGTCCACCGACGTCGGAGGCCTGGTGACCGAGCTGGGCACGCTGATCCTCAGCGGGGACGCGACGGACTGCAAGCGGGCCGCCGCCTGCGCCGCCGCCGTGAACGAGGGCGAGGCGCTGACCGAGGCGGCACCAGACCCGGCCGGGCCCTAGAGCGCAACGGGGTCGGAGCTTAACTTTATAGTCGACTGTCCTCCAACGGCTCGGTAGAGCGAGGTATGAAGTTAAGCTCCGACCCCGATCTACGCTACTCATCCCGCCACAGGACCTGGAGGGCCCCCGGTGAAGAGCCGTCTCCTTCCCACATCAAGAGAATGGCTCTGCCTTCTCCCGCAGCGAGGTCGGCAAACTGCGGCAATCGCGGCGCCACGGCGGTGAAGTGAGACACTCCCGCACTGGACAGCTGGACCTCGACGCCGGTCAAGACCATCTCCCGAACCTCCAGCGGCAATGCCGTTCCCCTGCGGTCCACCAGCTTCTTGCCGCTGGATGACGGCAGACCGGAATGGAGCACCCAGCTCTGCTCCCGGCGCACCAGCAGGTCCGGCAGTGAGTCGCCGTCCAGGTCATCGCCGTAGTGCAGGTAGGATCGCTCCCCATTCTTGACGTCGAAGGCCGTGGTCCTGGGCGAGCTGCGGAACGAGCCGTCCGGCTGGCGCACATAGGCGTCCAGGGCGACGCGCGGCGACAGCAATCCTTTCCAGTAGCCCAGGACCAGGTCCATGCGGCCGTCCCGGTTCACGTCCACCAGCACGGGGTGGCCATCCTGCCACAGGTTCATGCGCGACTGCACGGCGAACAGGGGCGCCGGGCCCAGACGGCTGCGATCCGCCTCCAGCAGGAACAGTCGCAACAGCTTCTCGCCGAACAGGCTGAGCTTGTCGCTGGGCATGGTCTCGGCCAGCAGCATGGGCCGGCCTTCGAGGAGCAGGAAATGGTAATCGAGCAGGGTCTCCGGCCCGGGCAGGCCGGCCCAGCAGTCGCTCACCTGCGCTTCACCCGAGGAGGGGTCCAGCGTAATGAGCGTGACCTGCAGGCGGCGCGGCCCCACCGCCTGCGGAGGCGTGGCGTAGAGCAACTTGCCCTCCTGGCTGCGGCCGACATACCTGGGGACGGCGTGCCGGACGGATAGCCCGGTGGCCTGCACCTTCCCCGTGCTGGGTAGCGCGATGGCGGCGGTCTCCTGCCAGCCCGCGGTCCCGGTGCCCGCGAGGTAGAGTCGCAGGCTTCCCGCGGAGGTGGCCGACACCACGGCGGGTGCACCGTCCGCCGACGAGTGCAATTTCCACCCGATGCCAAGGGGGCCGTCGAGGAGCGGGATCAGGCCGTCCGGCCGCAGCTCCAGGAACTGCCCCGGGCGTCTGAGCAGCAGTTCCTCTTCGCCATCGCCGTCCAGGTCTGCTGCGTACAACACGCTGCCATCGCCGGGCAGATCCTCTTGCACCTGGATCAACTCCTGCCGCTGCAGTTCCAGGCGGTACAGTGTCAGGGGGGGAGCTGGGGACGTGTCCTCTGGCTCCGGGCACGCCAGCGGCGCTTGCGGTTCGTCGCCGTCCTCGCTGGGCTCTTCGGCCGGAGCGGGCTCCGCCGGGTACTCGACGGGCTCCACCAGGAGGTAGTCCGTGCTGCCGGCATCCAGGGTCGCAACACTGCGCAGCACCCCCGGCACCACGGCATCGAGACGGCTCCATCCCTCTACCTGTGTGAAGCGCACGACGGGCTGCGGCGTGTCGTTGGCCGCCACGAGGGTGGGGCAGCATGCCAGCAGCGCCATGGCGGCAATGCGTCTCACGGCCCGCCCCGGCTCAGGTAGAGATCCAGTCGTACGGGATCGGTGACATCCGGGTCATCGTCGCGCAGCGGGCGGGTGATGCGCAGATCCGACAGCCCATCGCCGTCCAGATCCTCGATGCCCACCAGATCGACGCTCTGCGGCTCTTCCTCCAGCTCGATGGATAGGTCCGGCTTGCTCGCGTAGCGGCAGCCCGCCTGTCCCCTGTGCACGGTGATCACCCTGCCGCGCCCCAGGTGCACGAAGTCGCGCCGGCCGTCCCCATCAAAGTCGCCGGCGAACTGGGCGAAGCGGGCCACCTTGAGATTGTTCAGATCGAACTTCAGCTGCTCCGTGAGATCGAGATCCGGCACCTCCACGAAGCGGCCGTCGGGCTGCTGGGCGTAGACGTGAAACTCGAGTCCGACGCTGATCCTCTTCGTCGCCATGATCTTCAACGCCTGGAAGATGGAGAAGTCCAGGGTGATGGTCACCAGGTCCTCGCGGCCGTCGCCGTCCAGATCCTGGAACTGTTCCACCCAGAAGGACGCGATCTCCTCGTCCGGCGTGCCCTCCATGGCGTGCCCGATGACCTCCGTCTCGAAGTAGGGTTCCGTTTCGATGGACAGGTTCTCGTCCAGGCGGTGGAAGCGGTAGGAGTGGATGGGCCTCTTGGCGTCCTTGATCTCCTTGCGCATCGAATCGCCGCGCGGCTGCTCCACGGTTCTCACCGCCTCGGCGCGGCCGTCCCCGTCAAGATCGCGAAACACGCTGACGTTGCCGGCCCACGGCTTGCCCTCCTCCGCCACGGCCAGCCGCACATCGGTGAGCGCGTCATGGCAATCGAGAGTGTGGTCTCGCAGCGGCCGGAACCGCCCCTCGGCAGAACCCAGAAACACGTGCCGTCGTGCCGGGTGTCCCTTGCGGAACGCGCCACGGAATCCGCCGCGGAACAGCAGGTCGGCGATCCCATCACCGTTGATGTCGCGCACCTCCGGCCAGGGGTACCAGGTCTGCACGGAACCTCCCCGGCGTTCGGGTTCGCGCAGGACATCCACCCGGTCCGCGGCCGCCGTGGACAGGCCCGCCTGGCCCCCGAGGTAGACGGACAGGCCCAGCCGGGAGGGCATCAGTAGATCCGGCAGCCCATCGCCGTTCAGGTCCTGGATCAACTCCAGCGATGCATAGAAGCTGCGGGTGCCGGCCAGGATCGGCGCATCGTCGATGAGCGGCTCGAACCACAGCGGCGGTTCCGCGGCGGCGTCGAACCGCAGCCGTGCCACTCCCTCGTCGGTGAGGGCGAGGACACCCATCTCCGGCGGGCCGGCCTCCAGATGCAGGACGGAGGAGGGCAGTTCCACCTTGGCGGCCAGTACGTAGTCGCCGTCCGGCGTGGCGCGGTAGGCACGCAGCTCGCGGCGGTCCAGGAGGAGGGGGATCACCGTGGCGATCTGCACCATCTCCTCGATGGTGTACTCTCCCTGCTCCTCGATGAGGGAGTAGGCTAGCACCACCAGCAGGTCCTGCCGGCCGTCGCCATCCAGATCGCGCGGGATCACCTTGGAGGGCGGGCCGGGCAGGTCGAGGGCCACATGTCGCAGGCCGAGACGCTCACGGCGTGCCGGCACGCAATCCGCGGTCGCCGTCAGGAGCAAGGCGGCCACAGCGATGAGATGGACGATACGGGCCAACCTGGACCTCAAGTAGGAGCGGCAACGAAGCCCAGGCCCGCCGCAGCCGGCCGAAGCCCGGAAGACGTCATGAACCACTTCACTCTACTACGTAATTGGAACGCGGTTGGGTCCACGATGGCGGATAATCTGGGCCTGTCAGGGGCGGGTATTGCGCATGGCGTTCCAGTCCTCGCCCCACAGGAGGATGTCGCCGGAGTCGGTCGGGCGCAGTTCCCATGGCTTCCATCGCGTGACCGTCCAGCTTGGATCCTCGTTGTGGAGGTTCTCGGCCTGACGGGTTTCCAAGTGGACGCGGAAGAGGGCCGTGTCCTTGGGAAGGAACGGGATGTCGTCGAGAACATAGAGCTGAACGTAGTTGCCCTCGTGGACCCATTCGACGTTGACCCGCATCGGGACTCCCGGCAGCAGGAACAACCACTTGCCGGAAAGGACGGCCAGCAGGTCAAAATCCTGCTCCCGATCGGAGAACTCGAAGGCCTCGCGTCGCCACTGGTAGGACTGCAGTGAGTTGTCCTCGGCCGGAATGAGGGCGATGGCGTCGTTCAGCGTTGCCAGCGCTTTCTGCTTCTGGCCGTCGAGGAGGTAGGCAACGGCGAGCGTATTGAGCATGTGCGGTCGCTCCCGCCCGGTATCGGCGTTGACCTCCTCGGCGATCCGGATGGCCTCGGCCGGGCGGTGAAGATCGGGGAACTCCGATGAGACCAGAGCCCAGGCATAGCCGTTCCGAGAGCGCGGGCTGGCTCCGTCCGCCTCGGCCTCCTTCTGCACGCGCGCCAGGTTTTCCATGGCCGCCTCGCGCCTCTGCCCGTCATCGCCCATCGCCGCCTGATACTTGGCGATCCTGGTGTCGATCCAGTTCAGAAAGCCGATCTGATCGGCCGGCACCATGGGGCGAGTTTCCTCGACGAGCTTGATGGCGGTCTCGGGATCCCCGGCGAGGAAGTGACACTCGGCCAGCAGCATCCGATGGTTCCGGTCTGCGTAGTCCGTAGTCTCGTTCACCTCGAGCATGATCTGCAGGGCCTCTCCCGGGTTCTGGAGTTCGAGCGCCGCATCCGTCAGGAGCTGAGCGTAATCTCTCTTCTGCCGCACGCGTGCGCCGGGGCGGAAGGCGACGCGACGCAGGATCGCCAACACTTTCTTTTGATACGCCAGGACGCGGTCGAACTCGCCCTTTTCTACGGCGATCTCGGAGAGCGGGTCATAGACCCATACGGTCTCGGGATGCTCCTCCCCCAGCAGGCGCGTGCGCGCCTCGAGGATCTTCTGGAACAGCTTCTCCGCCTCGTCGTGCCTTCCCTGGGAACGGTGCATGACGGCCATGGTGATGTAGCTGTTCACCGTCTGGGGGTGGTCCTCGCCGAAGACGCGGCGGCGTCCCTCGAGGACCTCCTGGATGAGCGCTTCGGCCTCCTCGAAGCGTTTCTGATCCACGCGCACGGAGCGAAGCTGATCCAAGGCCCACAACGTCTGCGGATGATCGTCCCCCAGGACCTTACGATGCAGCCCGACGGACCGTAGCGCCATCGATTCGGCCTCGTCCAGGCGTCCCTGGTGCTCGGTCTGAGAGGTCAGGTTGTTCAGGTAGAAGAGCGTGGTCGGGTGCTCCTCGCCCCAGGCCTCCAGGGCGATGTCGTAGTTCTTCTGGAAGAGCTCTTCGACCTTCTCGAGCCGGCCGCTGTAGGCAACGGCCAGATTGTTGCGCGACGTCAGCGTGCTCTGATGGGCCTCGCCGAACTTCTCCAGGGCAATGTCGAGGTTTTTCTGGTAGAGCAGCTCGGCTTCCGGTCCCCGTCCTTGATTGTTCAAGGTCGCCGCCAGCACGTTGCGAACGCCGAAGGTGATGGGATGGTCCTCGCCCTGTGTGCGCTCCGCAACCTCCAGAGCCGGCGCGACCAGATCTTCCGCGTCCTCGGGCCGGCTCTGGAGCCGCAGGTTCCAGGCCAGAGCCCGCGCGGCGTCCAATGTGGAAGGGTGCTCGTCGCCCAGGACCCGCTGCCGCGCCTCGAGAACGGCGCGCATGCGCTTCTCGGCCTGGGGCCAGCGGCCGCGCTTCTCGTCGAGCTGGGCCAGCGCCGCCTCGGCGGTGAGGGTCTTGGGGTGCTCGTCGCCCAGAACGCGGCGGCGTGCCTCGAGGTTGTTGACCCGGAGACGTTCCGCCTCGGCGTAACGCCCGAGCGTGGTGTACAGACTTGCGAGCTCGCTCATCGATGCCAGCGTCTCGGGGTGCTCCTCGCCGAGGACGGCGATCTGCCCCTCCCAGGCCCGGCGGCCGAGCTCCTCGGACTCGGGATAGTGGCCCAGGTCCCCCTCGGCGTCGGCCAGAAGCGACAGCGAACGCAGCGTGTCCCGGTGCTGTGCGCCGAGGACACGGCTCTGGATCTCCATGGCCGAGCGGATGGCATCCGCCGACTCCTGGTAGCGACCCTGCTCGTTGGCCACCTCGGCCAGCGCCACCTGCGATTCGAGAGTCGCCGCATCTTCCTCACCCAAGACGCGACGGCGTCCTTCCAGTGCCGCTTCGAAGAGCTCCTGCGCCTCCCGGAAGTGGCCCTGCTCCTGGTGCACCTCGGCGCGACGGTGCATCGCCGTCAGCGTCGCCGGGTCGTCGGCGCCCAGGAGTTCGGTCGAGGACTCCAGCGATCGGTCGAGGAGCGGCGCCGCCTCGTCGTAGAGTCCCAGGCTGCCGTAGACCTTGCCGATGGTCCCCATGAGCTGCGCCTGCACCTCGGGCTGGCCGGCGAGCTGGCTGTCGATCTTCGCCGCGCCCTGGTCGAGGATCTCCCGCGCCGTGATGGTGTCGCCCTGCGCCTCCTCGGGGTCGACCACCTCGAAGAGGTCCACCAGGAAGCCCGACACCGCCTCGGCGGTCTCGGCCTCCTTCACCGCCTGGAGCTGCGCGACCTTCGCCGCCGCGCTGGCGCGCAGCGCCAGGGCGCCCAGGATCAACATGATCACCGCCGCCGAGCCCAGGACAGCCGCGAGGATCCGGGCGCGCCGCAGCTTGGCCCGGCGCTCGCGCTCGGCGGCCTCGACCCGTGCGTCGTTCGCCGCCTTGCTCTCGTCGAGGAACTTCAGTGCTTCCTCGTACGAACGATCGTAACGCTTGGCCCACGCCGCGTTGGAACCGCTCTCCGCGCGCCACTGGAGCCCCAGCGAAAGCTCCGGATCGGCCCAGAGCGACGCCTGGCCACCACCGTAGCGCTGTGCCGCGCGGGAGAGGCGTCGGAACTCCTTGCCGGACTGGGTCTCGTCGTCGACCCACTCGGCCAGCCTGCTCCAGCCGCGCATCAGGCTCTCGTGCGAGAGATCGATGATCGACTCGGGGCCGAGTTCGACGCCGGCCGGCGGCATCAGGAACGAGCGGCCCGGCTTGCGGAACACCTCGACCACCTGGATGACCTCGTCGGCGCTGACCCCGGCAACCGCCGCCACCTCATCCACGGCGCTGGGCCGGCGCACGCCGCGCTCGTCTTTTCGTTTGTCGGTGAGCGCCTTGAACAGCCGTTCCGCGATGACCACCCCGGCGTCATCGAGCTCGCCGTAGGCCTCCTCGGCGTGTCGTGACAGCGCCTCAGACATCGTGCCGATACC
>CBDVAL010000076.1:0-13964 GCA_965371955.1 uncultured bacterium | reverse complement strand
AGCTGCGGACCCAGGGCGGAGCCGCCGATGCCCACCAGGAGCAGGTTGCCGAAGCGGTCGGCCCCGGGCGGCGCGGTGGCGCCTCCTCGCACGCCCTCGGCGAAGGCGTGGATCCGCTCCAGGGTCTCGGTGATGGCGCGTCTTATCTCGGGCTCCGGCGCCAGTTCCGGATCGCGCAGCCAGTAGTGGCCCACCCGGCGCTTCTCATCCGTGTTGGCCAGCGCACCGGACTCGAGGTCCTCCATGGCGCGGAACGCGTCGTCCATGGCGGGGGACATGGACTCCAGGTAGGCGCTGTCGAAGTCCATCCGGCTGATGTCCAGGCGGATGCCCAGATCGGGATCGTCGTACAGGTATTCCTGGTAGCGCTTCCAGAGTTCTCCAGGGTCGGTGGAGCTCATTCTTCCTCCGTCATACCGGGGCGCGGAGCCCGGCGGCGGGTTCCTGCCACCCAGAGAGCGAAGAATATCCCAACCGATCAGGTCCGGGATAGTCTGCGGTCCAGCCACTCGTTCAGCTTGGAGAAGAACGGCTCGCGTGCCGCCCGTTCCATCCACGGATAATGCCCGCAGCGCTTCCACTGCTGGTACTCGAGCTGCGGCAGCACCTCGGCGAGACTGTCCCGGATCCGCTTGCCTGGATGGGGATCGTCGGCGCCGTGGAGCATCAGGACCGGCGCCCGGATGCTCGTGAATGCTGCGGGGTACACTCCCTCCTTCTGCAGGCGGATCATGTCGTTCCAGGTCTCGTGATGGGCGCGGGAGTCGCAGCCGGTCACTTCGAGTGCCGTGCTGAGCAGATCGCAGGAGTAGATCGGCAAGAGGAGATCACCCAGCGCCTGCAGACGCCCATCGGGGTCGGGGATCTCCTTGTCGAGCCGGCGCAGCCGTTCGCGCAGGTCATCGCCGATGCGTTCGTCACATGCGGTGCGCAGCCGATGGCGTGCCGTCGTATCGAAGGTGCCGCATCCAATCAGGACCACCGCGGCCACCTGGTCGGGGTACGCGGCCGCGTACGCCAGCGCCAGCATGGCGCCCCAGGAGTGTCCCACCAGGGCCGGCAGGCCCGGACCTGTTTCAGAGGACAGCACCTCGCGGAGATCGTCCACATGGCACCGGACCGTCAGCGGCTGTTCGCCGCTCCCGCGTTGCAGGGGCTCGAGGACCCGGAAGGATCCGGCCAGGCCGCGTGCCACCGGTGCCAGGTATCCGGCGGCTCCCGGCCCTCCGTGCAGCAAAGCCACGCAGGGCCCGGAGGCTCCGTACGTCCGCACGGTCAGCATGGCAGCCTCAGGTCCGGTTCCGCGGTCGGCCAACGGTTCGAGGGACCGTATCCCGATAACGGCGGTAGCTGTCACCGAACAGGTGCTCCAGAGCTTTCTCCTCCACAGGTATCCAGATCAACGACGCCACCCAAAGGAGCGCCACGAGCAACGCCGCAACCATCGATCTTCCCGCCAGGCTAACGCCCGCCAGGAACAGTACCGCCCCCAGCGTCTGCGGGTTGCGACTGAACCGGTAGATACCCGTCGTCACCAATCGATCGTTATCCAGGCCCCACGTCCGCCGAAAGGATCCAAACTCCATCCGGGCCGCGATGTAGAGGACCGCACCGAACACCGCTATCAGACCGCCTGTCGCCAGAGCCACTGAAGTATCGATGGGAACCGTCCAGGTTGATCTCCAGGCCGCGAGCAGCGTGACTGTCGCATGGCCTGCATAGGCCAGCAACGCCCCCAGAAATGTCTTCCGGCCAAGTCGACCACGTTCCTCGAATTCTCTCCTGGCTCTTGACAGGGCCCACCCTCCGGCGGCGATAAGGAGCCCTGCACCTGCTACGAGTAGCCACATCCCTACACCGGTGACCAGGAGTCATTCATGTAGCGCGTTCGACGTACTCTCTGAGAACGACGGCGTTGTTGAACCGCGTCTCTCGCGAGGCGAAGACGAAGGTTGCCTGTTAGACGATCTTGCCACCTTCTACCACATCGACCCCACGCCAGAACGCGATATGGTTCTTTATCTCCGCGGCCGCCTCCTTGGGATCCGGGTAGTACCAGGCCGCGTCCCGATTCTCTTGATCCCCGACCACGACGTTGTAGTAGTGGGCGGTACCTTTCCATGGGCATACGGTTGTCGTCGGACTGGGCTTGAGATGTTTCTTGACGACAGATTCAGGCGGAAAGTAGTGATTGCCCTCGACAACGACCGTGCTGTCGCTGTCGGCCAGGATATCGCCCTTCCAGGTTGCTCTCATCCTGCGTTCCGGTCGGGGGCGCCCCTGCCCATGTTCGTCCCGATGACAACGGCCGCCACGCCGCCGAAAATCGGCAGATTCTTCGCGACACTGGCTGGATCTCTCTGTACCACAATGAAGCCCGCCAACACGAATGCTGCTCCAAGAATCAGCGCCGCCCAGGTCCTCGCGCGTGAGCCGCCATGAAGGCGATGGTCGACTACACACACAACCACGAGCGAGAGCGCCATGACCAGGGGGCCGGGCAGCACCAACCAGCGGGATTCCGAAGCGAGCTTCGCGACGACCGTCGAGCCGATGATGCCGGTAGACAAGATGATCGGGCTAATCCAGTTGCGCTTCACGATGACCATCTCCTCCGGGTGAGTGCGTCTAGTAGCCCGGATCGGCTGTGAACGCGAATCACGTCGGACGGTATCACGGACGAGGGGTGCAGGAAAGGGAAGTGCTCAATCGTCCAGCAGGCTCTGTTGCAGTTGCCGGAGGTCCGTGATGCGCTCGGAGGTCAGGGGATGAGAGCGCAAGAACGCGCTCCAGCGCCGTTCCTCCCCCTCCCGCATGTCCTCGAAGAACTCCAGGGATTGCTCGGTGTTACCGAATACCTCATGCACCAGTCGCATGCCGAACTCGTCGGCCTGGCGCTCCTGCCTGCGTGAGTAACTGGACTCGGCGATGCGGAGGGATGCGTCCAGCACCGAGCTGTCGCTGCCGCCGAACAGCACGGCGTGAGCCAGCGTGAAGATCAAGCCGCGCCCCAGCCGTTTCAGGCTGTGCCGGTGCTGGTGATGGCCTAGCTCATGACTGAGCACGGTGGCCAGCCCGGCCTGTGATTCCACCAGGTCCAGCAATCCCTGGGTGACGGCGACCTTGCCGCCGGGGAAGGCGAACGCGTTGGGGTCGGGCGTAGGGAGCAGGAAGAGCTCGTAGCGCAGTGGCCGCAGTTCCGCGTGTTGCACCAGTTGGTCAAAGGTCTCGCGGACCAGTGCGTCGTCCCGCAGGGGGGCGGATTCGAAGCGACTCCAGGAGAATAGCCGGATCTCCCAGCGCTCCGGCAGCGTGTAGGCGACCAGGTCCGAGACGGCGCCCAGCACCAGGTACAGAGCCACCATGGTGATCACCACCGACAGGGAGTTCTTGAGGTACGACTGCCACGAGGTGTCGCCCCGGGAGTTATCCTGCGTCTTGACGAGGCGTTTCGGGACGAATCTCATGCATCGAATTCCACCGCGGTGGCGTAGGCCAGGATCTCCACCGTGCCCGTTGCCCTGCCCTTTCCGTTGGAGATGGTGGAGGTCTCGGTGCGGCAGTTCAGGAACAGCTCGGCGCCGGGGCACGACTCCTTCATGCGCAGCAGCGCTTCTCGCCGGCCGCGATCCAGAAGGGAGCTGTAGGACCGGACCTCACCGCCGAAGATGGTGCGGAACCCCATCAGGAAACGCTTGTAGTGGTCCACCGAGATGACCACGGAACCCACGGCCAGTTCGCAGGCGCGAACAGGGCGGGGGTCCATCACCGTCTTGATGGAAACCGTGGGGACGGTGACGAAGTTCTCCTCGCGCTGGTGGATGCTGCGGTAGTGCCGGGTCTCGGCGATCCTTCCCATGACGAACCCGAGCGCCAGCAATCCGAGGGGGAGACCCAGTTGCAGGAGGAGCAGAGCCTCGGCCATGGCTCATTGCACCTTGACGGCGGTTCCGTAGCACAGGATCTCTGCCGCACCCTGGGCCACGGAGGACGTGGAAAAACGCACGTTCACCACCGCATTGGCGCCCAGCTCCTCGGCCTGGCGGATCATCCGACTCATGGCCTCGCGGCGTGCCTCCACCAGCAGCTCGGTGTATCCCTTCAACTCCCCACCGACGATGTTCTTCAGTGAGGCCATGATGTCCCGGCCTACATGCTTGGCCCGAATGGTGCTGCCCTGCACCAGACCGTAGTGCTCCATGGCCTGCATGCCGAGCACCGTCTCGACGTTGGTGACGATCACGTGTTCCTCCTCCTGAGAATCATTGATCTGACCAGACCGCCAACTCATTTCCGCTCGGATCGGTGAAGTGAAAGCGTCGTCCCCCTGGAAATTCGAATATCTCCCGGACAATCTGCCCGCCGCTCTCGCTGACCCGGGCTTCGATCTCTGCCAGATTCGTGGAATAGAGCACGATCAATGGACCGCCTGCCGTCACCTCCGGCGCCACACTGAAACCACCGGTCAATCGGCCGTCGGTGAAGCTCGTGTAATCAGGACCATAGTCAGTGAATTCCCAGCCGAAGACCTCTGAATAGAACTTCCTGGTCTCCTCAATGTTCGTGGTCAGAAACTCTATGTAGTCCACACGACGATCCTGTTGTGCTTGGCTCACGAGTTTGTCTCCCCTTTCCTCACCACATGCCAGAAAAACAAGCATCGTACACATCAGCGCATGACGAACGGTAATTGTTGATGCCATGATCAAGAGGTTCCTTCCACAATATGGCCTCATGCGGCTTGCCCCACCTGGTCCGCGTCAAGCTGCGGCAACGGTTGCACAGTGTACCATGCCTATTTCAGGGCGGCCCATGCGGCCTCGTTGGCGGCTTCCAGTTGCAGCTCCATCAGGATCAGCCACTTTCCGCCCTTCTTCACCAGAAGCTGCTCGAACGGTACGTAGTAGGACGTCTCTCCGCCTGACGGCGTGGTCACGGTGTACTTGAACATCCCGGTCTCGAACGCCGTCATCTTGTCGTCCTGCCGGCCGGTGAAACGGAATGACACGCTCGCGCTCGTCCCGCCCTGCTTGGCTTCCTCCATGTCCCGGCCCCACTTAGCCAGCTGTTCAGCGATGGGAACCGTCCCGCTGTCTCCGACCAGCACGGCGTCGGGGTGGTAGGTCGCCGCCATCCCCTCGATGTCGCTCTCAGCGACCGTCAGGCTGATGACCGACCAGACATCCTGGTCGATCTCCCGGGTGGCCGTTCCGTCGGCGAAGGCGCTCCCGACGCTGAGGCAGATCAGAAGACAGATCGTGGTGACAGGCTGCATCGTTCCCTCCCAATGGCTGTGTCTTCAACGGCCAGCAAGCATGAAAGTATACAATGCCGAGGGCCTTTTCCGACGGACCCGTCCAGCATGAGAGTTACCGGCTTCATCCTCCAGCCCACGTACCGCATCGAGGCGGGCAGGCCCGTGGTGCACCTCTACGGCCGGCTGGAGTCCGGCGACTCCTTCCTGGTGCGCGACGGTCGCGAGACGCCGCACTTCTTCGTGCGCGAGAAAGACGCCGGAAGGGCGCGCAAGGAGGGGGCCGGGCCGCTGACGCCCGCCGGCAAGACCACCCTGGCGGCAGAGCCCGTCAGCCGGGTGGAGGTGCAGGTGCCTGCCGATGCGCCGGCGCTGCGCGACCGGCTGACCCGCGAGGGGGTGGCCTGCTACGAGGCGGATGTGCGCTTCGCCACGCGTTACCTCATCGACCGGAGGATCCGCGGCTCGCTGGAGATTTGCGGGGACGCCCGGAGGGGAGACGGCATCGCCCACGTCTTCGACGAGCCGGAGGTGGCGCCGGGGGACTACACACCGGAGCTGTCGGTGCTCTCGCTGGATATCGAGACCGACCCGCGCGCCACGAAGCTGCTGTCGGTGGCGCTGTACGGCTGCGGCGCCTCGGAGGTGCTGCTGCTCCTGCCGCCCGGGGCCAAGCCACCGGCCGACGCCGTGCCGTTCCGCTCCGAGCGCGCGCTGCTCACCGCACTGAGCCGCCGGGTGCAGGTGCTCGACCCGGACGTCCTCACCGGCTGGAACGTGGTGGACTTCGATCTCAGCGTTCTGGACCGGCTGGCCAATCGCAACGGCGTGCCGCTGAACCTGGGCCGCGGCCCGGGCAAGATGAGGCTGCGGCGCGAGAGCTCGTTCTGGACCGCGTCCAGCGCCAGCGTGCCGGGCCGGGTGGTGCTGGACGGCATCGCGCTGCTGCGCGGCGCGTTCGTCAAAATGGAGGAATACTCGCTGGACTTCGTCGCCCGCGAGGTGCTGGGCGAGGGCAAGTTGCTGAGCGGCCACGGGCGAGCCGGGGAGATCCTGCGGCAATGGCACACGGACCTGCCGCGTTTCGTGGCCTATAACCTCACCGATGCCCGATTGGTTCTGGAGATCTTGCAGCGGCTACGGCTGGTGGAACTGGCCGTGGAACGCAGCCGGCTCACCGGTATGCCGCCGGATCGCGTGGCGGCCAGCATCGCCTCCTTCGACTTCCTTTACCTCTCGGAGCTGGGGCGGCGGGGCGTGGTGGCGCCCAGCGTGCGCTCTCATGAGGAGGCGGGCGAGGCCACCGCCGGCGGCCATGTCCTGGAGCCGGAGCCGGGGCTTTATCGCAACGTCCTGGCCTTCGACTTCAAGAGCCTCTATCCGAGCATCATCCGCACGTTCCAGGTCGACCCGCTGGGGCATGTCCCCACGCCGGACGCTGGTGAGGACCTCATCGTCACGCCCAACGGCGCGGCGTTCCGGCGCGAGCCCGGGATCCTGCCGGGGCTGCTGGATGACCTCTTCCCACGGCGCGAAGCGGCGAAGAACAGCGGCAATAAAGCCGCCAGCCAGGCCATCAAGATCCTCATGAACTCGTTCTACGGCGTCCTGGGCACGCCGGCCTGCCGCTTCTACGACCCCGACCTGGCCAACGCCATCACCTCCTCGGGCAAGGCCATCCTGCTGTGGTCCAAGGAGCGCTTCGAGGCGCTGGGGCATCGGGTTCTCTACGGCGATACCGACAGCCTGTTCGTCCTCTCCGGCGAGGACGATGCTCGGGCGGCCCGCCGGATGGGCGAGCGTCTGGTGGCGACGGTGAACGACGAGCTGAGCGAGTACCTGCGCAAACGCTGGAACGTGGACAGTCGCCTGGAGCTGGAGTTCGAGAAGCTCTACCTGCGCCTCATCCTGCTGCCGGTGCGGCACGGCACCACCGGGGCGCGCAAGCGCTATGCCGGCCTGGTAGAGCGCGGCGACGGTGAGGAGGTCGTGTTCACCGGCATGGAGGTGGTGCGGCGTGACTGGACGGCGCTGGCCAAGGAGGTGCAGACGGAACTCTACGGCCGGCTGTTTGCCGACCGACCGGTGGCGGAGTACCTGGGTGAGATGGTCTCCCGGCTGCGTGCCGGCGAGCTCGACGAACTGCTGGTCTACCGCAAGGCGCTGCGCAAGAGCCTGCAGGACTACACCTCCACCACGCCGCCACACGTGGCCGCGGCGCGCAAGATGAGCGGGCCGCCGGGCCGGCTCATCTCCTATGTCATGACCGCCGCAGGCCCGGAGCCGGCGGAGGAGCGCCGCAACTCCCTGGACCACGAGCACTACGTGCAGAAGCAGGTGCGGCCGGTCTCCGAGCCCGTGCTGGCCCTGCTGGGGTTGGACTTCGACAAGGTGGTGGGCGACGACATGCAGATGGACTTGTTCTGAGGGAGCGGTCCGGGTCAGATTCTTCGCTCCACGTCGGGGAAGTTCAGCCACACCGGCACGCCGCAGAAATGGTCGCCCTCGGTGCAGATGGGCCGGGCGAGGCCCTGGCGCACCACGCACGGCGGCCCCACCCGCTGCATCAGCCGCGGGTGCACCGCGCGCACCTGATCCAGCTCCTCCATGGCCGACTGGTAGATCTCCTCCTGCGCGTTGAAGCAGGTGCGCATCACCCACTTGTGCAGCAGGAACAAGAGGTCGCCGGACTCCACGAAGCGGATGGCGGCGGCGTTGGGCAGCAGGTAGAGCGCATCCTCACGCGCCACGCCCAGGTCCAGCAGGGCGTTCTTGGCGTTCCACGCCTCCTGCATGGCGTCATCGTAGACCGCGCGTGCCTCGGCGTTGTGCTGCAGCAGCATGGGTGTGATGTAGTCCGGCTCGCGCGAGTCGGTGAACAGAAGCATCGGCCGGGAACCGTGCACCATGCGGTGGCGCTGCTCCTGCGAGTCGGCGGTGTGGCTGATGCGCTTGTAGAACGTGTAGCGCGCATGGTGCAGCGAGCGGGTCAGCGGGCTGTGGAACGTCAGGTTCAGCTTGTCCAGGCGGTACGGGTTGAGCGCCGGGTCCAGGATGCGCCGCAGCGCCTCGTCGTCGCCGAGCTGGTCGCGCGAGTAGCCCATGGCGAGTCGGTAGGCGTCGGCCACGGTGGTCTCGGCGCTCTCGTCGTGTGAGACCAGCACGGACATGCGGCCCTCCAGCCGGCGGTCGAACTCCTCCTTGAACGACGGGTCCGCCGTGCCGTCACCGCGCTGCACGAACTCGGGGATCTCGTCGGCCTCCAGCGGAGGATCGCCGATGCGCTCGAAGAAGTCCGGGTCCACGTCGCGCACGCACTCCACCATGCGCGAGATCACCAGCGCGGTCTCGCGCGGCGTGTCGCCGGAGTGCATCAGGCGGGCGAGGCGGTGCAGCGTGATGCCCGAGATGGTGTGCACCATGGACGTGAACGCGCCCACCGGGATCACGTAGCGCGCCACCTCGATGGCCTTCTTCTCGGACTCCCGAGCCACGCGCTTGCGCTTGCGGTCGGTGCTGTGGTCGGTGACGTGGCGTAGCTCGTCCAGGATGGCCCGGGTGTCGGCCAGCAGCAGATCGGAGAGCTCACGATAGGTTTCCCAGGCCCGTTCCACCTGGGTCCTGTAGATGCGCAGGGCCTCGCCCTGCAGCGGCGGGATATAGGCGCGCACCTCGCCCAGCTTCACGTAGCGCTGGCTGGACTGCTCGGAGTTGTAGAAGGGGTAGGAGTGCAGGAAGTTCCACACGAAATGGCGCGACACCGCCTCCAGGCCGAACTCGAAGTGTGCATGCTGGAAGACGGTGTGGTGACCGCCGTTGTACGTCGCCGCTCCGATGGCTTCGAGCTGACGCTCGTTGACCTCCTCAGGTCCGCGCACCCTGGGCGAGTAGCACGTCCGCGCCGCGGCGATGGCCGAGGCGTACGGCGAGGGAAAGTAATTCCTCAATGTGACCCTGGGCTGCTCGTGTTCCATGGGGACCAATCGATGATGGGCTAGTCCACTAGGGATGTATCCCCGGAGGAGACGGGATTCTAGCTTGGATGGCAGCGGAAAGAAAGTGCCCGTTCTTGTGGGGTCCCGGGGGGTATGCTACGCTGCGCGCCGATGAGTCTCTCTTCCGCCGTGGTCTCCGGCATGCTCGCGCCAGTGCCCACGCCTTTTCGGAGTGGCGACGGTCAGTTCGACCCCGGTGCGTTGCGTGACAACCTGCAACGCTGGATGGAGACTCCGCTCTCCGGAGTCCTCGTGCTGGGTTCCAACGGTGAGGCGCCTCTGCTTGGTGACGACGAGTCGGACGCCGTGGTGAAGGCGGCGCGTCAGGTCGTCCCAGACCATCGCTGGCTGCTGGTAGGCACCGGGCGGCCGTCCACTGTGGCGACCCTGCGCGCCACCCGGCGGGCGTTTGATGCCGGCGCGGACGCGGTGCTGGTGGTGACGCCGTCGTACTATCGTGGGCGTAGGGAGGGTGAGGTGCTACGGCGTCACTACCTGTCGGTGGCCGAGGCGGGGGGTGGTCCGCTCTTGCTCTACCACGTGCCGGCATTCACCGGCGTGGACTTTCCGCTGGCGACGGTGCTGGAACTGGCGGCCCATCCCGCCATCACGGGGATGAAGGATTCGTCGGGAGACCTGGACCGTATGAAACAGCTGGCGCCCAGGGCGCCTGCCGGCTTCTCGGTGCTGGTGGGCAACGCCGCCATCGCGTACCCCGCGCTCGAGCACGGCGCCGTGGGCGCTGTGCTGGCAGTCGCTTGTGTGGCGCCGGAGGCCTGTTGCCGGTTGTTCGAGCATGCCCGAGCCGGACGGGTGGAGCAGGCACGGGCGCTGCAGGAGCGGCTGACGCCGCTGGCCCGGGCGGTCACCAGCGAGCACGGTATCCCGGGCCTCAAGGCGATTCTGGACCATGAGGGCTGGGTTGGCGGCCCGGTGCGGGCACCGCTGGTGGATCTCGAGGATGCCGCTCGTGTGCAGCTCCTGGCGAGTTGGCGTAGATTCCAGGCAGAAGAGGAGGTGCGAGGATGAAGAAGCTGGCGCTTCACTGGCAGATCCTCATCGGCATGGCTCTGGGCGTGGTGTTCGCCCTCCTGGGCGGCGAGGCTGTCGGCTATATCGACTGGATCGGGACGCTGTTCCTGCGTCTGCTGCGCATGATCATCGTGCCGCTCATCGTCGCGTCGATCGTCACAGGGGTGGCCGGGCAAGCCAGCGCCGCAGGGCTGGGCAAGCTGGGACTCAAGACGTTGATCTACTACCTCTCCACCAGCCTGATGGCCATCGTGGTGGGCCTGTTCCTGGTGAACCTCATCCAGCCCGGGGTGGGCGCCGAGCTCAGGCTCGAGGAGACGCCGGAGGGGCTGCAGACCGCCACCTCCGTGAGCGACCTGATACTGGGGCTCGTTCCGAGGAACGTCGCCGATGCCCTGGTGCGCGCGGACATGCTGCAGATCATCTTCTTCTGCCTCATTGTGGGGCTGGTGATCCTGCAACTCCCGGATGCACGGCGGAAACGGATGTCCGAGATGTTTCAGGACTTCTTCGAGCTGATGATGAAGATGACCCACTGGATCATTCTCACGGCTCCGGTGGGCGTGTTCGCCATCGTAGCCCGGGTGGTGTACCAGCAGGTGGGGAGCATCCGCGATCCCGAGGCGCTGGGGCGTTTCAGGGATCTCATCGGCACCATGGGCAGCTACATGTTCACCGTGGCCGGCGGGTTGGCGATACACGCCCTGGTGACGCTGCCGTTGATCCTGTGGCTGGTGGCGCGGGTCAACCCGCGCAAGCAGCTAGGCGCCCTGTCGCCGGCGCTGCTGACGGCGTTCTCCACGGCATCGTCGTCGGCGACGCTGCCGCTCACGATGGAATGTGTGGAGAAGAAGGCGGGGGTGTCCAACCGGGTGACCTCGTTCGTCCTGCCGCTGGGAGCCACGGTCAACATGGACGGCACGGCGCTGTACGAGTGCGTGGCTGCGATGTTCATCGCACAGGCCTACGGCATCCATCTCACGTTCCTGCAGCAGGTGGTGGTGGTGTTCACAGCGCTGCTGGCCAGCATCGGTGCCGCCGGCGTGCCCATGGCGGGCCTGGTGACCATCACCATCATCCTCTCCGCCGTGGGCCTGCCCCTGGAAGGGGTGGGGCTCATCCTGTCGGTGGACCGCATCCTCGACATGATGCGCACCTGTGTAAACGTCTGGTCCGACTCGTGCGGTGCGGTCACCATGGCCCGGCTCGAGGGGGAGACCGACCTCAAGGTGAGATAGGGGCGGGATGATCCTCCGTATCCTGATCTTCGTGCTGGAGAAGGTGCTGCGCTTCCTGCCGTGGCGGCTCGTGGTGACGGCCGGGGCGTTGCTGGGCGGCGGGGCGTACGTCTTCCAGGTCCGCCGCCGGCGGCGCGCACTGGCCAACCTGACCATGGCGCTGGGCGACACCAAGGATCCCGGCGAGCTGCGAGCCCTGGCGCGCGGGCTGTTCCTGAACGTCGGCCGCAACCTGGCGGAGATCATCTGGGTGGCGGCGCGGCCCGAGCGCTGTGACCGCCTGGTGACGTTCGAGGGACTGCAGAACCTGGAGGCGGCGCGGGCCCGGGGGCGCGGCGTGGTGCTGGTCTCGGGGCACGCCGGATCGTGGGAGCTCATGGCGGCGGCCATCGTGCGCCACGGGCTGCCGCTGTCGGTGATCGCCCGGCGCACGTCGCAGGAGCACATCAGCCGGTTCGTTCTGCGCGTACGGGAGCGTCTGGGTGTGCAGACGGTGCTGCGCGGATCCAGCGCGGCCGCACGCACCGTGCTGCGCACGCTGCGCGCGGGCGAGGGGCTGGCATCCCTCATCGACCAGGACGTCCGGGTGAAGGGCGTGGTGGTGGACTTCTTCGGCCGGCCGGCGCTGACGCCCACCGGGCCCATCTCGCTGGCGCTGCGCGCCGGTTCGCCGCTGGTGTACTTCATCACCTGGCGCTTGCCGGACGGGACCCACCGGGTGCGCTTCGATCCGCCCATCGAGATGGAACGCGGTGGGGATACGGCGGCCACCGTGGAGCGCAACACCGCCGCCTTCACGGTGTGGCTGGAGGAGCGCATCCGCGAGCACCCGGACCAGTGGATGTGGATCCACCGCCGCTGGCGGCGGGGCGCCCGGCGGCGCGCCAGGGCGGAGCGCGAACAGGCCGGCATCGCCCGGGCCAATTGAAGAGATTGCAACGTTCCGAGGAGGAAGACATGGATCCCGCGGATCTGAAGGACATGGGGCTGGAGACCCTGGCCATCCACGCCGGGGAGGGCGGAGACCCGCACACCGGCGCGCTGGAGACACCGGTACATCTGTCCAGCGTGTTCGTCCCCGGCGGCGCGCAGGAGCACGCCGAAGTGTTCGCCGGCGAGCGCGACAGCTACCTCTACACCCGCTGGGGCAACCCCACCAACCACGCGCTGGAGACCCGCATGGCCGCACTGGAGGGAGGCGAGGCCGGTCTGGCCGCAGCCTCCGGAATGGCCGCCATCACCACCGGCATTCTCACCGCGGTTCAGGGCCAGGGCGACCACATCGTCGCGGCGCGCACCACGTACTCGTCAACGCATCACATCTTCGCCGAGATCCTGCCGCGCTTCGGCATCGAGACCACCTTCGTGGATGCCACCCGGATGGAGGAGGTGGAGGCGGCCCTGCAGGAAAACACCCGGTTGCTGTTCCTGGAGACGCCGTGCAACCCCACGCTGCAGATCACCGATCTCGCGGCGGTGGCGGAGCTGGGGGTGGAGCGTGGCGTGACCACCATGGTGGACAACACCTTCGCCACGCCGGCGCTGCAGCGCCCGCTGCTCCTGGGGATGGACGTGGTGGTGCACTCGGCTACCAAGTACCTGGGCGGTCACGGCGATGTGGTGGCGGGGATCCTGGTGGGGGGAGGGGAGTTCATCCAGCGGGCCAGCCGGCAGGTGCTGCGCCACTTCGGCGGCATCCTGTCACCGTTCGCGGCCTGGACCGTGTCCCGCGGCCTCAAGACGCTGCCGCTGCGCATGGAGCGCCATTGCGCCAATGCCCTGGCCATCGCTCGCTTCCTCGAAGCGCACCCGGAGGTGGACAAGGTGCACTATCCCGGCCTGGAGTCACACCCCGGCCACGACCTGGCACGGCGCCAGATGCGGGCGTTCGGCGCCATGCTGGCGTTCGAGCTGCGCGGGGGGCTGGCGGCCGGGCGGCTGCTGCTGGACGGCGTCAAGCTGTGCACACAGGCGGTGAGCCTGGGCGATGTGCGCACCCTGATCACCCACCCGGCCAGCACCAGCCATCATCTCATCGCGCCCGCCGAACGCCACGAGATGGGCATTGCCGACGGGATGGTGAGGCTCTCGGTGGGAATCGAGAGCGAGAAGGATCTCCTGGCCGATCTCGAGGCCGCGTTGCAGCGTCTCTAGAGGCCCGGCCGGGGTCTGGGGGACAGTCCCCTACAGGGCCTGCAGGGATTGGCGCAGCAGGTCCAGGCCGCGATCGATCTCGTCGGCGCTGACGATGAGCGGCGGGCGGAAGCGCACCGACACCTCACCGCACGGCAGCACCATCATGCCGTGGTCCATGCACCAGGCGATGAGTCTCGAGCGCATATCGGCGTCCGGCAGGTCGAAGGCGCATAGCAGCCCCAGGCCACGGGCGTTGGAGACGAGCGCCGGGAACTCGCCCTCGATGGCCTCCAGGCCGTTGCGCAGGCG
>CBDVAL010000075.1:0-14162 GCA_965371955.1 uncultured bacterium | reverse complement strand
CCCGGCAGCCGCGGCTTCGTCGACCGTTCCGATGAGCTCGTAGATGTCCACGGGCTCGGCCCGACCCACAACCTGAACCCTGCCCAGCGCGCGCACCACAAGGCTCCCGTCGGTAGCGGAGAGCGTCTCCTGGCTGACCAGAGCCTGTGTCCCGAAGTACTTGTTGACGCCCTCGAGGCGTGCGGCCAGGTTGATCGTGTCGCCGATGGCGGTGTAATCGAAGCGCTGCGAAGATCCCAGGTTGCCCACCAGCATCGAGCCTGTGTGCACGCCGATACGTGTGACGAGCCGGCCCGCCGGCCGGTGAGACAGGATCTCCCGCAGGCGCGTCATTCCCACCGCCGCGCGGCATGCCCCCGTGGCATGGTCGGCCAGGCGTACCGGTGCGCCCCAGATGGCAAAGATGGCATCGCCGATGTATTTGATCAGCGTCCCGTCGGTGTCCAGGACATGTTCCGTCGCCGCAGAGAAGTAATCGTTCAGCAGGGCGGCAGTCTCGGGAGGTGTCATGCCCTCGGCGATGGATGTGAATCCCTGGATGTCGGTGAACATCGCGGTGGCGACGAGTTCCTCACCGCCGAGGCTGAGCTGCTCAGGGCTCTCGGTGACCTTGCGGATCATGCTCGGCGACAGGTAGAAGGCGAACGCCTTGCGGATTTTCTCTCGCTCGCGCACGGTGGTGAAGTAGTACCAGACGAGGCTCGTCACGTATGCCGTCGGAATCTGTATCAGCGAGGGGATGACCACGGGATGCCAGAGGCCGAGGCGCGTGAATGCGAAGTAGCCCATGGCCCACGGAGCGAGCCCCAGCGCCATGAGGGCCACGGCGCCGAGGACGGGGCGCAGGTAGATGAAGACCAGCGTGGCGACCAGCGGCAGCAGCAGGAGCAGCGCAGCCTCGGCGGTGGCCGAAGCGCGGGTGATCCTGGTGCGTTCCAGCAGGTTGGCGGCCAGCGTCGCGTGGATCTCCACGCCGAAGGTGTTGCCCACCGCCCCGCCGTGGAAGGGCGTGCGAAAGGAATCCTTCGCCTTCGTCGGGCCGCTGGCGAGCACCAGCGATGCCCCGACGAAGACGATCTTGTCCTGGAAGAACCCCGGCGGCAGGTACTCCTCCGGCGCCAGTGCCTGGTAGAGGGACACCGTGGGCACCGTCCTCGGAGGGCCGTAGTAGTCGATGAGCCGCTGGCCCGGGTCACGGAAGGACTCATCGCCGGTGGCGACCTCGTAGGCGGCCAGGGCAAGACTGGGGCGGTCGCCGTGCATCAGCCATGAGGCCCGGATGACGCCGTCGCGATCCTCGGGAAGATCCACATTCGCCACGGCGGCGGCGGCCCGGGCGAAGCGCTCCTCAGGTTCGATGAGTCGGATCTGCCGGAAGCGCGGATCGGTGATGCGATCCACGGCGGAGCCCAGAATGACGTTGCCCGCCTCCTTCAGCCCCGCCTCGAACGCGGCGTCCTGCTCCGCGTCACCGGCGCCCTCGAAGACCACGTCAAACGCGATGGCCCGCGCTCCCTCGCGCGCCAGGATGCGCACCAGATCGGCGTGCAGGCCGCGGGGCCAGGTGTCGCCGGGATCCACGTCCTGTATCCAGAAGGAGTCCCCGTCGATGGCAACGACGCACACCGATGCCGGCGCAGGGCGGACGCCTCGCAGCAGGAAGAGGGAATCCAGGCCGGCGGTCTCGAGGCCGGCGGTGGGCGGCCAGTACACCAGCGCCAGGCCGAGTAGAGCGGGCAGCAGGGCGAGCTTGGCGGCGGTGCGCGCCTTTTCCCAGGGGCTCCTCCGCACCGCCATGCTATGTGGGATCCAATCTCATCCGCGCCCTGGCTGCCGACAATCGTGGATCCACGTCAGTATGTGAACCGGGCGGAAAGCGTGACTGTGCGCGCGGGTGCGACGTCTTCCTCGAGCGAACTGCGGTAGAACAGGAATTTCTTGTTCGAGATGTTGCTGGCGTTGAGGACCACGGATCCCCAGCGTTGGGGGAATCGGTAACCCACCTCGAGATCGCCGATCCAGAAGCCTGCGTCCACGGTGGTGCGGTCATTCGACTCCAGGTCATCGAACTGATCGATCTCCTGGTCGAATCTGGTCACTCTGACACTGGCGAACAGTCCCCACGAGAAGAACAGGCGGGCCTCCGGGCGGACGCGCCAGGTGAGCACGTAATCCTCGAACAGCCCCACCGGACTGACCTGCGTGAAGTCGAACTCGCGCTCCTCGTAGGAATACTGGACGCCCAGCGCCCAGCGCTTGCCTATGGTCGCGTTGAAGTAGGCCGAGGCCAGCCAGTCCAGGCTCTCGCGTTTCACGACGCCGGTGGCCTGCATGAAACCACAGCCGCTGAACCGCAGCGGGTTGTCACAGTCCGGGTCGGGGATGTCCAGGTCCCGGCGCATCACCGACAGGCCGCCGAACAGCCTGCGCGTGAACTCCCGATCGACGCCGACGCCGTAGTTCTTCGAGCGGGTTCCGCCGGCGTCGTTGAAGAACTGGTTGAAGCCGGCCACCTGTGTGGGTTCCAGCGTCTGCAGCCTGCCCACGGAGGGAGTCAGCCGGGTGTAGGCGGCAGCCCGCAGGACGGTCCTGGAGGTCAAGTGCTCGGTCAGCCCTATCTTGAAGCTGAGCTTGTTGTCGTCGAACTCCACCTCCCCGGCCCCGATCCGGGAATCGCGCGGCAGCAGCAGACCCACCGGCGTGGTGACGTCCTCATAGCTCAGTCCCGCGCTGATCTCGACGGGGCCGAGATCGCGGATCTTCAGGTACAGGTAGGCATTGCTGAACGTACTATCCGCTTCGAGCTCCACGGAGTCGGTGGTGAGCTCCTGCTGGCCGTCGAAGTGGCCGGCTCCGGCGATCCAGGTAAGACGCTTCTGGCGGTGCACGTACTGCGCCTCGAGTTGTGGCCCGTCCAGCTCGGCGGTAGCGGAGGTAGTGGGGTCGCCGTTGCGGTCGAAGTTGGTTCCGGTCAACTCGATGTCGCTGTGGATGGCCGAGATGACAAGATCTGCCGCCGGGGACAGGATCCGATGGTAGCTGATGCCGACGTTGGTGAGGTCGGTCTCCAGCCTCTCCCGGGTCAGAAACAGCGGCAGCTCGCGCAGGGGAAGATCGCCGGTCTTGCGAGTTCCGTCGATGAAGTTCAGCTGGAACTGATCGCGGTGTGTGGCGGCGAAGGCAAAGAAGCCGCGAGCCACGTCGCTGTCCACATCGTTGTTGATGCGAAAGCCGTCGGTATCCACGGTCGAAAAGGAGAGCGCGCCGGCGAAGCGACCCCTGTTCAGGGTCACGGTGGCGTTCCCCGCCCAGGAGTCGGAGTCCTCCAGCTCCAGGAGATCCCTCAAGAACTCGATTTCGATGGTGTCTCTCAGGTCGGTGTCGGTCTGGCCGTAGGAGCCGTCGACAAACACCCGCACCCGCGGTTTCTCGATCAAGGAGGTGTACTCGTTGAACGAGACGGTCTCGTTCACCATATCGGGGCGCACAGCGTTGATGTTCACCGGCTGGTAGACCCGGGCTTGCAGCACCTCGCTCAGGAACGCCGGGGCGAAGCCCGGGAGATGGCGGTAGTTTCCCGCGAGAGACAGGTGCGACGAGTAGTTGGCGTGATCCGCGTCGGCGCTGCGCCGTGCCGCGACCATTCCGAGTTCGTCGAAGCCGAGCTCGTTGTAGATGCCCGCAAGGTCCGCGGAACGCATCGCCAGGTCCGAGTCCAGCAGCAGTCGCGAGCGGTAGACGGCGCGGCGATCGTTCAGCGCTATCGATTGACGTAGCTCCTCCAGGGCTTCCACCGGGCGGTTGTAGGCGCGCTTCAGGATGGCGTCGTAGAGATGCGGCGTGGGGTCCGAGGGGTCGAGCTCCTTGGCCGCCGCCAGCTCCTTCGACGCCTCGGGCTCCCTTCTCTCCTCGTAGTAGGCCTTGGCCAGGTAAGAGCGGATGAGGGAGTTGTCCGGATCCAGCATCGCTGCCGTCTGTATCTTCTCCCGGCCGCCGGCCAGGTCGCCCCGGCGGATGGTGGCGATCCCCAGCCCCAGGTGCGCCATGGGGAAGCTCGTGTCGGCGGCAACAGCCCGCTCGAACATGCTCATGGCCCGCTCGGATCGCAGTTGTGCCAGTTCGACGAATCCGAGGACGGTGAGCGCGCGCACGGAGCCCGGGTCGCGAGTTGTGGCCTCCCGGGCCGCCTTCCTTGCGCCCTTGATCTTTCCCTGCGCCATGCGCAGTTCGGCGACGCGGGCCTGGGCCTCGGCGCTCTGCGGGTCCAGCCGGGCGGCCCTCTCCGCCAGTTCGCCCGCCCGCTGGATGTCGAATGCCGCCTGCACGACGAACGACAGCGCCAGGGCGGCAGCGGGGGAGTCGCCATCTGCGGCCACCGCCTGCTCGGCGAGCTTCAGGGCTTCGTCCTTGCGGTCGGCCACCAGTTCCACCACGGCGGCCAGCGCCAGGGCGACGGAGTTGTCCGGGCTGCTCTCGCGAGCGCTGTCGATGAGCGGCCGGGCCTGGGAGACCTGGCCCGAGGACAGCAGTTCGGCGGCCCGCGCCAGGTCCTGCCCTGTGGATCCCATGCTCTCCAGGCTGGCCTGGTCGGCGCGCCCGAGCACCGGCGGATAGTAGAGCGACCAGGCCACCGCATCGCGCGGCCGTACGACGACGCGCTTCACCGGCGCGGCGCCCGGCTCGACATGGGCCTGCTCGCCGGCAGTCACCGTCACGGCGCCGTGCTCGTTCGAGGCGTCCACCACGCCCTCCAGCATGGTGATGGTGGTGGTCCCGTCCGGGCCCACCTCCACCACGAACTCGGTGCCGCGGATGGCGGCCGTCACCGTGGGAGTCTCGATGCGGCCGTAGTCCTTGGGTCTGTGGCTGGAGAAGTAGTGGGTTCCCGAGAGCACGCGCAGTACACCAGGCTTGTTTCCGTCAGGGGCCAGAATCTCCACCTCGCTTTTCTCGTTGATGCGTTGCAGGGTCTGATCGGAGTAGAGGATGGCTGCACGGCTTCCGGGGCCGGTGCGGATCCGGTCCAGCGCCTGCAGTTCCTGATGGAGGACCGATGGCTCCCAGACACCCGTCCCGGAGCTGCGGGTCTGGACGTCGTTCTGGATGGCGGCGACCTTGCCCAGCGGATCGTCTGCTGCCAGGGTTGCGGCCGGAAACAGCATCGCCGTTGCGCACCCGAAGACAGCCGGAGCCACACGCAGCCCGACGCGGACCTGCTTCAAACACTCCATGATCACCTCCATCGGAGACTCGAGACGAGGCCGCAATTATAGCGCGGAAGCTGTGGTGAAACGCAAAGAGCCCGGTGGTCCCGCTGAATGGAGCCGCCCTGGACCCAAATGGGTTTACGGACTGCTATGGGTCAATAGTGAAACCCGCATCGAAGACGCGCAAATCGGGCATCTGGATGCTGATGACATAGGTCCCGACGGGAAGCCCCTCGGTGCGGAACTGATAATCGCAGCCGCTACTGCTGCAGCTCAACCTCGGGTCATCGGGGTTGGCGTTGTTCTGCCCATTGATCCCCAGAAGGGACTGCGGGCCGAGCGATTCGTGCACCAGGGCGACGATCTCCGGGTTCGGATCGACCTGTTCATCGCCGAGGACCATGGCGCCGCAAGCAAGCTCCATCTTCAGGGGGATGGTCGATCCGTGATTGAAGTTTCCGTCCGAGAAGTTCACTGGGCTTCCTTGCGGTACCAGAGGTGCGTTCACCGGGGACGAAAGCCCATCGATGTGATCATAGGTCGTGCCATCGAGGTCCGTGGCGGGATCGCACGCCTTTCCGAACCCGAGGGCGATGGGCATCTCCACGGGGTCCGGCAGGTTCATGCAGACCACAGTCAGCAGGAAGGCACGAGCGTGTTCGGGCGCCTGGTCCGTGGGCGTGATGGAGAAGGCCACGGTGTTGGTGCTCTCCTCCAGCGGCACGCCGTCGCCGGGATACCCAGGCCAGTTCAAGTACGGAGAGATGGCATTGTTGAAGGTGATCTCGTTGGTATCGAACTGGTTCGGCGGGCTCGACAGCGTGGCCACCGGATTGATACACGGCGAGTCACCGACATTCACCGCCGTGATCAGATAATCGCACCACGGCTCATCGTTCTGGCAGAAGAAATCACCGCTGAAGTCGCTGGTCGCCACCGCCACCGGAGAAAGGATGACCCCCTCGGTGTTGGCGTTCGGCACCGGCACCAGCAACGGACAGGGCCCCGTTGCTGTGTGGCCGTTCGCCATCTCGATGACCAGAGAGGTTTGAACCTCCCGGCTGAACCTGGCGGTTCCCAGGGACTGTGTGAATGTCTCACCATCAGGGATCATCGCCACGATGGGGCTGACGTCGCAGAGCGGCGCCTCGTCCACGGTGCCCAGCGCGGCGGCCTCCACGGCTGTGACCGTGGTCTGTGCGCGGCTCCTGGCCGGTCTGGAGCGAACGGCAGCGCGCCACGGCGGTGGCTCGGCGGCCGACGAGTGGAGCGGCTCGATCCTGACTCGCGCGGGCGGCTCCGTGGGCACCGGCTCGAACCGCAGCGGGTCCGCCACCGATTCCGCCGGGCCGGGCGAGCAGACGCACGAGTTACCCTGGCTGCACGTGCCCTGGCCTGTGGATGGACAGTTCGTGAAATCGCAGACATTCCCGCATCCGCCACAGTTGAACGCGTCTGTGTGGATGTTGACACACTCGTTGTCACAGGCGGTCTGTTGTGGCGGCCGGCACGTGACACACTCGCCGGCGCTGCAGATGTCATTCGAGCCGCATACGTTGCCGCAGGCGCCGCAGTTCAGCGGTTTACCCAGGTCGACGCAGTCCTCGCCGCACAGGGTCTGGCCCGGGCACCTCTCCTCGCATACGCCGGCGCTGCAGAACTCGTCAAAGTCGCAGGCGAAGCCACACCCGCCGCAGTTGGTGTCATCGTTCTGGAGATCCTCGCAGGTTCCGTCGCAGTTCGTGAGACCGGTGTCGGCGCACAGGCAGGTCCCGGCCGAGCAGAACTGATCGATGGCGCACTGGGTGACGCAATCGGCGCAGTGGTCCGGATCGGTCTGCAGGTCGACGCATCCCTCGCCGCACTGGGTCAGACCCTCCGGGCAGGCACAGACCCCCCCGGTGCACAGCTCCTCCGGGCCGCACTGGATGCCGCAGTCACCGCAGTTCTGCGTGTCGGTGAGATAGGATGTACAGACGTCGTCACAGAAGATCTGGTGCGGCTCGAGGCAGCAGTCAGCCTGCTTGAGCTGGACGGCGGCCGCCGCGCCGGTGTTGTTCTCGATGAACGCCTCGCAAGTGCCGGAATCACACTGGACTCCGCAGCTGGCTATGGTCTGCAACGGGCTGAAGAACGAGATCACGTTGGCTACCAGGTCCGTGGTGGTGATGGTCACCTCGAGGGCGCTGAGTGACTTTCCGGGGACCACGAAGACGCCCTCCTCGTCGCCTCCGATGGGCTGGACCCCCGGAGTGGGCGCACCGAAGACGGGCACCGTGCCGGCAGGGAGGAACGTTATCGGGCTCTCGATGGAGAAGACCGATTCGACCGTGCTCCAGGTCCAGATGGTGCCCACGCCGGGCCCGGCGCTCACGAACGAGGCGAATCCACCGAAACCGGCTCCCGGCCAGTCGAAGGTGAACGACTCGCCGGGGGCGTTATTGAAGACCGTATTCCTGAACTTGACGGGGAAGGTGTTGGGGATCATCCTGGTTTCGATCCTGCTCTCCTCACCGTTGATGGGGTTGCCGTCCAGGTCGATGCGCTTCTCCGCGGCCTGCAGCGAGCCAAGGGCGGCGGTTGCCATCACGGCGGCCACCACGCAGAGCCAGAGCCTCAGGGTCATCCCATCCGGTGTCAGCCGTAGGCGACGCATTACACCCCCACCTTATCCACTGTTCATGGCCGATAACAGATTATTGCGATTAGCCTGAATTATACCCGGATTGCCCCCGATTGACCACCGAAATAGGCAGGTGATAGGGCCTTTTGCCGGATTTGTGCCACAGTCGTTCCTGGTGGGGGCGCGGACAGGTGGCTGAAGCCGGCCAGGGGCTGGTGTAGAATCAACGCCTTCGCCATCCTCCCGGTTGCACCGGGATAGGCCGAGGAATCGATGACCGAACCGATCTACAAGCTGCGTTTCTGGGGGGTCCGGGGCTCGGTGTCGACGCCCTCCCGCCGGAAAATGCGCTACGGCGGCAACACCAGTTGCCTGTCCGTCGATCTGGGCGATGAGGAACACCTGGTCCTCGACTGCGGCACCGGTCTCCGGCGCCTGGGAAACGAGCTGGCGCGGCGCAAGGTGGCGCAGCGGTTTCATGTCTTCCTCACGCACTATCATCTCGATCACGTGATCGGGCTGCCATTCTTCCAGCCGCTCTACAACCCGGAGAGCACCCTGTCCGTGCACGGGTTCACGTCGGGAGGGAAGCCGGTGGGTGAGGTCCTCGCGGGCTTGATGTCGCCGCCCTACTTTCCGGTTACGTTGAAGGATGTGCCTGCCAGGATGGAATATGTGGATGGCCGTGACACCCCCTTCCAGGTGCGGGATATCACGGTGCATTCGCTGGCGCTCCATCACCCCGACGGTTCCCTCGGCTACCGTCTGGATCACGGCGGCCGGCGGGTGGTGTATGCCACGGATCACGAGCATGGCGACAGTGCCGTGGACAAGGCCCTGGTGGAGTTCTCCCGGGGGGCGGATTATCTGATCTACGACACAACCTACGAGGAAGCGGAGTACGAGAAACTGCGGCGGGGGTGGGGACACAGCACCTGGTATGCCGCTGTCCAGACGGCGCTCAAGGCAGGCGTGAAGAAGCTGATCCTCTTCCATCACCATCCCGAGCACACGGACGAGGAACTCGAGAGGCTCGTGGAACTGGCACGCAAGGAGATGCCCGCCACGGAAATAGCCGCCGAGGGGATGGAGCTGGAGTTCTAGAGGCCCGGCCGGGCCTCTAGCCCGGCCGGCGCCCGACAAGGAGGATGGTCATATCGTCCTTCTGCGGCGCGCCGTCGGCGAACTCGTCCACCGCCTGCACGATGTGCTCCACCAGGCTGGCCATGGGTTCGCTCCCGTGCGTGCGGATGACCTCGGTCACGCGGGATTCCTCGAACATTTCACCCGCCGGATTCTCGTACTCGAACACACCATCGGTTATCACTGCCAGGATGTCCCCGGGGGCCAGGTCATGCGAGCGAGGTGAGGGCGCGGGAAGCCCGCCCATGACTCCCATGGGCATGGTGGTCGCACCGAGCGACTGGAACTCCCCGCCGGCCGCATGGTAGTGGAGGATCGGCGCCTGTCCCCCGGCGTGGTACGTGACGCGATGGTTCCGGGCATCCAGTGAGCCGAGGAAAGCGGTGACGAACCGGTTGCTGGCCAGATCCTCCGCAAGCTGGTCGTTGATGTGGCGGAAGGCATCATCCAGGTTCACACCGTTGCGGATGCACATCCGCAGCATGGATCGCATCTGGGTCACGCTCAGCGCCGGCCCCACACCGTGACCGGTGGCGTCTCCCAGGAGCAGCATGATCCCGCTGTCCTCGACACGAATCATGTCGAAGATGTCGCCGCCGGTCTCCTCCGCCGGGCGGCACCACCCAGCGAAGTCATAGTCCGGCAATCTCGGCACTTCCTTGGGGAGCACGTCCATCTGGATCTCCCGGGCCACTGCCAGCTCCTGCTCCATCTTCTGCTTGGCCGCGACATCCTCGAGCATGCGCGCACGCTGAAGGGCCACCGCACACTGGGCGGCCAGAGCGCGGGCCACCTGCTCGTCTCCATGGGTGAACACGCCACCCTGTTTGTTGAGAACCTGGAACACGCCCACCAGGGAGTCGTCATAGCCGATGAGCGGCACGGTTAGCAGGCAGCGGGTGCGGTAGCCGGTCTTCCTGTCGACGTCCCTGTTGAACCGAGGGTCGGAGTAACAATCCGCGACGTTGACCACCCGGCGCGTCCGGGCGCACTCTCCCACGATGCCGCGGCCTGCCGGGATGCGGAACGTTCCGGTCCCGGTGGCAACGGCGGTGTAGAGCTCATCCGGGTCCGGGTCGTAGAGGAACACCGTTCCCCGCTCCGCGTGTAAGACGGCCCGCCCTTCCTCCACCACCAACTCCAGCATGGTCTGCAGATCGAGGGGGCGTGCTAGCTCCCGGGTGACTCTCAGGATGTGTTCCAGCGTGTCACGATCTACTGCCGGCGTGCCCTTCCTGTCCGTCATGCCATTTCCCCAACAGTCTGTGTTCTGTTGCTTCCGCCGGATAGCGGTCCTCGGTGCGGTGCACCGGAAAGCGGTCCAGTGTCGCTTGACGCTTGACGGGGCCTGGGCTAGGCTTCACAGCGGGTGTATCTAGCCGGCAAGCACGTCAGGGCATGCGCGGGCGGATCGCTTCCGTCTCCTGCTAGAGCATATCACCGAGAGGCAATGAAACCTCGAGAGCCCCAGGACGATTCCCCCGCGGCGGAAGAGGATCCGCTCGCCGAAACCATGGATGTCAAGCGGGCACGCAACTTCTCGTTGCTGTCCAAGCAGCGCTTCTTCCGATCCCTGGATCATCAAGTTCTCTCCCTGATGTATTCCCGTATGTCGGAGCGCCACTTTGACGAAGGCGAGCTGCTCATCCGGCAGGGGGAGAAGGGAGACTCGCTCATGGTCATTGCCGACGGCGAGATCGAAGTCAGCGTCATGGAGCACGGGAAGACACACCTGCTCAAGCATGCCGGCCCGGGAGAGATCGTGGGCGAGATGGCCCTTCTCACCGATGAACCTCGTAGCGCCAATGTCACCGCGTACACGCCGGTTCGAGCCTATCTGATCTCCGCTGAGAGATTTAACGAGCTGGCCACACGTCACCCCAAGATCAGCGCCTTGTTGACTCTGCTGCTGGCCAGCCGGTTGGGGAAGGCGAAGCATGACGCGCTGACCGGCAACACGTTCCACGGGTTTCGCATCCTCCGGTGTCTGGGGCGCGGCGGGACATCGGTGGTCTATGAGGCCGAGGATCCCTCTAGACAGCGTCATGTCGCCCTCAAGATGATGAGTCACCGGCTGCTGTATGACCCTCTGGCCATGGGACGCTTTCAGCGAGAGGCCGAGATCATCGAGTCCATCGATCATCCGAACATTACCAGGTTCTACGGGCGGTTCGAGGCCTTTCGAACGTTCTTCATGATCATGGAATATTGCGAGGGGGTCACCCTCGGCAATGCCATGCTCCACTGCGGCCAGCTGCCGGAGGCCACTGCCCGCAAGATCCTCGGGCAGGTCGCCTGTGCGGTGGCGCATGCGCATGACGCCGGGATCATTCATCGTGATATCAAGCCTTCCAATATCATGGCTGCACGGGACGGCTCGGTAAAGCTCATTGACTTCGGACTGGCCGGCCGGCTGGATGACGAGGTTCTCGCTCGCTCGCTGGTGGGCACGCTGCGCTACATGGCGCCCGAGCAGATGCTGGGGGACCCGGTGGGGAAGAGCACGGACCTGTTCGGCCTGGGGCACGTGGCGTTCGAGATGGTTTCCGGGCGGCGATTGTTCCACAGCGACGATTTCTGGAGCCTCAGCGAGGAGGTGCGCTCCTGGGAGCCTCCGGACCTCCAGGAGGCCCTTCCGGGCGTCAGCGCAGAATACCTCCAGGTGGTCCGGGGTGTGTTGCGAAGGGATCCCGCGGATCGGCAGATGGATTTCGACCGGGTCCGTTCCTGGGCCGCGCCCGTCGATGTTGCCTCCCTCGAGGATCCACCGATCGTCTAGTGTTCCGTCCCACGAACAGAAGCCCGGATCGAGTCGGCAGGGCGCCAGTATCCGGTCCGGCCCCTCGACGCAAAAAGGGCGAGCCGGCTTTCGCCGACTCGCCCGCGAAACCCTGTTGCAGCCAGGTTGCGCTAGTTGCCCCTGCAACTGCCGTTCTTGCAGTTGCCGGAGCAGCAGTCACCATTTGTATTGCACGGATCCTTGTTGCCGCCGCAGGTCACGCACTGGTCGCTGCCCTCGTCGCAGCCCTGGCCCGGACAGGGATCGCTGCCGGCCTGGCAACTGCCCCCGACGCAGGTCTCGACGCCGTTGCAGAACTGACCATCGTTGCACTCGGGGTCGGAGGTGCAGCCACCACCGCCGCCACAGGACCAGTCGCTCTCGGAGCAGCGGGAATCGCCGCAGTCGGGCAGATCACCGTCGCAGCAGAAGCGGCCGTTGGGGTTGCCGTTGAGCTTGGCGCGGCAGTCGTTGGGACAGTTGTTGCAGTCCTCGCCTGCGTCGCAGCTGCCGTCGTTGTCGCAGGCAGCCGCATCGCACGAGTCAGCGGCCTCGTTACAGGTCGTGCCGGCGCCGCAGGGATCTCCGCTGGACTGGCAGGTCCCGGCGTTGCAGGTCTCGACGCCGGTGCAGAACTGGCCATCGTTGCATTCCGCATCGGTGGTGCACCCTCTCCCTTGCGGATCGAGGAATTCGGCCACGGAGTCCCAGTAAAACGCCAGGGCGCCGTCCACGGTGGAGTTTCTGTCCGTATCGCACACGTCGCCGCAGTTGAAGCCGCAGCAGCCGGAGAGCTGACCCACCACTTCCCCGGCGTCGTTCACCACCGGCGAGCCGCTGCTGCCGCCCATGGTCGCTCCGGTGATGTCCGTGCTGTAGATGCGCTCGCCGCGTGGCCAGCCGGTGCAGGTTTGCGCGCTCGCGTCCACGTCATGCTGTGAGTAGACCTGGGGTCCGAAGTTGGCGTTGCTCACGCGGTATAGCGCGGCGCCATTGGTGAACGCGATGGGGGAATTATTCCAGCCGAGGAAGACGGCGCCGGCCGGAGGGGTCTCGTCCAGAGTGAGGAGCTCGAAGTCACCGGCGCTCGCAGTGATCACCCGTGTCACGCCGACGGTGCTGGCAGGCGGCGGCGTGCCGCCCGTGACGAGGCTATCGGGGCATCCGCCGTTGCAGGAGGTGGTCGTGTAATTGAAGAAGGTCTCGAGGCTGGAGTTACTCCCGATCTGGCAATGATTTGCCGTCAGGAAATACGGAATCTGTGTGCCGGTATCCGTGTCCGCGAGCAACCCACCGCTACAGGTGTTGACGAACGGACCCTGGATCCACTCCATCTTGGCGACGGCGTCCTCGGCCGGCGCCGCAGGTCCCGTGTTGACGCAGTTCACGTCCACCACGCAGGGGGCGTTGTCCGAGCACGGCCAGCCATCATGGGTCTGGGTCTGCGAGCGCGGCGGCCTCCTGCCGTTGATATGAGCCATGTCCTGGACGACAAACGACATCTTCGGCCGGTCGACGCCCGGGGTGTTACCGTCGTAACGCAGTACCACCTGGCCGGTATCGCCGACGATGGAGCGGGTCCAGAAGTCCCCGTTGCCGTTGCGGCCCTCGCCGGTGTACGGTCCATGCGCCTGGCCGTTGGATCCCAGCAGGAACATCTCCGTGTTGTCGGGCAGCGAGAAGCCGGTGAAGCGCACGCGGATGGCCTGAGCCCCCGGGGAGATCACCGTCATGGCCCAGACAAAACGGCCATCGGGACCGTTCTCCACGACACCACGATTGAACGCCTTGCCGAACGGCTTGCCCACGGAGTTCGGGACCGACTTGACCACGCCGATGCGCAGCGGTTCATATCCCGAGGCCGGCGGCACGGCCAGGTCATCGCGATCCGCCTGGGTGATCTCGACGCGCACCGGCGTCAGGCCCACACCCGCCGGGAGCACGGCCGAGATCTCGGCGTGCAGCGCGCGCTTGAGGGCAGCCTGTTCGGCGACGGTCAGACCACCGATGGCCTTCTCGTGTCCGACCCTCCGGACCGGCCTCTCCGCCATAGCGGGTACGGTTGCAGCCACCACCATGGCAACGATCAGCAGGACGCCCAGCAGCCGCACCCTGCGACCCATGGAATCGTTCTTCATACTGGTCCTCCTATTGAGTAGGGGAGCATTGACGAGCCAGCGGGCGCCAGCATAGCAAGGCAACGGGCAGCGCACAAGTCACCCGCGATCAAGCGGAGGACGGCGAAGAATCAATTCTTCCGCCTGGCTCTTGCAGCAATGCGAAAAGGTCCACTTCCGTGGTGAAGATGTCTACTTGCGTGGAAATGATGCCGCTTCATACTGGAGCAGCATGGGGCCTCTAGCAGGCTACTGAAAAATGGTGCGTAGATACGTCGATTCGGGAGGGGGAG
>CBDVAL010000074.1:0-14232 GCA_965371955.1 uncultured bacterium | reverse complement strand
GGGGCGAAGCGCCGGTCCACCATGCGGAACTCTTTCATCGCCACCTGTACCCGTAGCGGTGGCTCCTGCGCCAGCAGGTCCACCAGGGCGGCGGCTGCATCGTTGCTGTCGTAGGACATCAGGTAGGCCAGTGCGCCGGGCTCGCCACGAACGCCCACCTCGGGCGCCGGTGGCCGGGCCGTGGTGGGACCGGAGGACGCCCGATCGCTGAGGTAAGCGTCCACGCCGTATGCCAGGGCCATGTTCCAGGATGTGATGTCGTAGAAGCTGTCCGGCTCCTTGCGCCGGCGACGGGCTTCCTCCTCGCGCAGGAACGCCTCGTCGATGGATACATCGCGGTCGAACAGCGTGCGGATCAAGCGCTGTTGCGGCTGTGCCAGCGGGATCAGAAACCCCTCGCGCGACAGGGAGGCGGGGGCGGGGTGGTCCTCGGTGAGCGGCTGCAAGCGGGGGTTGGTCACCTCGCCATCCGGGAACAACACCTGCACCCCGAGCCGTGCCAGGTGCCGTGCCAGATCCCGTGTGCTACCTCCACTTTCGCTCGGCTGGATCCAGATCTCCCCCGATGCTGTCCCTCCTCCGAGGGAGTCACGGAAGAAGAGCCGGAAGTCGGCGAGCAGGGCGCGGCGGTGCGTGGCAGCCGTGTCGATGGTGGCCAGCGAGGTCAGGAAGTGATGCCAGAGAGCCTCTCGCAGGGTCAGGACGCTGCCGTCGCTGCGCCGCTGGGCCAGCCCGCGGGCGCTGGCCTGCTCGTATGTCATGCCGATGGCGCCGTACAGCGTCGGCAGCGAATCGCCGTAGCCGGGGTAGAACGAGTCGAAGACCTCCGCCGTGTAGTAGTCCGCCCCCACACGATCCAAGGCGCGGGCGTTTCCCGCGCCGAACACCTTCCACCAGCGTCGTAGCGACTCTGGGATCTGGGGATTGATGGGGTTTGCCGGAGGCGGGAAGAAATAGGTCTGATCGGTTCCCATCTCGTGCAGGTCCACCACCACCTGTGGGTTCCAGTCTCGTAGTACCTCCACCTTGGCGCGCGATTCCGCCTGGGTGAGGAAGAACCAGTCGCGGTTAAGGTCGAACAGGTAGTGATTGAAGCGGCCGGACGGCCACGGCTCCCGATGTTCGGCGGCCATGGGATCCGGGTCAGGCCGGTACGCGCCACCGCGATCCCGAGCGATGGTGGACTCCTGCCAGCGCAGGAATCGCTGCCGGCCATCCGGGTTTTGCATGGGGTCCAGCAGGATCACCACCGAGTTCAGCCAGCGCTGCGTGGTGGGGGAGCGATCCGCGGCCAAGTGGTAGGCTGTGCGCAGGGCGGCGTCGGTGCCCGAGTGCTCGTTGCCGTGCACGCTGTAGGTGAGCCACACCACCGCGGGAGTATCGGCAAGGACCTCGTCCAACGCCGCGCTGTTCTCCAGCATCGGTTCCGAGCGCAAGCGGACCAGGTTGCGGCGGATGTCGTCCAGGCGGGCCAGGTTCGCCTCCGAGGAGATGGTGGCCAGCAGCAGAGGACGGCCCTCGTAGGTGCGTCCGATGGCGGACAGGTTGACGCGCGGAGACGCAGCGGCCAGCGCCTCCAGATAGGTCCGGGTCCCTTCGGGGGATGGGAACCACTCGCCGGGCTGGAAGCCCAGGATCGTGGAGGGGGCCGGGACGGCCGGGTCGTAGTCCGCGCCCTCGTAGAGGCGCTCCGGCCATTGAAAGTAGTCGCGACGCTGGAAGATTTCATCCGCCCGGGAAGGGGCGACGGACAGGAGCAGGATGCAGCAGAGCATGCCCAGCATGCCGGCGGCCCCGCATCGATCCCGCGTGGTCCTGGAACTCGTCTGGGTGTCGCTGGGCGTGGCCTTGCTCATGGACCTGGTCCTGAGTCGAGGTTGGCTGGGCGACGCCGGCAGCCTCGCCGACATGAATGCCTTGCAGCTCATGGTGTTGCTCCTGGTCCAGAATCTGATTGCCGTGGGCTCCATCATGGCGTTTCTCCGGCTGGAGGGGAAGGGGCTGGCCTATCTTGGGTTCCGCCGGCGCCCTCCGGTGCGCGAGGTGGCCCTGGGTCTGGCGTTGTTTCCTGCGGTGCTCTTCGGCGCTCTGCTCCTCGAGACCGCCCTGCTGCGCTTCCTACCGGCACTCCACACCGTCGAGGTGAACCCCATCCTGGCGCTCATCCAGGGTCCGTGGGATGTTGCGGCCCTTCTGGTGGCCAGCATCCTGGCCGGTGGCGTGGGCGAGGAGGTGATACGCGCCTTCGTCCTGCGGCGTTTCGAGACCCACCTTGGTGGGATGGGTGTGGGCCTGGCGGTGTGGAGTCTGGCCTTCGGAGCCATGCACCTGAGTCAGGGCGTGGACAAGGCGCTGGTGGTGGGCCTGTTCGGGTTGATGCTCGGCCTGCTATACGCCTGGAGGCGCAGCCCTGTAGCGGCCATGGTGGTCCATGGGGCGTTTAATGTCGCCAATACCATGGCGGCCTACCTCCTGCTCGGAGGGTAAACCGCCGATCGATTTCCTTGCCTAGTGTTCCAGCTCTTCCTTGAGTTCCTTGCCGGCAGTGAACCGTGCTACTCGGCGGGCTGGAATGTTGATGGGCTCACCCGTCTGCGGATTACGGCCCACCCGAGCCTTGCGCTTGGACACGGAGAACGTGCCGAAGCCCGAGATGGTGGTCCGCTCTCCCCGCTTGAGAGATTGGGTGATGCCATCGACGATCGATTCCAGGACGCGGGCCGCGTCCGCCTTGGTGATATTCACCTCGGAAACAATTTTCTCGATCAGATCGCCCTTATTCATATTCCCCTCCCCGTTTGAGAAAAATAGTCGAAGCCAAAGCAATCGCTACAACAAGTATAGAATACGGCTACAACTCTCGCAGGTCCGTACGTTCTCCATCTGCTGCGTGGAGTACTGCGTCGGCTGCTTCAAGAAGCATGCAAGACAGACATTGTTCTTCACCGGAACCACCGCACGCTTGTAGCGTCCCACCAGCTTGTCGTAATGCTGGATCAACTGGCCGTCAATCTCCGTGGCCAGGTCCTCCCTTGCCTTTCGCAGTGCGCCCATCTGGTCCATGGCAAAGCCCAGCTTTTTCTCCGCGCTGGCGACATCATCGTCACCCAGATCGTTGATCATTATATCAAGATCTTGCAACATCAGGATCTTCTCGAGTTGCGCGTTCATTCCGAAGAAACCTGCTCCATGACCGCGATGAACTCGTTGAAATCGGTCGCCGAGAGCAGCTTCTTGCGTACGGACGCATCACGCAACGTCTCCACCAGTCGGCCGAGCAGCGGCAGATACTGGTTGTTCTTCTCCTGCGGCGGTGCAAGGATCAGGAAGATCAGATGCACCGGCTTGCCATCCATGGCGTCGAATTCGATGCCCTCGCTGGAGCGGGCTGCCACCACGGTGAGGCGGTTGGCCACCAGCGTCCGGCTGTGGGGGATGGCGATACCCTTGCCGATGCCGGTGCTCCCCATGTTCTCACGGGTCAGCAACGCGTTGAGCACCACCTTGTCGGAACTGATGCGTCCCCTCTCCTTGAGGTGCTCCACCATGACCTGCAGGGTGGCGGCCTTGTCGCCGGCCGGCAACGCCGGGATGAACAGTTCCGCCTCGATGAAACCCAGCAAGTCCTTGATCGTCATGAACCTTCCAGGCGCGCACCCCCTGGGGCGAGCTCGGAAATCCTGCCCACAGGGCAGTTTGTCAAATCGTAACATATCACTGGAAACGGACGCAATAGAAGTCGAATTTCACTCCACCCCGGCCACCGGGAGGAGAAAGGAGAAGGTGCTTCCGCCGCCCACCTGGCTGTCCACGGCGATGCTGCCGCCGTGGCGCTCGACGATCTCGCGGCAGATGCTCAGGCCCAGCCCCGTCCCCCGGGGCCGTCCTGGCTGCGCTGCGTCCACCTGACGGAATTTCTCGAAGATATGACGTTGCATCTCCGGCGGGATTCCCTCGCCGGAGTCGGTCACGGAAAAGCGGACGAAACGGGCGGTGTGCAGGGCGTTGAGGTCGATGGTCACCGTCTGGCCCTGGCGCGCCGCGGGGTCCTGGGTGCTGGCGGCGCGCGCCGACATCCCGATCTCGCCGCCCTCAGGGGTGAACTTGAGGGCGTTGTTCAGCAGGTTGGTGAACACCTGGGTGATGCGCTCAGGGTCGGCCAGGACATCCGGGAGCTCGGGTTCGCACGAGGAGGTCAGCTGGATGCCCTTGGCCTGCGCGGTGGCGACGAAGCTCTCGGCGGTCCCGGCGAGCAGTTCCTCCGGCCGACAGGGGTGCGCCTGGATGGTGAGGCGCCCGGCTTCCATGCGCTGCATATCCAACAGCTCGTCGATGAGCCGGGTGAGGCGGTCACACTCCCGGTTGACGATCCCCAGGTAACGCTTGCGCTCCTCGGGCTCGATGCGTTCCCAGTCGTCCAGCAAGATCTCCGCCCAGGACTTGATGGAGGTCAGGGGGGTGCGCAGGTCATGGGAGATCATGGAGAAGAAGTCCTCCTTGAGCGCGTCCATGTCCTTGGCTTGCTTGAGCTCCTCCTCCGCGCGGATCCGGCGTGCCGCCTCCTGATGCACCCCGGCGTTCTCGATGGCCACCGACGCCACGTCCGCCAGACCGGCCAGAGCCTCGAGGTCCTCCGGGGCGAATGGCGCCTCGGAGGTCAGGCGATCGACGTAGAGCACGCCCAGGGGTGCGGCGGCGCGCCGGCGCAGCGGCACGCACAGGACGGAGCGGATGCCCAGGTCCAGCACCGAGTGCCGGTCCTCGAAGCGCGGGTCCGCCACGGCGTCGTCGCTGCGCAGACCCTTGCCCGCGTCCATTACCCGCCGGGCGATACCGTGGCTGATGCTGCCGGAGACGTGCTCCTCCTGGTTCATGTTGCTGGTGGCGCCCGGCAGCAGTTCGCCATCATCCGGATCGCGCAGCATCAGGAAGCCGCGCTCGGCCCCCAGGACCTTCACCGCCAGCTTTACTACCAGGAGCAGGACCTTCTCCCGGCTTTGCGCGGAGTGGATCAGCCGGCTGACGCGTAGCAGGGTGCGCACGATCTCATGCTGATGGTGAGCCCGGCTCAGGTTCTCCTCCAGGGCCTGCAGGTGTTCCTGCGCAGCCTGCAGCTTGTGCTGCAGGGCGCCCCCCGAGGGCGGGAGGGTGTCGTTGCAAAGCGCCTCCAGCGCGTCGCGCAACGGCTGCAGATCGGGGCGCCACGCGAACGGGTCGGGGCCCTCCTGCTCCGGCTCCAACTCGGTGAGCTCCGGCAGCGAGGCCGGGTCACGGAAGCACAGCGCCTGCCTGCCCAGCAGGATACGATCGCCGTCCTGCAGGGTGTGCTCGCGAACCGGCTTTCCGTTGACCACCACGCCCAGCGAGGAGTTTTGATCCATCAGCACGTAGCGGCTGTCCCGGTGGAGCACCACTGCGTGGTTGCGTGACACCGAGAGATCAGGGAAGACCAGATGGTTGTCGGCCGCACGCCCCATGGTGGTGCGGTCCCGGCTCAGCGGTGTTTGCTGGATATTGCCGTCCGGTCCTGTGAATGTCAGCCACGCCATACCTGCTCCCCCGTCAGCGCGGGCGGACCTTCAAGGTCCGCGCCAGTCCCCTGACCACCCGGTCGCCTGCGGCCTCGAGATCCTGACGAGCCACCGGGAACGCATCAGACCACAGCACCCGGTCCTCATCCAGGTCCCGCAGGCGCACCGTCAGCTCCCATCCCGGATGGCGTTGCCGCAGATCGCCGTCCAGGAGAAAATCGGTCTTGCCCCGCTCCGGCGCCTGCCCTCCCGCCTGCTCCCGCACCAGGAGATCGGGATACCGTGACAGTCGTTGCAGCAGGTTCGCCTGCAATTCCAACCCTGGCCCGGCGCCGGTCTCCGTGGAGGTCTCGAAGTTGCCCACAGCCACCACGTGCTGCGCGGACGGAGCCTCGGTCCCCCGGCGGGTCAGGAAGTTCCACATCCCGACCATGGCCACCACTCCGGCCAGGGCCGACATATACATCAGGGCGCGGCCGCCCGGCGGAACTCCAGGGCGCATCGAGGCCTCCTGCGGTGATGAGGGCTTGCAGGAAAAAGGGTACTCCCGTTCCCGCAGGGGTGTCAAATGATAAGATACCCCCTCTTGGAGGCATGGAAACCCTTGACCACAGGCAGCAGTGACAGGCAACAGCCGTTGGAGGGGCGCTCGTTCGAGGCCCTGCTTGCGCGTGGGGCGGTGATCTTCGACGGCGCCATGGGCACTGAGTTCTATGGTCGTGGCATCTTCATCAACCGGTGTTTCGATGAGCTCAACCTCTCCGAGCCGGATCTGGTGCGCGAGGTACATCGCTCGTACCTGCAGGCAGGCGTCGATGTCATCGAGACCAATTCATTCGGCGCCAACCGATTCAAACTGGAGCCGCACGGCTTCGGTGGCCAGGTCAAGGAGATCAATCGGCGAGCGGCGGAGCTGGCGCGTGAGGTCTCCGACGGCGTTTGCCTTGTGGCCGGCGCCATCGGACCCCTGGGCTTGCGCATCGAACCCTGGGGCCCCACCTCGGTGGAGGAGGCCGAGGAGGCATTCCTCAAGCAGGTGGAGGCCCTGTTGGAAGGTGGGGTGGACCTGTTCGTCCTGGAGACGTTCTCCGATCTGAACGAGATCCAGCAAGCTATCAAGGCGGTGCACCGCCAGTGTGGTCTGCCCATCATGGCGCAGATGACCCTGCAGGAGGACGGGAACTCTCTCTACGGCACCCAGCCGGAGATCTTCACCACGCGCCTCGATGAGTGGGGTGCCGATGTCATCGGCTGCAACTGCTCGGTGGGTCCACAGGTGATGCTGGACACGCTGGAGCGCATGTCCAGGGTGACCAAGAAGCCGCTCTCGGCGCAGCCCAATGCCGGCATGCCGCGCAACGTGGAGGGTCGCAATATTTACATGGCCTCACCGGAGTACTTCGGCTCCTACGCCCGACGCTTCGTGCGCGTGGGCGCGCGCGTGGTGGGCGGCTGCTGCGGAACGACACCGGAGCACATCCGCGCCATCCAACGTATGGTGCGCTCCAACCGCATTGCGCGCCCCAGCCGGAGCGCTCCGGGACAGGGTGCCCCGTACGCGGTATCAGCCCCGGCAGAGGTGCAACCGGTGCCGCGGGAGAAGAAGTCCGGTCTGGCGTGTGCCATCGCCGCCGGCAAGTTCGTGGTGTGTGCCGAGATCCGTCCGCCGCGGGGCGTGGACGTCAAGGAGGCGCTCGCCCAGGCCCAGGCGCTGCACGAGAAGGGCGTGGATGCCGTGTTCATCCCGGACGGCCAGCGTGCGTCCGCGCAGATGGGGCCCACCTGGCTCGCCGTTCTCATCGAGCGTGAGGTGGGGATCGAGACCCTCCTGCACTACATCTGCCGCGATCGGAACCTGCTGGGCATGCAGGCGGATCTCCTGGGGGCCAGCGCTGCCGGGCTGCACAACCTGATGCTCATTACCGGGCAGCCGCCGCGATCGGGCGACTATGCGGATGCCACCGGCGTGTTCGACGTGGACGCCATCGGATTGACCAATGTGGTGAACCGCCTCAATCACGGTCTCGATATCGGGGACAATCCCATCGGCAAGCCCACCGCGTTCCATATCGGCGTGCACCTGACGCCGGGAGCAAAGGACCTTGCCTACGAGATCCGCCGGTTCGAGTACAAGGTGGAGGCGGGAGCGGAGTTCGCCGCCACGCCGCCGGTCTTCGACGTGGACCTTCTCAAGGACTGTCTCAAGCGTATCTCCCACACGCGTATCCCGGTGCTGGCCGGCCTGGTGCCGCTGCAGTCACGCCGGCACGCGGAGTTTCTCAGCAACGAGGTACCCGGATGCCGCATGCCCGAGGTGATTCTGGAACGGATGCGCGTGGCACAGGAAGCGGGCAAGGCCGTGGAGGAGGGCGATGCCATTGCCCGGGAGATCCTCGATGAGGTGCGACCGCTCGTGGATGGGATCTACTGGGGCGGTCCGTTCGACCGACTGCAGGCTTTGATCTGATCACGCCGCACGGCAGAAGGGCCAGCCACGTGCCCGCGGATAGGCGTTTCAAGCTCGATTCTGGGCCGTTGCCCGAGTAGCGGCTGAGTCCGGGAACGGGCGATATGTAAGCCTGCGCATATTTTCGGCTGATTCTCGCACCCGGGCGGCGGGCCACGGTGCTTGAGACCCTGGAGGCCGTTCTAGTTTGACCTGGATCGGAGGGAACCTTTCAGGTCGACACCCCGTATAGATATTCTATAGATCGTCCGGAATACTCCTACTGAGTGCCGACAGGAAAGGACTCCCGTGACCAGAGCGAAGACCGACATCCTGCAGGGCACCCTCGATCTCCTCATCCTGCGCACCCTGGCGCTCGAGCCGATGCACGGGCTGGGCATCTCCCGTCGGCTGGAGCAAATCACCCAGGGGGTGTTCCGGGTCAACCCCGGCTCCTTCTTCCCCGCCCTGTACCGCATGGATCAGGACGGCTGGATCATCGGCGAGTGGGGACGGTCGGAGAACAACCGACGGGCGAAGTTCTACCGGCTGACGCGCTCCGGCCGCCGTAGGCTCGACTCGGAGCGCAAGAACTGGAAGCGGGTCTCCGTGGCCATCGAGCGGGTGCTCGAGGTGGAGGGCTGATGCACCTACTACACCGCCTGCGTGCGTTTCTCCGGCTGGCCCTCGGGCGGAATCGGGCCGAGCAGGAACTGGACGAGAACCTCAGCTCGTATCTGGCGATGCTGACCGACGAGAAGATCGCCGCGGGGATGGGCCCCGGCGAGGCGGCGCGTGCGGCGCGCATCGAGCTCGGCGGGGTCGAGCAGGTCAAGGAGCACGTGCGCGATATCCGCCCGGCCGCATGGCTCGAGACGCTGGTGCGCGACGTGCGATACGCCCTGCGCGGACTGCGCCTCCATCCCGGCTTCACGGCCACGGTGGTGATCACGCTGGCCATCGCCATCGGCGCGAACACGGCGATCTTCACCATCGTCAACGCCGTCGCGCTGAAGCCTCCCCCGGGCATCGACGACCCCGGCTCGCTCGTGTACGTCACGCAGGGCTCCGGCAGCGACTACGTCGACGTGTCCTACGCCGTGGTGGACCACCTTCGCCGTAACGCCAGGACCGTCGAGGATCTCGCACCCGCGCTGGTCATGCGCTTCGCACTCGGGGAGCCCGGAGAAGCCCCCGAGGTGGTGTCGGGGCTGCTCGTCACCGGCAACTACTTCTCGGTCCTGGGCGTCAACGGGTCGATGGGGCGACTGTTCGCGCCGGAAGAGTCGTTCTACCCGGCGGTGGGCGACTCGGTCGTGATCTCCCACCGCTACTGGCAACGGCGCTACCACGGCCATCCCGGAGCGATGGGCGAGACGCTGATGGTCAACGGCACTCCGCTCACCGTCGTCGGCGTCACGCCGCCTGGCTTCATCGGCCATATGGCTGCGCTGCAGAACGACGTGTTCGTGTTGATCGGCACGCCGGCCGCGGGTCTACCGGACGCGGCCTCGCTCGAGAACGCCGCCAACAACGAGTTCATGGCGATTGGCCGGCTCGCCGAGGGGGCCTCGGCTGCCGCCGCGAGCGAGGAGCTGACGGCGCTGGCCACGGAGTTCGCGCCCCAGGCCGGTCCGCGCGGCATGTACGAGATCCGCGTCGAACCGTACGGGCCGCTTCCCGGTGCCGGTCGGAACGCGGCGTTCGGTCTCTTCGCCGTGCTGATGACCGTAGTCGGGCTGGTGCTGGCCATCGCCTGCGTCAACGTGACCAGTATGCTGCTCTCGCGCGCCATCGAGCGCGGCCGCGAGATTGCGGTGCGGCAAGCGCTGGGAGCCGGTCGCGCGCGGCTCGCGCGGCAATTGCTGACCGAGTCGGTCGTGCTGTTCCTGCTCGCGGCTCCCATCGGCATGCTGCTGTCGATCTGGGCCACGAGGCTGCTCTGGTCGCTGGTTCCAGCGCTGCCGGTCTCGGTCGGGCTCGACCTTTCGCCCGACAGGACCGTGCTCGCGTTCACGCTGCTCGTGGCCGCCATAGCGGGTGTCGTCTCGGGTCTCGCTCCGGCGCTGTAGGCGACGCGGCCCGACCTCGTGCCGACGCTCAAGGGCGACGGGACCTCGCAGGTGGTGCGCCCGACTCGCCTGCGCCGCGTGCTCGTGGTCGTTCAGATGACCGCCACGCTGGTCCTGCTGGTGGCGGCGGGACTGTTTCTCCGGGCGCTCGAAGCGGCGCAGACGGTCGATCTCGGCTTCCGCCCCGAGAACGCCCAGGTGGCGCTGTTCGATCTCGAGCTGAACGGCTACGACACCGTCCGTTCGAAGCAGTTCTTCGACGAGCTACGACGGAAGCTACGCGCCGAGCCCGGCGTGCGCCGTGCCGCAGTGGCGCACAAGCTGCCCATCGGTAGCCGCTCATCCGTGGGGGACGTCCGCGCGGCCGGCTTCGAGCCACCCCCGGGAGAGTACGGGATCGCGATGGACTTTCTCGTGGTCGACGGAGAGTACTTCCGCACCGTGGGAATCCCGTTGATGCGCGGGCGGGGCCTCGAACCGACCGACACGCAGGTCGCGGTGATCAACGAGACCATGGCCGAGCGACTGTGGCCCGGCCAGAACGCGGTGGGCCGCCGGTTCTCCATGGGCCCCGACGAGCCGGGCTTCGGGTTCACGGTGGTGGGCGTTGCCGAGGACGCGCGCTACCACGGGCTGGTCCAGAACGAGACGCCGAGCTTCGGCTACCTGTCGCTGGGACCGGGCTACCTCACGGAGCGGTCGGACATGCACGTGCTCTGGCGGCACGAGGCTGGGCACGCGGTGGGTATGGAGCGGTTCCGCGCCATCGTGAGCGAACTGGATCCGGCCGTGCCGATTCTGTCGTTCGAGCCGCTGACGGCCGTCGTCGAGGGAAGCTACTTCGCGCAGCGCATCGCGGCGTGGGTCACCGGCGTGCTCGGGTTCGTCGGCCTGGTGCTGGGCGCGGTGGGGATCTACGGCGTTGCGTCGTACTCGGTCAGCCAGCGCCGGCACGAGATCGGCGTGCGCGTCGCGCTCGGAGCGGGCGCCGCCGACGTGCGCCGCCTCGTCGTGCGCCAGGGCATGCTGGCCCCGCTGATCGGCATGGCGTTCGGGTTGGCAGCCGCGTTCGCGCTGACGCGGTTCCTTGGGCACATGCTGGTCGGCGTGAGTCCGCTCGACCCGTGGGCGTTCGGCGCCGTGCTCGGCGTGTTGGCAATGGTTGCCCTCGTGGCGAACTACATCCCGGCGCGCCGAGCGTCGCGGCTCGACCCGATCAACACGCTACGGTCCGAGTAAGCTAAAGTGGAGTTGCAGGCCATGCGCTGTCGCGGCACGTGTCATTCCCTCGAGAAGCGATGTCGTTTGCTCGGGAGCGGATAAGCGTTTCAAGCTCGATTCTGGGCCGTTGCCCGAGTAGCGGCTGAGTCCGGGAACGGGCGATATGTAGACCTGTGCCTATTTTCGGCTGATTCTCGCACCCGGGCGGTCGTTTCCAAACGGAAAGGGCTTCTCTTTCGTCCCGTCCGGCTTTCGGATTGCCGCTACGTGAGCCCGCTTGGCCACATCGATCCCGACCACCAGAATATCTGCCTTGATCCGACGCCTCAATTGCGTTCTACTCGACATGAACCGCCTCCTTCTGTCTGAGCCTTGCTGTGCTGATTTTCCGATTGGCTCAATAGTTTGAGGCGGTTCCTCCCGGCCTGCAACCTCGGGAGGCTTCGTACTCAGCTATAGCACTCTCCCCAAGTGGGACGCTCAACGCGTTTTCCAGCGTCCTCGGAAGAGGACAATCTGGCCCGAGATCAAGGTGTGCAATATCGCTGGGCCAGTACAGCTCGACCAACCTTCCGGGCCCAGGGAGGCAAGGAAGAGGGGCATCTCTAGCGGCTCGCAGCTTCCGGGGTGGCGACACGGAAGCCCAACGAACGCGTCTCATCATCGGCCCCGTCGCGGCTGAGACGGAGTGCGAACGTGCACGAGCCAGGCGCCATGCGGGAAGGCAGGGAATCGGCCAGGAGCGTGCAGCGGGAACCCGGGAGCAGCGGCGGCAGCGGCCGTTCGGGGAGGTTCACGGCCTCGTCCCATCCCTCGCAGTGTAACGTCCGGGCCAGGCGCCAGTTGTCGAAGTCGCCCTTCGAGGACTCGGCGCAGACACCGTAAGAGAGGTGGGCGGCGCGCCCTGGTCGCACCAGTTGCCGGGGGACCATCACGACCTGCACGGCAAGCAGCGGCGTCACAGGGCGGATCGTCCGGTCGCGTTCGCCTCGCCTCTTGCCCCGAGGCTCGTCCGCCGGCTCCTCCTCGTCCGCAGGGCGCTCGAGGACCACGTCTTCGTCTGTCTCCTCGAGGAGGAAGATCTCGCTGAGGGCGGAAGGGTCGGCGCGCACGGTAAAGTCGGTGACGGCGGCCCCGAGGACGGCCGCCAGCCGGTCCTGTGCCACCGCGACCACCCGGTAGTCGCCAGGCGGGATCAGAAGCTCCTCGGCGACGACGACGTTGCGGCTTTCCCACCGGTCCTGCTGGAACGGCAGGCGCAAGACGCCTTGACGCGAGAAACTCCAATTCGGGCCCTCGGGGGCGGCGTCCGCCCACACGGCACCGGCGGTGCCGTCGGGACCGCGCTCTGCCGCCGGGCGCAGCTTCATCAGTGTCGCACCCAGTTGCACCTGGATCTGGCGATGCTCTTCTCCCGGCGCGCCGGCAGGCAGGGCCAGGAGCGACGCCAGGGGAAGGCTCATCTGCAGTCTCACGCGCTCGCCCCCCGCCTCGAAGAGGAGCGATGCCGTGCTCAGGGAGACCGCAAGCGCGGTGGCCGTCGACGGCTGCAAGAACGCAGCGCGCAGGCGATCTTCCTCACGTTCCTCGCGGGTCGGGTCGTGCAGCGTGCGCCGGTGCCGCAGCCGATAGCGCGCGCCATTCTCCACCGTCACGCGGATCGTCTCGGTGTGACCGCTGAAGTGCGGTCGCACCCGGAAACCCAGCCGGAAGAAGCAGGAGGCGTCCTCGGCGACGCGGTCGAACACGAGGCTGAGGTCGTTGGTCCCCTCCAGCCAGCGCCCACCGGTCTCGCTGGCCAGATGCGTCATCGCGTTGTCGATGCCGCCTCGGATCCTCAGGCCTGCCGCGTCCACCGGATAGATGCGCACGTTGCGCTCGTTGGCGGCCTGCGCCAGCCGGTCCAGGAAAGGCTTCACCTGGGACAGGGGGCCATGGGTCGGGTAGGCGACGCCCGGATACATCCGCAGGGTCTGCTGGAACAGGATGAGGCTCTTCGTCCCGTCTATCTCCTCGAACAACGTCATCAGTTGGGCGAGGTTTCTCAGGGATCGGCGGGTACGGTTGTAGTCCATGCTGGCGTAGGCCACGGCGATGGCCTTTACCGGCGGCTCGCCCGGCAAAGATGGCTGGGCCGGTTGGTCTATTATCTCCCGGATGCGCCCGCGGTTTGCGTCTCCCTCCCACTCGGCCCACAGGTCGGTGCGCATGTACTCCTCGCGCGCCAGAGCCAGGTCATCGCGGACACGATCGTCCGCCGGGCTCAGCGGCCGCACGATCCGCAGGGCGTCCGCCCCGGTGACGATCATGACCTCGTCCCCCGGTCGGATCGTCCTCTCGATCCAGTTCTCCGCGGCACGGAACGAGCCGTGAAAGCCCCCGAGCTTCAAGTGGGTCAGGTCGAAGTAGAGGATGTAGCGCACCGGCTCCGGACCGGAAGCCAGAGCGTTCTCCGGCGCTGCGCCGGTTTCGTCCGGGGACCCGGTGATGGACGGCTCGGGCTCGGCCGCAACCGCCATCTCGTCGCCGCCCGCGGCTCCAGGTTGCTGCTTACCACCACCTGGCCCGCAGTAGCGCTCGAACTGCTCCAGCTCCACGGGCTCTCCCCCCACCCGCAACATGACCTGGCCCCTCTCGAGCTCAGCCGCCGGACGCCACCCGCGCCGCCCCCTTGCCTCGATGATCACATCCAGCGTGACGAACCGCACCTCGTCCCGCTCCACCAGCGGTGTAGAAATGGGCCCTTCCTGCCCCGCCAGGGCCATCACCGCCACACCCACCGCAAGGCTCACGCCCGCCAAGATCCCGCCCCACCGTTTCATCCCGCCATCCTATCAGGCATCCCTGTGCTATCGGACGCCCGCCAGTAGACGCGGACACTTCGATGGGACGCAAAACGCGTTTTCCCGGTGTAGTGGTCCAGGTGCGCCGTGAAGGTCCGTTGTTCCAGCGGGTGGAAGTC
>CBDVAL010000073.1:0-14537 GCA_965371955.1 uncultured bacterium | reverse complement strand
CCGGCGTCCCCAGCGCCATGGCCTCCACCCCGGGCAAGCCGAAGCCCTCATAGAGCGAGGGAACCGCCAGCAGCCGCGCCTCGCCGTAGAGCGCCCTGAGATCGGCGTCGGGGAGATAGCCCGCGTGCACCGCAGCACCGGACATTCCGGCGTCGCTGATCATGCATTCCACATCCGGGTAGGGATACTCCACCTTGCCCACCAGGATGACCGCCAGATCCTCCCCCGTCCGCCGCAACCGCGCCACAGCTCGCAGCAGCCGTGCCAGGTTGCGGCGCGTGTGGATCGATCCCACGTGCAGGACGAACGGACCCGGGACGCCCAGCCGTCGGGCCACGGATTCGCCGGAGTCGCGGGGCTCCTCATCGTTCCACTCTCCCACTGCCGGGTAGATCACATGCACGCGCTGCGGGTCCACGCCGTAGATCTCCACCAGATCCTTCTTCGACCACTCCGAGACGGTGAGGATGGCCGTGGCGCGGCGCGCAGCAAGGCGGGCGAAACGCCGCGTGGATAGGCGCGATCGGCGCGAGAACCACTCGGGATGCAGCTCGAAGGTGAGATCGTGAATGGTGACCACGGCGGGTCCGATGGACAGCAAGGGCATGGCATAGAACGGAAAATGGAACAGGTCCACCGGCCGGCGCCACAACGACGGCGGCAACCGCAGTTGCAACCAGGTGAAGTAGTTCTGCAGGGCGGGTAGCGTCAGGGTGCGGCGCGACACGTTGGAAGCATCCAGCGGCAGCGAGCCCTCTTCCCCTTCGCGATCGACGAACAGGACAAAGCGCTCGTCGGTCCCCTGTTCCAGCATGTGCCGCACCAGGTTGCGCACGTAGCGCCCCACGCCGGTGGCCTGACCCAGTGCCGAGCGGAAGTCGATGCCGATGGTGGGCATCATCTAGAGGTCCGCCGTCATGCGACCGCTTCCTTCGCCGGGACCAGAGTGCGATACAGATCCCAGGTGCGATCCGCCGTGTCCTCCCAGCGGAAGCCGGCGGCTCGCTGCCGTCCGCGCGACGCGATCTGACGGCGCAGATCGGCATCGGCGAGCAAGCGCCGCAGCTCTCCGGCCAGGCCGTCCGCGTCGTCGGGATCCACCAGCGGGCACACACCGCCCAGAACCTCAGGGAGACTGCCCGCGCGCGCGGCCACCGCAGCCGTGCCGCACGCCATGGCCTCCAGCGGGGGGAAACCGAAGCCCTCGTAGCGCGACGGATAGACCATCACCTCGGCTCCGGAGTACAGCACTGCCAGATCCTGTAACGCCACCCAGCCGACCTGGACCACGGCATCCTGCAGCCCACGCCCCTCCACCTCGCGGCGGAACGCCGGACCGTGCGCTCCGGGTTCGCCGGTGATCACCAGTCGATGGGCGATCCCCTCCCCTCGCAGGCGGGCAAGCGCCTCGAGCAACAGCGGCAGGTTCTTGATGGGATCGTAGCCACCGGAATGCATCCAGTAAGGGCCCTCCAGCCTCAGTTCGCGGCGCAACTCCGCGAGCCGTTGCGCTGCTACGGGGAGGAAGAACGCCGGGTCGATGCCCGGGGGGATCACTTCCACCGCATCCGGTGGGAGCGCCAGCCATTGCAACAGGTCGGCACGGGTGTTCTCCGAGACCGCCACCACGCGATGGGCACGCCGCGAGCGCCGCAGCGCCGTACGGAACACCATGCGTTGACGGCGGGAGAAGCCCTGCGGCAACAGGATGGGAGTCATGTCGTGCACTGTCTGCACCAGCTTCACGCCCGGGGCGCCGCGCGACGGCAGCGCGTAGAACAGCGAGTGAAATATATCCAGCTTCTGCCGGGCCAACAGCGGCGGTAGTCGCCACCCGTCCAGAAACGTGATGCCACGGGACGGACCGGGCACTTCCACCAGGCGCTGCACGTCCTCCTCGGGGACTCCACCCCTGGGCTGCGAGGCCGAGACGAAACCCACGATCTCGTCCTGCGGCCGGCGGCTGCGCGCCAGAGCTGCCAGCAGATGGCGCGCATAGGTCCCCACGCCCCGCTGGGCTGTGGAGGTCTGTAGCGGTCTCAGGTCAATTCCCACGCGCACGCTGCAAGGCCTCCTCGGGGCTCCAGTTCAGGATCGCCGACTCGTAACCGCTCTCAGGACGATACTCACCGATGGCGTCCAGGCTGGCCTGGAGTCGCCGGCGCGCCGCCAGCGCCGCCTCGTCCCGTCCCAGCCGCTCCAGAGCGGCAATCTCCAGCCGCCGGGCGTCCAGGAAGTGGGGTTCCAATTCCAAGGCGCGGCCTGTGGCCTGCAGCACTTCCTCGTCTCGCCCCAGCTCCAGCAGGAAGAAGGCCATCTCGGCCGCAGGACGCGGATCCGCCGCGGCGAGGGCCACCGCACGTCGGTAATGCTCCAGGGCCTCGTCGATGCCCGCTTGATCCCCGAAGACCTCCCGCGCACCGCGCTTGCTGACCCGTGCCCTGGTCAGATGGAAGGCCGGATTGTGGTCGAACAACCGCACGGCCTTCGCGCTGTAATTATAACATGAGGCGTAACTTCCTGGATCCAACCGGGGAGCGCCCCGGAGCACCCGCTCGCAGGTCTCGCGGTAGTAGCCGGCGTGGAACGGGTTGAACCACAAGGCCCGGCCGAGCTCCCGGCGGAAGGCGGTGGTATTCCTGGCCTCGAGGAATCGTCCCCAGTGATGGTCCGCCCGCCAGGGCGATACCACGGCTATGTAGTACAGGCCCAGCGCCACACCCAGCGCCGGCAGGAACAACCCGGCACGCAGCGTTCCAGCGCGCACCTCGCGACGCCGGGGAGCCAGAGCGGAACCCGCGAGGATGGCCGCCGACAGCGTCACCGCCGGCGAGGCCAGGATCGGCTCCACGGCGCCATGCACCGCCATGGTGGCCAGCCCCAGGAGCACTCCGGTGAGGTAGGTCCGCTGCCGTGCCTCGCCCTCCTGCAACCGCCGGGTCAGACCCAGAGCGAGGGTAAGAGCCAGCGCGAGCAACAGGAGCAGCCCCACGGCCCCGGTCTCCACCAGGACCTCCAGATACTGGCTGTGGGTGGTGTGAAACCGGCGGTCGAAGCGCACCGGAGTTTCGCTGCGCGGGAAAGTGTAGCCCCCGGCCAGGTGCTCGAACATCCCGGGCCCCACACCGGAGACCGGATGCTGCCCGGCTGCCTGGAGCGAGGCGGACCAGATACGAACCCGGTCGTAGCGGTAGATATCCTCGCCGGCAAAGCGGTGCACGAGCGCCGCACCGGCAATGGCGCCCAGCCCCAGTGCCAGAGCTGCCGCCGCCCAGCGGGCGCGCGTGGTGCGGGCGCGCACCACCAGGAACGTGCCGAAGACCAGCACCAGCGCCACCAGCCCGCCGCGCGATGCGATGGGCCAGAACTGCACACCCACCAAAACGAGGGCCAGGACCATCCATCCCGCGCAGCCGCGGCGCCTGGCCAGAAGGTGCGCCAGTACCAGGCCCAGCCCGAGGTTGATGAACGCCGCCGTACGGTTGGCATTCACGAAGGTTCCCGCCGCACGCAGACCCCAGTTCTGCGCTGCTTGCGCCAGCGCCAGGGCAACCTGGAATCCCAGCGTCGCCAGCAGGGCGAGGGTCAGCCACCGCCTTGCGCCCGGGGTTCCACCGGCACGCCAGGACGCCCAGAACACGCCCAGCGCTGCCAGCACATCCGCCGTCACGGTGAACGCCGCAAAGCCGTAGCTCGCCCGCAACATCCCCAGCACGCACCAGCCGGCAAACGCCACGCTGATCCACAGCGCGCGTGGCACGGCTGCAGGCGCCGCTGTGGTCTGACACGCCACCACGACCGCCACGAACACCAGCGTGTGCAGCACCAGGACCATGAAGCTGGAGGTCCCTCCGCCGCCCAGGGGACTCACCAGCAGGAGGACGGCCAGGGTGGCCGGAGCCAGCCAGGCGAATCCCACCTGCCTGGAGGGGCTCATGGGGTCTCTCCCGGGAGGTAGCGCTGCAGGCGCTGCCGATACTCGGTGCTCAAGGGGAACAGAGTGGCGGCAAGGGCGGCTTCGCGGAACGCGCAGCCGCGATCTCCCCGGGCCAGACAGACCAGCTCCAGGGTGGTGTGGTGCGTGGGTCTCCTCGGCGCCAACCGGATCGCCTGCTCCGCGGCGGCGCGCGCCTCCTCCAGCCTTGCGGCATCCGCACCGCCGCGCTGCTGCAACAGCCAGCGCGCCAGGAAGTCACGGTAGCCGGCGTTCCACGGGTCCCAGCGCACCGCGCTGCGGATGGCGGCACCTGCGGCCGCGCCCCGTCCTTGCAGCTCGAGCTCCTGCGCCTGCTCGAAGTCGCGACGGGCCAGTGTCTCGGCGACCGTCAACCCGGCCACGGCCAGCGCCAGCAGCACGGCGGCAGCCGGCCCCGCCTTGGCCCAGCCTGCAGCGCGGGCGGTCGCTCCCTGCGGTGCCAGGCCCGCCAGGACGAAGAAGAAAGGCACTGCGATCCCCGGCAAGAGCAACGTGAAGTCCAGCAGGTTGTGCAGTAGCACCGCCATGGCCGCCAGCCCGAGGAGACGCTCCCCGGAGGCCAGGAAACGAACCCGCCGCACCGCCCAGACGGCGAACACCATGAGCAACGGCAGGGTGAGCAAGCCCCCCTCTGCCAGCAACTGCAGGTAGGTATTGTGGACGTAGCGACTCTGATTCATTCCCGGCCCCTGGTACTTGGTGTACGTCGCACCGTAGGCGCCCCACCCCACTCCCGCCACCGGGTGCTCGGCAATCTGCGCCATGGCCACCTGCCAGTTGCCCAGGCGCTCGGATAGAGGTCCGGTCTCACTGGACGAACCGGTGAAAGCCTCGCCCCGTACCAGCACCACTGCAAGCAGCAGCAGCAGGGTGACGCCGGCGGCCAGCAGAGCCGCGCGGCGGACACCGGGTCCGGCGACCATCACGCCCAGAATGCACAGAGCAACCGCCAGGCTCAGAAAGGCCCCGTGGGAGAAGGTCAGAAACAGCGCCACGGCCTGCAAGACGGCGGAAAGAAGTGCCAGCCACCGCCAGTGGTTGCGAACCCCCCGGCGCAGGGCCAGGGACAGCGACAACGGCAGGCTGAGCAGCAGGAAGCCGGCAAACGCCGACGGCAGCAGGAACGTGGAGAAGATGCGCCCGGTGGCGATGCGCAGCGCAACCACGGACGCGTCGGCGGCCTCGGACCCGGCCAGGGTCTGCAGGGCCTCGGGAAAGCTCACCCAGCGCTGGTACAGACCCCGTGCAGCAGTGAGGCCGCCCACCACCGCAAGGCCTGCCGGCACCCACTTCCGACCCGCCCGGCCCAGGAGGTCGCGGCCGGCGCGAAACGCGATGAGGCACAGGGCGAAGTCCACCAGCCTGCTGCGTCCGCCGCCGGCGTCGGCGCCCAGCCAGGCGCCCAGCAACAGCGCGGGCAGCGCCAGCAGGGCGAGCTGCAGCCCCTGCCGGGAGGGAGATAGGAGGCCGGGGATGGCCAGGGCAGCGCAGGTCACAGCGGCCGCCAGGGCCACCGCCATGCGTGCCCAGGGGTCCACCTCGGTGGCCAGGAGCGGGGCCAGGGTCAACAGGGCCAACGGAGGAATCCACACCGGTTGGAAGCGGGCTACGGACGCACCGCTGCCCACGGCGGTGACGGGTTCGGGCCAGGCGGGGGGGGTCACCGGCCAGGTGTCCCGGGCAGTATTCCCGGGAGCCGGCTCACGGATCGGGGCTGGCTACGAAGGAGCCGGAAGCATGCAGCAGGTCCAGATTGAAATCGTTGCGCGTCGCGTAGTCGATATTGGCGCCGTCGATGCCATCACGCCCGAAGCTCTCCAGCGAGTAGTAGTTCTCGAGGTCCGCGCGGTAGTCAAAATCATTCCCCCATTGATCCCGGGCGGGAAGCGAGGGGCCGGCGAAGGGTGCCAGGAGGACCACCAGCTGGGAGGAGGTCAGGCTACCGTTGGGAAATACGGAGACGTCGAGGCTGTAGGTCATCACAGCAGCCGCCACCATGCGCAGGTCGGACAGGGTCACACGCTGCTTGGAGCGATCCAGCGCGAATTGCAGGGCAGGGACGGCAATGGCCGCTATCAACCCGATGATGGCCACGACGATCAACAGCTCGATGAGCGTGAAACCAGCCTGATCCCGAGAACGTCTCATGTGAGCTCCCCCGACCTCAAGCCACTCGTCCAGCTGCAATGCCCGACGATCATCCCATTGTAACCCGAGAGTGCGGCAGAAAAGAAGCAGAAAAAGCAACTCGCTGGAGGGGCCACAGGGGCCACCTCCAGCGAGAAGTCGAAGAGCACCTTCCTTACGTCTGGATACCTTCGGGCCAGGCGACGAAGCCGCCGACCATGTAGATGATGTCGCAGTCGAAGTCGGTGGTCTTGCCGGTGTTGGCAGTGCTCGACTTCACGCGGTCCTTCGCAAAGCTGCGCACCGAGTACTCCGTGCCCAGAGTGTCCGAACCGTAGCTGAGGGAACCACCCCAACCGTCGGTGTCAGGGACCTCACGGATGAACGTCGGCTCCACGTGCGGGGCAACGGTGCTGGTCACGGTGCCGTACGTGAGGTTGCGCGGGTAGAAGTTCACGTCCACGGCATAGGACTCGACGGCTGTGCCAACCGAGCGCATGTCCGCCATGGTCCTCTTCTGCTTGCCACGGTCGATGGCGTTGAGCAGGTTCGGAATGGCGATGGCCGCGATGATCCCGATGATGGCCACGACGATCAACAGCTCGATCAGCGTGAAACCGCCCTGGTTCTTCTTGGTAAACTTTCTCATGGTGTCAGTCACCTCCTTTTCACCAGCCCTGTAAAGCAAGGCTGATGCCAGCCTCCGGCCCGCATCCGCCAAAGACGTAACCCCTTTTGTTTCTCCATTTCCCGCCCGGGGCGCCGCCCGGGAATCGACCCCCTGATGGGGATCTGAACAATCCGGGAGGCCGGGACGGACAACCCTTGTCATGCTCACTTGACACTTTTTGTCACCCTGCGTGCGGCCCGGCCGACGGCCGCTCCAGCAGCGCCCGGATCTCGCCCTGGAGGCGAAGGGCGCGATCACAACCGGGGTCCCGGGACAGCGCGCGCTCCAGGTCCCGCAACAGGTCGGCGGGGGCCACCCTGCCGGCCAGCATCTCGTCACGCAGGAAGACCCAGTCATCCGGGTTGAGGTGTCGGAATTCAACCCGGTCCAGCCAGTTCGCGTCCACGGCATCGCGCCGGACACGAACCATGGCTGTGTCATCCCAGTAGACCAGTGCCCACTCCCGGCGCGGGAAGAACACCTCCGACCAGGAGCGGACGACATTGCGTCGGCCGCCTCCGGGCCCCGGATAACCCACCACCATGCCCTGCGCCGGGTAGCGCAACAACGCAGCATCCAGCTGCCAGCGCCGGGTGAGCTCCCAGAACGACTGCACGTTCCCCATGCCCGCATGGATCTCCTGCAGCAACTCCGGGTAGATCTCGTTGCGACCGTCGATGAACACCGGTCGCCCCGGAAAACGCCAGATGAGATAGCCCCCGAATGCCACCTCGTTGAACAGCCGTGGCGGAACCGCCTCGCGTTCCAGGAACTCGGCCGCGTGCACCGGGTAACGCCCCGGCTCGAGCCCGGGGCCCAGCGTCCCGCCGCGCGGCGCCAGGGCCAACCAGCCGGGCGCCCAGGCCAGCCAGGCCATTCCGGCCAGCACCAGTCCGTGGACCAGGGCAGGACGCACCTTGCCCCAGGCGCGCGCGCCCGTAAGCAGCGGCGCCGCCGCGAACGGCATCAGGACGAAGAACAGACCCACGTTGCGCACGGAGAAGAAGGCCATGGCGAACCCCAGGAGACCCAGGGCAAGCGAGGATGCCTCTCGCGTTCCAACCCGCCGCACGGCCAGTAGCACCAGCGCAGCGCAGACCAGGTAGAGCAAGGGAAAGGCCCGGGGGTCCGGTGGCCAGGCCCACTCCGGATTGTCGGCCCAGGGCTGGCCCACGATGGCGTTGAGGCGAAACGGCACCGCCAGCACCTGAGCGCCGTAAGGGTTGGCCCCCAGCGCCAGGGCAGAGCCGGCGAGCGCCAGCCACCACGAACCCGGTGGCCTGGGCTGCCCCCCGTCGAGCCATCGGCCTGCGAGGGCCCCCACCAGGCAGGCAGCCACCAGGAGCGGCGCCACGATTCCACCGCCATGCGTGTTGATCCACAGCACGGTGAGCGGCACCAGCCACAGGGGCGCCAGCCGTGCCCGGCGTCCGGGGACGGGACACAACAGATGCGCCGCTAACGCCGCCAGCAGCAAGGTGGCCAGCTCCGGTCGGAACATCAGGCGGAAGTGCATGCCCTGCAGCGCCACCAGCACCACCACCGCCGTGGCCAGCGGCGGCACGCGCCACGAGGTCAGATGCCGCACCAGCACGGCGGCCAGCGCCGCAGCGCAGCCCAGCTTCAGGATCCAGGGACCCCACGCCCCGGCCAGATCCCACGCACCCCACAGCACGACCTGGAACAGCCATGAGTGATCCACCCACGGAGCCCCGGCGGCCGTGAAGGAGAACGGATCGCCGCGAGGCACGGCACCACTCTCCACGATGTGCTTGCCGGTGGCCAGGTGCCAGAACAGATCGTAGGAACGCAGCCGAGTGGCACCAGCCACGGCGCCCGCCAGGACGAGGAGCGCGGCGGCAGGCCCGGCCTGCCTCAACGGTCCCCTCTCCCCCCGGCGGGCAGGAACCGGCCTACCACCGCAGCCGCCAGCGTGCCCAGAAACCCCAGCGCGCTCAGCGCAAAGCCCAGGCGCACCGGCCGGGGCCGGTAGTGGAACGTCACCCGGTGCGCGCCTGCCGGGACCTGGACCGCACGAAACAGCAGGTACGCCGGCAGGATCTCCGCCGGCTGGCCGTCCACCGCAGCCTCCCATCCGGGGAAGTACGTGTCGCTGAGCACCAGCCAACCGGGAAACTCCGTCTCGGTCAACAGTTCCACCCGGTGCGGCTGGTCCACGACGATGGATACATCCGCCCTGCCGGCGCTCCCCTGCCGCGCTCCCGGCTCACCCGGCAACAGCACGGTGTCGCGCGGACGGAAGGAGGGCGAACGCATGCGATCCAGCGCCTCGTCGCGATGCCCGGCGTATTCGACCGCGCCCACCATGCGGGCTCGCGGCAACGTGGACTCCACCTCGTACAGGTAGAGGGGATGCGTGGTGTGGAAGGGCGGCGTCGCCTGCGGTCGGTGGGCCGTGCCGCCGCGCAGGAGGAGTGTCAGATCCGGGTGGTGCAGCTCGTGGTAGGCCTGGACAAAGCGGACACTTCCCAGCTTCCAAGTGCGAATCTGCTCCTCCAGCGTGTACTCCGCCTCCATGCGCAGGGAAAGGTATGCGGACGTTCCCGGGTTGAGCCGCTCATTGTTGCGATCGAAGCCGAAGTACGTGCCGTGCTGCAGGCCGGTGACGTTGCGAAGCGACATCCGATCCCACTGGAATCCGATGGACATATCACCGACCTCGCCGTCCGGCCGGATGCCGAACCCATCCGGCCGCGGGTAGCGATACAGCCGCCCTTTCGGCTCGATCTCCTGAATGACGAGGGCCAGTTGTGGCGTCTCGTCATACCACGACGCATCCACCACAGGATTCAGGTGTTCGTTGGCGCCGTAGAGATCGGCAGCAACCAGCGCACACAGCAGCATTACCGGCCGACCGCGCTGCAAGCTTCGGGACGCGATGCCCCATGCCAGCACCAGCGCCGCGCCGCTGACCAGCGCGGCGCGCAGACACGCCTGGGCCATCAGCGGGATCACCACCATGTCCCTGGGGCCTCCCGGCGCACCCCTTGCCGCCATCTTCCCGTGCAGCAGGCTCTCTCCCACGCCTGGCCAAAGCGCCAGCACCGCCGCGGCCAGGGCGGGAAGAACGACGAGGAGGGCGCCCGCCATGACCAGTCGGCGCAGGAATCGCGGCGACCCGCCCCGGGCCAGCCGATCCAGTCCGCAGCCGGCCAGAGCGGCGACGCAGAAGGCCAGCAGCAACAAGAACTTCGACGGGTAGCGGAAACGGTCGAATCCGGGAAGATGATAGAGCAGCCTGTAGAGCCCGGCGTGCGAGCCCAGAGCCAATAGCAGCGACAGCAGCGCTCCCCCGCCCAGCATGCGCACCAGCGGCTCCCGCCGGATGCGCGACAGGCCGACGCCGGCGAGCAGCAGCACCGGCCCGCCCAGGTAGATGCCCAACAGGAACGGCAGGGTGGATTCGAAGAAACCCTCTCCCCAGTACTGCAACGGCTGGTACGCGGCCGGATCGCCGAACCACCCCGGCACCAGCAACTCCCACAGCCTGAGCGGATGGGTGGACCACTTGGACGCCAACTCGTAACCGAAGCCGGCGCCGCGTTCGGAGAGCGGCATGAGTTCCAGGGTGGACAGGATCTGTGGAGCCGCCAGCAGGAAGGCGAGGCCCGCCACCAGCATCAGGCGCACCACACGCCCCGGCAATGGCAGGGGCTCGTCGCCCGACCCCTCCACCCCTGAGGACAGTCGCGTGGCGAACAGGAAGCCGAAGATCAGCGTGGCGAGGATCATCAGCGGCTCACCGGCGATGATCTCCACCGCCAGGACTGCCGCGGCGCCCAGGTACCACAGGGGCCGGCCGCGCGCCACGGCGCGCCGGGTGAGCCACAGGGCCAGTGGAAACCATGCCACGGTTCCCAGCATGTTGTAGAGGTTCCCCAGAGAGAGTAGCGGGCCGGAGAAGGCGAAAGCCACCGCGCCGATCCAAGCGCCGGGCCTGCTGAGCCCCTGATCGCGCAGCAACAGATAGGTTCCCAGCGCCGCCACGAGGTACTGCAGGACGATGCCCCAGCGGAACGCGGCGTCGAACGGCATCAACGCGAACAGTAGCGTGGTAGGGTGCAACACCATGTAGTTCGGATTGGCCAGCAAGGGCTGTCCGAACGTCAGATGCGGATTCCACAGCGGCACGCGTCCTGCGGACAGTTCCGCCACATCCAGCGAGCGCATGGCGTAGTGATTCTGGCTGACGTCGCGGTAGAAGAACTGCCCGCCCAGCAGCGACGGCGCGAAGAACACCAGCGTCACCAGCGCCAGCAGGAGCCAGGCTCCCAGCCGCGCGCGCCGTTCCTCGGTGGGTGCAGCGGTCTCGCTCATTCGTCGGGTGGCCTGGTGCCACCGCTGAGACCGTACTTGCGTGCGAAGTAGCGGAACGAGCGGAACGACATGCCCAGGGAACGGGCCGCCCGGGCCTGCACGCCTTTGGCGCCCTCCAGCGCCGCCAGCATGTAGGCCTTGCGGCGCTCCTCCAGGTGACCTTCCAGATCGATCCCGCCGTCAGGGATGGGCTCCAGGAGGGCCAGGGCAGGCGCGTCAGGTGCCGCCCGGATCTCCCGGCTGAGGGAATCCACCGTGACCCGGTCTGACAACTCAAGCGCCATGGCGCGCTCGATGGCATTCTCCAGCTCGCGCACGTTTCCCGGCCAGGAATACGCACTCAACAGGTCCATGGCCTCGTCGCTGATGCGATGAATGGGCTTGTCCATACTCTCGCGGAAGCGGGTGAGGAAGTGCTCCGCCAGAGGCTCGACGTCCTCGCGACGATCGCGCAGGGGCGGCATGCGGATGGGGATGACATTGATGCGGTAGAACAGGTCCTCGCGAAAGCGCTTCTCCTGCACCATGACCTCGAGGTCCTGGTTGGTGGCGGCTATGATGCGCACATCGACCTGGATCTCCTCGGTGCCGCCGACGCGGCGGAAGCAACGCTCCTGCAAGACGCGCAGCAGCTTGACCTGCATGGCCACCGAGGTCTCACCGATCTCATCCAGCAGCACCGTGCCGCCGTGGGCCACCTCGAACAACCCCTTCTTCGGGTTCACCGCACCGGTGAACGAACCCTTCACGTGGCCGAACAGCTCTGACTCCAGCAGCTCGTCCGGCAGGGCGCCACAGTTGATGGAGACGAATGGCGCTTCCCTGCGCAAGCTGTTGAAGTGCACTGCCTTGGCGATGACCTCCTTGCCGGTGCCGCTCTCTCCGGTGATCAGGACGGTAGAGCTGGTCTGTGCCACACGCTCCACCAGCGACAGGACCTCCTTCATGGCGGGGCTGGAGCCGACGATCCCCTCCACGCGGTAGCGGCCGCGCAGCGCCTGGCGCAGGCGCAGATTCTCGCGCTCCAGGTGGCGGCCCTTCAACAGGTTGGCGATGCGCAGGCGCAGTTCCTGGATGAAACCCGGGTTCTTGGTGACCAGATCCCGGGCGCCGAGTTTGAGCGCCTCGACAGCGTACTCCAGTGACGAGTACGCCGAGATCAGCATGACGGTGGTGGCCGGGCTCACATCACGGACATGGCGCAGCACCTCCAGTCCGGAGCAGTCGGGCATTCGAATGTCGGTGACCACCAGGTCATACACGTCGTCCTCGACCTTGTGCATGGCCTCCTTGCCACAGCTGGCAAGGTCGAACTGGTAGCCCTCCTTCTGCAGCAGGTGTGAGACGGTCTTGCGCATTCCCGGCTCGTCGTCCACGAACAGGATGCGATCCTCGCCTGCCTGACGCGCAGTCACGTCGCCACCTGCACGTGCATGGGCTGCGCCGGAAGGTGGATGGTGAAGCACGAGCCCTTGCCGGGCGCGCTGTGCACCGACAGCCGGCCGCCGTGCTCCTGCACGTTGCGGTAGACAATAGCCAGCCCCAGGCCGGTGCCATCCTCGAATGAGGTCTCGAACGGCTGGAAGCAACGTTGCACCACGCCCGGCTCCATGCCCACCCCCTGGTCGGAGAATGAGATCTCCGGCCCGCGGCCGGGCTGACGTGTGATGCGGAGGGTCAGTTCGCCGCCCCGCGGCATGGCCTTGAGGGAGTTCTTCGCCAGATTCCAGAAAATCTGTTTCATCTGATCCACGTCGAACACGTAACGCACCTCTGTCGGGTCAAAATCGGTCCTGACACTGTGATGGTGCTGGAACTCCTCGCTGTTGCGCAGCAGGACCACCGACTCGCTGAGCACCTGGGCCAGATCCGCCTGCTCGGGCTGGAACCTGCGGGGACGTGCGAACTGGAGAAACTCACGGATCGTGCGCTCCAGCCGCAGCGACTCATCCAGGATAACCTGCATGAGCTCGTTCTGCTGCCCCTCCAGTTCGAGCTCCTGGCCCAGGATCTGCACCGAGCCCGCCATGGCGGCCAGCGGGTTGCGTAGCTCGTGCGCCACCCCCGCTGCCATTCGTCCCAGCACCGACATGCGATCCTTGAGCCGCAATTCCTCTTCCAGGGCCTTGATCTCGGTGAGATCCTGAAAGATGAACGTATAGCCCCGAGGCGCACCGCCCCGCTCGCGCAACACGGAGACGGTGATGCCCAGATAGACATCCCTACCGTCGGCGCTGTGGTACGGCTTCTCGAAACGGTACTTGCGGCTTCCTGGCAGCGTCTCACTCACGCCGGCCAGGAAATCGTCGGGCTCACCCAGGAACGAGGCGATGGGCCGGTGCAGCTGCAACGGGTAGGAGTGTCCGGTGATCTGTTCCGCGGCCTTGTTCAGGAAGGTGATCTTGCCGTCCAGGTCGGTGGTCACGATGCCGCTGGCAATGCTCTCGATGATGTTCTTGTGCAGCGCCTGCAGAGCCTCCAGGTGCTTGCGCTGTTCCTGCAGCTCGACGCCGGCCTGCAGCAGTTTCTCCGACAGCGTGGAGCTCAGGAACCCCACGGCCAGAAACGCCAGGAGGTGCGCGAACAGCGCGTAGGACACCCGCTTCTCGGTGATCACGGTGGCCTGAGTGTCCGGCATGGGGAACGTGTGCACGATGCCGTAGAACGTGAGCAGCACCAGGGCAGCGTAGAACACCCAGCTCAGGCAGGCCACCAGCATGGCGCCACGGCGGTACAGCAGGATGCTGGCGGTGATGATGGACAGGATGTACAGGAACGAGAACGCTGACAGGACGCCGCCTGTGATGTAGACGAAGCCGCTGGTGATGACCACGTCCCCGACGATCTGCAGCAGCGCGAAGGCCGGACTGTTCTTGAAGCGGAAAAACACCAACGAGTACAGCAGGCTGAGGAGGTAGGTCAGCCCGATGGGAAGATAGAACGGCTGCAGCGTCACTTCCGGCCGGAAGATCAGCTCGATGACGAAGGCCGAGACCAGCAGGGTGGTGGCCACCACCACCCGGATGATCATCAGCCATCGCAGAGGCCGCTGGATGTCGGGTCGCTGTGCCATGGCGATGGGCTCGCCGGTCCGGGTATATGGGCCCGGCAGCGACGGCCGCCGGGCCCTGAGAGTTGCTACGGAACTAGCCGATCTTGGAGATCAACTCGAACATGGGCATGTACATCGAGATGACGATGCCGCCGATGACCACGCCCAGGAACGCTATCATGATCGGCTCCAGGAGCGTGAGCAGGTTGGCAACAGCCTCATCCACCTCATCCTCGTAGAAATCGGCGATCTTGGACAGCATGGCGTCCAGGGCACCGGTCTGCTCTCCCACCCCGATCATCTGGACGACCATGGACGGGAACACGCCGCTCTCGCGCAGCGGGTCGGAGATGGTCCGTCCTTCCTCGATGCTC
>CBDVAL010000072.1:0-14688 GCA_965371955.1 uncultured bacterium | reverse complement strand
CCCGGCGACCGCAACCTGTCTCCTGCTGTTCGCGACGCTCTTCCTTGCCGGCAGCTACTTCCGGCAGGTGGTGGAGTACGACAACTCCAGCAGCCGCTTCTACCTGCTGAGCGCCATCGTCGACCACGGCACCTTCAGCATCGACGCGTATCACGAGCAGACCATCGACAAGTCGTTTCACGACGGTCATTACTACTCGAACAAGGCGTTCGGCTCGTCGTTCGTCGCGGTTCCCATCTACTGGGTGTTGCGCACGCTGCCGCTCACCCGGGGCGACGCGGCACTCACCGTGCCGCAGCGGCAGATGGTGAACATGGCCACGTCCACCGTCTGCTTCGCCGGGCTGGGCGTGCTGCTCTACCTGCTGGGTGCGCAGCTTGGTGGTGACGCGCGCGCGGCGCTCCTCATGGCCTTTGCGTTCTCGTTCGGCAGCATCGCCTGGGTGCATGCCACGATGTTCAGCGGCCACATCATGGCGGCAGCGTTCTCCTTCCTGGCCTTCTCCGTGCTGTGGTGGCTGCGCCGGCAGGTGGCCGAACCACCGCGGGACGCCGACCAGCGGCGTTTGCACCTGCTGCTGGCGCTGGTGGCGGGACTGGCGGCGGGAGTGGGCGCCCTGTGCGACTACACGGCCCTGTTCATCGCGCTGGTGCTGGCAATCTATGCGCTCGCCTCACGGCTGTCCTGGGTGGAGAAGACATCCTTCGCCCTGGGCGGCGCGCTGTGCGCCTCGCAACTTCTGATCTACAACTGGATGAACTTCGGGGCACCCTTCTCCCTGAGCTACGGCCACATGACCCGCGGGGAGTTCGCCGAAGGGGCCAGCCAGGGGCTGCTGGGCGTCGGCCTGCCGTCGCCCTCCGTGCTGCTGCAGCTTCTGGCGTCACCCTCGCGCGGCCTGCTGTTCATCATGCCGGTGTTCCTGTTCGCCGTGGCAGGGCTGGTGGCGATGTGGAGGGAACGCCGCGAGCTGCGCGCGGAGTGGTGGGTGGTGACTTCGGTGTCGGTGGGAACCCTGCTGATCAACGCCGGCTTCTACGGCTGGCATGGCGGCTGGGCCCACGGACCACGCTACCTGGTGCCCATGTTTCCCTTCCTGTTGCTGCCCATGGTGTTCGCGCCGCTGCGCGGCTGGCCGTTCGGACTGGCGCTGGCTGCCTCCGTGGTGCAGGTCGCCCCCGGCGTGGCGGCCTTCGCCTACACGCCGCAGAACATCGTCAACCCGCTGCGTGACATGGTGCTGCCCCTCATGCGCCACGGCTACCTGGCGGAGAACGGCCTCTACTGGCTCGGCGCCTCCAAGGCTCTCGGCGCGCTGGTGGGGCTGGCGGCCATGGCCGTCCTCTCCGTCCTGACGTGGCGCACCCTGCGCAACTGCCCATGGCAGACGACGGCGCCGGTGTCCCGTCCGCTGGCGACGCTTGTGGCCGTCTCCGTCCTCGCCATCGCCGCGGCCACCGTGACCATGAAGACCGAGCGTGAGCTGCGCCTGCGAGTCATGTCCCGTCTGGCGTACGATGCCGAGTTGCTGCTGCCGTACAAGGATGCGCAGGACTTCATGGAGAACGCACCCTGAGCGCGCCGCTACCGCCGGATCGGCGCCGGTCCTTGCTGGCCGCTGCCCTGCTCGCCGCCGCCGTCCTCGGAGCGGGGCGCGAGGGCCTGCCGCTGCTGCGGTTGTCGAAGGAGCGCGGCTGGGAACCGTGGCGGGACTTGAAGATTGCACGGTCCATGCTGCCGCTGCATCCCGCGCAGCGTGACTACCTGGGACCCGGCTACGCACGGGACCGCGACTACGCTCTGTTCCTCTGGAACGTGCAGCGCAACGGCCCGGAGGTGCAACGCATCTTCCTGCTCGTCGGTGACATGCAGGACTGGTATCGATACCGCGCCGCCTATCGCCTGGCGCCGACGCCGGTGGAACGATTCGACCCCGGACGTGAGTACAACGCCGGTGACGTCCTGCTGGCATGGCGCGCACCGCTCCCCGCCGGCTGGACCATGTTCTTCCAGTCGGGCGACGGAGCACTGGCGCGCCGCGGGGAAGCTCCATGAGCGGCTTCCTGGTGGTGGCCGTCTGGATTGTCCTCTTGACCGGTGCCGGCAGCTTCGTCACCTGGCCCTTGGCCCGCGGCGCCGGCCTGTCACGGGCCACCGCCGTCGCCGCCGGTTGGCTGACCGGACAGCTGGCCCTGGGATTCACCGCCCGGCTGCTGTCGTGGATGGACCTGGCGTGGACGCCGTTCCGCCTGCTGGCCGGAGTGCTGCTGCTCAGCGCCGTGGCCGGAGTCATGGCACGGCGCGTGGCGGCCGCCGCCGCTGCGCCGCTGCCGGCGGGACAGCCGCGGCCGGGCACCTGGGTGGGAATCGCCCTCACCATCGCCCTGGTCCTGGCGACGCTGTCGGTCACCGTCCGGCAGGTGCGTTCACCGCTGTGGTCCAACGACGCCATTGCCATCTGGGCCATGAAGGCAAAGGTGTTCGCGGCGGAGGCCGGCGTGGACTCCGCGTCGCTGACGGATCCCGGCTATGACTTCTCCCATCCCGAGTACCCGCTGCTGTGGCCGGTGACCATGGCCGCTCCCATGGTGGGCCGCAACTTCGACGACCTCGCGCTGACGCTGTTCGCGCCGTTCTTCACCCTGCTGCTGCTGGCCGCACTGCTGTGCGAGCTGCGCCGCCACGGACTCGACCCCCCGGAGGTGGCAGCCATGGGGCTCATCTTCCTGTCGTTCGAGGGACTGCTGGGCCCGTTCCACGTGGGGCTGGCGGAGTTGCCGCTGGCCGTGGCGATGCTGGTGGCCGGCGTGGCGCTGGCGCGCCTGCGCGAACACGGCGATGCCGGCGCCGCTCCTTTGCTGGCCATCGCCCTGTGCGCCGCGGTGCTCCTCAAGAACGAAGGCATGGTGCTGCCCTTGGCCGCGGCCGTCATCCTTTTCTGGCCCGGCAGGCGGCCGGCCATGCGCCTGCTGGCCGGTGCGCTGGCGCCGCCGGTCTTGCTGCTGGCCGCGTCGCTCCTGTCCCGGCCGATGGGGGGGTTCGCGCTGCACGGCGACCTGCAATGGCGCTGGCTGGGACCGGCGGAGCTGGCCACACGCCTGGGCACGGTGGCGCAGTTCACCTTCGAGCACCTGATCCGGCCGCATGCGCTGGTGGCCGTGGTGCTGGTGGTCCTCCTGTTCCTCGGCCTGCGCTCCGGCGGCAGACCAGGGGCACTGGCTGCGTTCCTGCTCCTGGTGGTGCTGGCGTACCTGCCGGCCTACCTGTGGACCCGTCGGGATCTGACCTGGCACCTGGAGACCACACTGACACGGATCGCAGCGCCACTCGGCGCTTTGCTGCTCCTCCTGGCGGGAGGGCAGCTCGCCGCCTGGTTGCGCGAGCCGCGGCCGTCATCGTCCGTGGGTCCTGTGCGTTGACACGCCGCGAGGCCTGCTCTCATACTGCAGGACATGCCGTTCCAGCCCGGACAGCAACTGTCGCACTACCGCCTCCTGGAGAAGATCGGCGAGGGCGGCATGGGTGTGGTGTGGAAGGCGCGGGATACCTCGCTGGGCCGCAACGTGGCCATCAAGGTGCTGCCCGAGGCGCTGTCGCGCGATGCGGAGCGCCAGGCGCGTTTCCAGCGCGAGGCGAAGCTGCTGGCGTCGCTCAACCATCCGAACATCGCCGCCATCTATGACCTGGAGAGCCACGAGGGCCATCCGTACCTGGTGATGGAGCTGGTGGGCGGCGAGACGCTGGCGCGCAAGATCTCCGCGGGTGGCCTGTCGACCCCTCAGGCCCTGGACGCTGCCGCTCAGATTGCCGAAGCGCTGGACGCGGCACACGAGAGCGGCATCATCCATCGCGACCTCAAGCCCGCCAACGTGATGGTGGATGACGCGGGCAAGGTAAAGCTGCTGGACTTCGGTCTGGCCAAGCACTTCGACGACGCGTCGGTGCAGCCGGACCACTCCGGCGCGCTCACCGAGGGACCGACGATGACCGGCACGGGCACCGTCCTGGGCACCACCGGTTACATGAGTCCGGAACAAGCCCGAGGCGAGGAAGTGGATCGGCGCGCCGACATCTGGTCGCTCGGGTGCATCCTGTTCGAGGCACTCTCCGGCCGTCAGGCGTTCCACGGAGACACCGCCGCCGACGTGCTGGTGGCCGTCCTGGGACAGGAGCCGGACTGGGCCGCATTGCCCCCGGAGACACCGGTCTCCATCCGGCAGCTTCTGGAGCGCTGTCTGCACAAGGACCGGGACCGTCGCCTGGACCGCGTGCGCCAGGCACGGGACACCCTGGCGGCGGCAACCGCCCAGGAGACGGCACCTGCCAGGGTGGGTTGGCTGCCATGGCTGGGTGCGGCCGTGGTGCTGGTGGTGGTGGCCCTGGTCCTGCTGCAGCCACGAGCTCCCGCACCCGGGTCCGGCCGCAGGATACCCACACTGGCGCAGGTGACGTTCGCCCAGGGCGTGGAACGCTGGCCCGCCTGGGCGCCCGATGGCAGGGCGCTGGCTTTCACCGCCGAGGTCAACGGGCTGCGCAAGATCTTCGTGAAGAATCTGGAACAAGGAACCGAGCGCCAGCTCACCCACGGAGACTTCGACGACATCCAGCCGGGATGGTCGACCGACGGACGGGCCGTCCTGTTCGTGCGCGCGCGACAGTCCGATGTGCGCCTCGAACCCGGCGACGTGTTCGGTGTGCATACCGGCGGCGATGTCTGGACGGTAGGGGTGGAGTCCGGTGACGAGCACCGGCTGGTGGAGAATGCGTTCAACCCCGCGGCATCCCCGGATGGCGCGCGCATCGCCGTGGACGCGTCCTGGGTGGGCGCCAGCCGCATCTGGCTCGTCGATTCCCAGGGCCGCAACCCGGTGCAGCTCACCACCGATGCTTCGGAAGACGTCGGGCACATGCGTCCGCGCTGGTCGCCCGGTGGCCGCCGGATCGTCTTCCAGGTCCAGCGGCGCACGGTGTTCGACCTTGCCGTGGTGGATGTGGGCACCCACAGCGTCGTGGCCCTCACCGATGATCACTTCCGTGACCTGAACCCAGTATGGTCGCACGATGGAGCGTCGGTGTACTTCTCCTCCGATCGCAGCGGCGGCTACAACGTGTGGCGCATCGGAGTGGACCGGCACGGCGGACCACGTGGGGCGCCGCAGCAGATCAGCACCGGCGCCGGACAGGACATCGACCTCGCCATGTCGCCCGCAGGACCACGCCTGGCCTTTTCCATCCTGAAACAGAATGCGGATGTCTGGATGCTCCCGGTGTCGCCACGGACGGGAGAGCAGAACGGCTCCCCTACGGAACTCATCGCCACCACCCGGGAGGACAGCCGGGGCGCGTGGTCGCCCGACGGGACACTCGTGGCGTTCAACTCCGACCGTTCGGGCAACATGAACATCTGGGTGCACGACACCCGGGATGGCTCCGCCCGTCAACTCACCCGAGGACCCGGAGGTGACTACCAGCCGCGCTGGTCACCGGACGGCGGACGCATCACGTTCTTCTCCTCGCGTGCCGGAAACGCCGACGTGTGGGTGGTGGGAAGGGACGGTAGCGGCCTGGTGCAACGGACGGATAGCCCTGCGGCCGAGGTCAACCCGGCATTCTCTCCGGATGGACAGCGCATCGCCTACCAGTCGGACCAGGAGGGCAGGCGCGAGGTGTGGTTGATGGACGCCGACGGCGGCTCGCGCAAGGCCATCACGCAGGTGGGCGTCACCGGGCACTACCTGCGCTGGACACCGGACGGCGCGACGGTGGTGTTTCTCTGCCCCTGCGGCGGGCAGCCACAGCTCATGCTGGCGCCACGGGAGGGCGGCGAGGCGCAGCCGCTTCCCGAGGTGGTGGGAGGTTGGCACATCTCGTTCTCGCCCGACCGCTCCCGGATCCTCGATGTCTCCGGACACCGGGCGCTCTGGATCTCCCCCCTGAATGGAGGATCTCCGGAGCGGGTGTTCCAGTTCGATGAGCCGGGAGTCCGCATCGACTATCCCGTCTGGTCACCCGACGGCGAGAAGGTGCTCTTCGACCGTTTCCAGCCGCAAGGCGGCGACCTGTGGGTGATGGACGGGTTTTAGTCTCGTGTCGCGCCAGTAGCCATCGCCTTCCACTGATTAACCAAGCAAGTTTCCGAGAACGGCGTGCACTGGATAGCAATTCTGCAGCCTATTCCCGAGAGCTCCGCAGACCCTTGGGGCCTCGTATATACTGTCCCCAGGGCACTTGCCTTCCCTTCCAAGCCAAGCCAAGAGCCCCAGGACGCTAGCCAGCAGTTCTGCGGCGATGCCTGATCGCCGGCTGCTAGGTATTTGTAGTTAGGTATACCGACGATCATGAAGACTCATAGCTCACGATCATTGGGCCTGCTTCTCTGCGCGCTCATCACAGCTATGAGCGCAGGTTTGGCGACTGCGCTGCTCGCGACCGGTGGAGCCAACCCTACAAGGCCATCAGCGGCTGAGCAGGTCCAACTTGAGGACCACACGGGTCGACGCAATGACGTCCTCGTCCCGAGTATCGTCTTGGCGGATGGCGTTTCGAGGGACGAGGCCCACGTGATCGCTGAGTACGTCTTCCATGAGCACCTCGGCATCATGTGCGGTTACGTAGGCGACGTTGTGGATGCAGGCCACACATGGCGCGTCAGCACCATGCTCCGAGGATACGTCGCGGACGATATCGAGATCAACAAGACCGACGGTTCCGTATTCTGGGCTGACGATGTAGTCCTAACAAACGCTGTCCACGTGCTGTCGCCTAATCTCGGGATGGGAGCCACTCGCGCGCGAGATCGTGCACTCCCATTCATCGCTGCTCCATTTCCCGGATTTTCTCCCTCGCTAGCTGCCGCTCTCGAGGCCCACGATGATGAGATCAACTTGGAAATGGAACTGATGATATTGCCCTCAGGCCGCGTCGAGTCAGCACAGCTTCTAATGGTCATTTACGGTGCCAAGGACCTCGGGGCTCTCTTGGGAGCCGAACTGAGCCAGTTGATGCTCGCTTGGGAGTACGATCCGCCAACATCGGATGACCCCGATACGCTGACGCGAGCTACTATTCACGTGCAAGCGACCGGTGGCCAGTGCCCCCAAGAAGTGGGCGCACAGCCATGATACCTAACTACGCACTGAAGCCGACGGCGTTGTACACTGTGCCAACAGTTGCCGCGGCTCGCCGCCGCGGCTTAGTGCCGATACGTTATCTGGCTCGGAGTAGTAACCAATACAGGAACTAGGGCTGGGTGCGTGGGTCTCTTCCCGAGGGTGATCCCCGCGCGGGTGGCGAAAGACACCGCCTACCGCAACGCGCAGAGGAACTCCGACAAGCAGAACGCTCGCATCGAGCACGACAAGGCTCTGGTGCGCGTGATGACGGCAGTGATGAAGGATGACACCGAGTTGTTCAAACAGTTCATGGACAACGAGGGTTTCAAGCGCTGGATGACCGACACGGTGTTCGGGCTGACGTACGAGAGGCCAGGAGCCTGAACATGGGAACCATGCCGGCCCGGCGGGATCATCCAGAGGTGGTCGCCGCCGTGAAGCACTAGCAGGCGGCTGGATCGCAAGGTGCTACATCGCCTTCACCTTCACCTTGTTGGAGAACACTGCGTTGCCGTCCTCGTCCCGGACGATGATCCGGAACAGGTAAGTGCCGGGTGTGTTGATGATGATCTCCCGTTCCATGGGACGTTCCAGACCCGAGCTGTCGAGCTCCGCCACTCCCCCATGGCCCAGGTCGATGGCGCGATCTCCCCCGACCACGCGCACGTAGGCGGACTCGACCTCCACGAACACGTGCTGATCCGGGGCCAGCGTCGCGTCACGCTGGTCGCCGCGCAGACCGCCGGAGATCTTGACCTTCAGCGGCACCAGCCCCATGGTCCGATCCACCTTGATCCGCAGCCGGGCGTCCTCGATCTGCAGGAACTGTGTTTCCTCCGGCGAGTCCAGCTCCTGCGCCAGCGGACTCGAACTCACCAGCAGCATCGCCAGGAAGATGCCCCCTCCCACTGCAAGTCGTCCTCTCATGGTGCCTCCCTTCTCCGGTGTTACCTGGATACGAATGCAGTCGCTTCGCGGGAAGGGCGGTGGAGGACGGGCGGGAGGGCGCGACGCGGAGGGGGTGTGAGGGTCCCCCTGACTCTCCGGCAGGCGTGACCTACCGGAGGGCGACCGGCCGTTTGCAACTGCCTGACGGCCGGAACGGATGCCGTCGATTCGGAACCGCATCACCCTCGGGGCGGCGCGGAAGGCCTCGCCACCCCATCCGATAGCGTACTACGGCATCCGCCGGGGCTCAAGCCACGCGAAATGCCGTGCCGGCATGGGGATTCGATATACTCCGGTGCGGAACGGAATCGGCCTGATCCTGGCCACCGGGCCCGGACAGCGCTAAGTTCACTCCATGCGACGTCGTCCCTTGCCGGCCCCCAGGCCGCTGGCACCCAGCACGGAGACCACGGCGGGAGAGGCCCGTGCGGGGGTTGGACCGCTCTGGGAGGTGCGCCCGCGGCATGCCGGCCGAATCGCCGGCGCGGACCGTCCGGACCTCCCTCCTGCGCTGGAGCGCGAGGCCATGGAGGGGCCGCACCCCGCCCGGCAGCGCCGCAGGCGCCTGTTCGACCCGGTGCATGGCTGGTTCCGCCGCCTGGAGCGCAGCGCCAACCTGTTTCTCAGCTATCGCCTGTTGCCGAGAGTGCCGTTCATCGACCGCCCCTATGCGTGGCAGCTGGATCATGATCTGACCGTGTCGGAGGCGGAACTCCCCTTGCCCGGGCTGCCGCCGGCCATGGACGGCCTGCGAGTGCTGCTCATCACGGACATCCACACCGGTCCGTTCCTGTCGCAGCGCGCACTGCAACGCACGTTCCGGCGCCTGGCGGAGCTGCGGCCGGACGTCATCCTGCTGGGCGGCGATCACACCACCAGCCACGTGGCGGACTTCCTGTCCTGTCGCGACGCCTTCGCCTCGCTGCAGGCGCCCCTGGGGGTCTACGGCGTCCTGGGCAACCACGATCACTACACGGAGGATCCAGCGCGCCTGGAACGCGTCATGGAGGAGGCCGGCATCCGGATGCTGCAGAACCGTGCGGTCCCTCTGCAGCGTGACGGTGGCCGGGTGATCCTCGCCGGTATCGACGACATGAATGCCGGCCGGCCCGATCTGGAGGCGGCGCTGTCACAGGCCGAAGCACTCCGGGATGGCACCGGCGCGCCCATCCTCTTGCTGTCGCACAACCCGGACATCTTCTTCCAGGCTGCGCGGCAGGGCGTGGCCCTGGTTCTCTCGGGCCACACGCATGGGGGCCAGATTCGCCTGCCGGGATTGCCGGTGCTGGTGCGCATGAGCCGCTACCACCTGGACCAGGGCCGCTACACCGCCCGGGGCGCCGAGCTGGTGGTGAGCCGCGGCCTGGGCGCATCCGGCATCCCGTTGCGACTGGGCTGTTCTCCGGAGGTGGGGCTGTTCCAGCTGCGGTGTGCTTCAGATATCCATTGAATTTCGGTCCACTTGGGCGTATAGGAAAGGGGACAAACCCGGAGGAAGTGCATCCAAGATGGTACTCCAGCGACCCCTACGTGCCGGACTTCTGTGCCTGCTCCTCCTGGTTCTCGGGCCCTCCGCCTCGGTCGCCTCGCAGGGAGCCTGGAGAGACGTCGCCGAGCAGGCCATCCAGGGGCTGAGCGAGCGGCGCATCGTTCCCACCCGCTACCGCACCCTCGCCCTGGACCGGGACGCCATGGGCGAGGCGCTGGGCCGGGCCCCCAGGGACGCCGGCCCCCTGACCATCCGGGACGGCGAGGTGATCCACCTGCCTTTGCCGGACGGCGGCAGCGCGCGCTTTCTGGTCAAGGAGTCGCCCATCATGGAGCCGGAGCTGGCGGCGAAATACCCGCAGATCCGCACCTACCGTGGCCAGGGACTGGACGACCCCTCGGCTACGCTGCGGCTGGATCGCACCCCGTCGGGGCTGCACGCCATGATCCTCTCGGCATCGGGATCGGTGTTCATCGACCCCTACCAGCGCCACGACTCCGTGCACCACATCAGCTACTACAAACAGGACCTGGCCAACCCGCACGGTGACGCACTACGCTGCCGTTTCGACGATTCGTACCGTCAGGACTCGCCCCAGTCCGGCGCCGGCTTCGAGTCGGCTTTCGCCGCCGAGGGCCTGCCGTCGGGCAGCCTGCTGCGCACCTACCGGACGGCCGTGGCAACCACAGCCGAGTACACCCAGTTTCACGGCAACACGGTTGCGGACGGGCTCGCTGCCGTGGTCACCGCCATGAACCGGGTCAACGGAATCTACGAGCGCGACGTGGCCATCCGCATGATCCTGGTGGCCAACAACGACCTGCTCATCTCCACCAACCGAGGCCAGGACGGTTACACGAACAACAGCGGCTTCCAGATGCTGGACCAGAACCAGGACAACCTGGACACGGTCATCGGCAACGGCAACTACGACATCGGGCACGTATTCAGTACCGGCGGCGGCGGCGTGGCCTATCTGGGCGTCGCCTGCAACCCGGGCTTCAAGGCGGGCGGCGTCACCGGCTTGCCATCACCCATCGGCGATCCGTTCTACGTGGATTTCGTGGCCCATGAGCTTGGACACCAGTGGGGCGCCGACCACAGCTTCAACGGCAACGAGGGCAGCTGCAGCGGTGGCAACCGCAGCGCAAGCACCGCCTACGAGCCGGGTAGCGCCTCCACCATCATGGGCTACGCCGGCATCTGCGGCTCGCAGAACCTGCAGTCCAATAGCGATGCCTACTTCCACACCACCAGCTACGAGGAGATCGTGAACTTCAGCCGGTTCGGCACCGGCAACTCCTGTGCGGCCATCTCGGCTACGGGAAACTCGGCGCCGGTGGTGGAGGCCGGCCTGTCGTACACCATCCCGGTGGATACGCCGTTCACGCTGTGCGGCTCGGCGGTGGATCCGGAAGGCGACCCGCTGACCTATGCATGGGAGCAGTTCGATCTCGGGCCTGCCGGACATCCGGACTTTCCTGTGGGCGACGCGCCTATCTTCCGGTCGTTCAACCCCGGCGAGGATCCCTGCCGCAACTTCCCGCGCCTGCCCGACCTGGCCGGAGGCACCTCCACCATCGGGGACCTGCTGCCGAGCTACGCCCGGACGCTCAACTTCCGGCTGACGGCCCGGGACAATCGCTCCGGCGGCGGCGGGTCGGACTACGACACCACCACCGTGGACGTCATCAATACCACCGGGCCGTTCCAGGTCACCGCGCCGGACGGTTCCGCCGTGTGGAACGGCGCACAGCTGCAACCCGTGACCTGGGACGTGGCGGGCACCAATGCCGCGCCGATATCGTGCTCCCATGTGGATATCCTGTTCTCGCAGGACGGCGGCAACACGTTCCCGTTCACGTTGCTCGGCGGTACGCCGAACGACGGATCGCAGCAAGTCCCCACTCCCAACCTCTCCACGAGCCAGGCCCGTGTGTCGGTACGCTGCTCGGACAACCTCTTCTTCAACATCTCGCCGGCGGACTTCACCATCGTGGAGACCGCCGGCGTGATGGTGGGCAGCGTGCAGACGCTATTCGTGAACGTGGCGCCGGGGGGCGACTTCCTGCTGGACTGGTCGTTCTCCTGTGTGACCAGCGATGCCGACTACGAGATCTATCAGGGCAGCTTCGATGATTTCACCAGCTACGCGCCGCTGGCCTGCTCGACCGGCGGCAACACCAGCTTCACCGTCTCGGGAACGCCGGAGACTGCCTTCTATCTCATCGTGCCGCGAAAGATCGTGCAGGAAGGCGGCTACGGCCAGGACAGCCTGGGCGCGCTCCGGCCTGCCAGCGCCGCCGCCTGCCTGCCCCAACTCAACGTCGGCTGCCCCTGACCGAGCCTGAGGCGAAGCCACCCGCGGCGTGCTACGCTAGATGGCATGGCTGACCACCGCTTGCTGCGACATGGCTGGCGCAGCTGGCTGATCCTCTACGCCAGCTGGACCATCCCGGTGGTGATGACCACCATCTCCTTCTACGCCATCCAGCGCACTGCCGGAACGGTCACTCCGGTGTACCAGCTGGTTCTGCGCCAGCTCTACTACTACTACCTGTTCGCCTCGGTGTGCCCGGCCGTCTATCGGCTCCTGGTGCGCTTTCCGTTCCGGCGGCAGGCATGGCTGCGCGCCGCCGCGGCGCAGGCAGGCGCGGCGACCCTGGTCGTGCTGGGCGTCATGGGCGTGGGGGCGCTGGTGGAAACCCTGCTGGGAAACCGGGAGTCCTTCGTGCAGTCCATCCGGACCGAGTTCACCACACCCAGAGGCCAGTTCGGGGCGTTCATCAACTTCACGTACTACGTGATGGTGGTGGGCGCCATGATGATCATCCGGCTTCGCCGGCAGTGGCAGGACCAGGAGGAGCAGACGGCTTCGCTGGCCCTGAAGACCGCACAGCTGGAGACTCTGGTCTCCCGCGCCCGGCTGCAGGCGCTGGAGATGCAGATCAACCCGCACTTCCTGTTCAACTCGCTGAACAGCATCGCGTCGCTGGTGCAGCAGGAGCGCACCGACGAGGCCTACCGCGCCATCGCGCTCCTGGGCGATCTACTGCGCGAGACCATCCACACCGGCCAGGGCCATACCACGTCACTCGAAGGTGAGCTGGCGTTCGTGGAGCGCTATCTCGATCTCGAGCGCATGCGCTTCGAGACGCGGCTGCAGGCATCCATCCATGTGGCGGACGGCTGCCAGGGGGCGCAGGTGCCGGCGATGATCCTGCAGCCGGTGGTGGAGAATGCCATCCGCCACGCCGTCTCCGAGCGCACCGAACCGGTGCAGATCCGCATCTCCGTGAGCCGTCGGGACGGACGCCTGCGGCTGGAGGTGCAGGATGACGGTCCGGGCTTGCCGCAGGGGTGGTCGCTGGAGAGCGGCGCAGGCGTCGGGCTGCAGAACGTGCGTGACCGGCTGGCAGTTCACTTCGGTACAGCGTTCGATCTACGCGTCCAGCAGGCGACGCCGCACGGCGTATCGGTGCGGATGGAGATGCCGTTCCAGCCGGCAGGATCATCATGAAGCTACGCGCCGTCATCGTGGACGACGAACCGCTGGCGCGCCAGCTCATCGTCGAGCTTCTGGCAGGCGACCCCGACGTGGAGGTGGTGGCGGAGTGCGCCAGCGGCACGGAGGCCCTCGAGGTATTGCCTCGATTGAAGCCGGACCTGCTGTTCCTGGATGTGCAGATGCCGGGCCTGTCGGGCTTCGACGTGCTCTCCCGGCTGCCGGGTGGAGCCGTGCCGTACGTGATCTTTGTCACCGCGCATGACCGCTACGCGTTGCGCGCCTTCGAACTTCACGCGCTGGACTACCTCCTCAAGCCGTTCGCCAGGCAACGGTTCGAGCAGAGCTTGACCCGTGCCAAGGACGCCATCCGCAACCGGGGTCTGTCGGAGCTGGCACGGAAGATCTCGTCGCTGGCGTCGTCGTATTCCGGAGCGCCGGCCGGCGTCAACCACGGGACCGCCACCCACCGCAGGGAGTTCCGGGTCCATTCGGGCAACGTGCTACGCAGCGTCAAGGCGTCCGAGATCCGCTGGATCGAGGCGGCCGACCAGTACGTGCGCCTGCACACGGGCGATACATCGCACCTGCTGTCAGAGTCCCTGAGTTCTCTGGAGAAGGATCTCGACCCGCAGGATTTCTTCCGCATCCATCGCTCCACCATGGTCAACCGCGCCTTCGTCCAGGAGGTCCGCACAGAGAAGAACGGCACGCACTCGGTGATCCTCACCGACGGCACGCGGCTGCGCCTGAGCCGCGGCCGGCGCAAGCTGCTGACTGATCTGCTGTAGCGCTGCCCGTTCACGATGCCGTTCGCACGCCCACGGCGCCGCAGGCAAACCGCTCCGACCACCGGCCAGTTGCGCGAGAACACCGGGTCGGCAGCGGCGTATTGGAACCGCGAGAGAAGAAAATCCTCAGGAGGGCACCCGATGAGAGAGCGAACTGGAAACCGAATCGCCTGGTCGGCAGTGCTGCTGATGCTGGCAGTGCATGCGGGCGCCCTGCAGGCTCAGCAGACCTACTCGCCACGCATGGATCAGGACGCGAGCAGGAACAACCTGGTGCATCCCGAGGGCTACAAGACCGCACCGGCCGGCACGCTGGGAAGAGTCACGCGAGTGGGGAACGGGCCCGTGGACATGATCCTCATCGCCGGCGCGGGCTTCGGCGGTGAGGTCTTTCAGGCCTTCATGGAGGCCAACAGCAACCGTTTCACCATGTTCGCGGTGACCCTGCCGGGATACGGAGGGACCGCGGCACCTCCCATGCCGCCGGAGGGCACCAGCTACGCCGAGCAGACCTGGACCCGCGGGGCGCAGGAGGGTGTGCTGCGCCTGGAAGGCGGTCGCGTCGAGCTGGCCCGGGACCTCTCCGAGATCTCGGTGCCGGACAGCATCCAGGACGTGCTGATGGCCCGCATCGACCGCCTCGACGAGGAGCCGAAGCGGGCGATCCAGGTGGCGTCGGTGATCGGCCGCGAGTTCGCCCTGCGCCTGCTCGAGCGGATCGTCGAGGCGGGCGAGACCGTGCACGCGGTGGTGGGCGAGCTGCGCGCCTTGGAGCTCATCTACCAGAAGGCCGCCCATCCCGAGCTGGCCTTCATGTTCAAACACGCCCTGACCCATGACGTG
>CBDVAL010000071.1:0-14711 GCA_965371955.1 uncultured bacterium | reverse complement strand
GCCAACAGGCTGTTGGCGAGGTAGAACGCGCAACCGCTTGCTGTGCCAGGGCTGGGCTGCTACCCCGGCCGGTGTCGAAGCGGTCTTCTTGCGGGAACCGGAGAGAGGTCTCCGGGAAGCGGAGAGCAGGCGTCAGCGCAGGTCGGACTCGAGCTCCCGCAGGGTGGGATCGTCCGGGTAGCGCGCCCGGGCCTCGGCCAGGAGGCTCAGCGCCCTGTCCCTGTGGCCCAGCAGGGCCTGGCCCAGGATACGGCCCACTTCCAGGCCCGGCCCCTCGGCTCCCAGCTCGGCGGCGCGCTCGAAGGCCTGCAGCGAGCGGCGCGGCTGGCCGGCCTTGCCGTACACGGAGCCCAGGTTGAGGTGCACGTCGGGATGGTCGGGGTCCTTGCGCAGCGCGCGCTCCAGAATGGCCAGGGCCTCGTCCAGGTTGCCTCGGATCATCTCCGCGGCGCCCAGGTTGGCGAGGTAGTCCACGTGGTCCGGGTCGAGCTCCACCGCGCGCCGATACGCGCTCACGGCACCGGAGAGATCGCCGCGGGTCTTCAAGATGACCCCCAGAACGTTGTGGAACTCGGCAAGCTGATCGTTCACGGCGAGCCCGCGCCGGACCGCCGGTTCCAGCGACTCGGGCGGTACCAGGCGGTAGAGGCGCTCCATGGCCGCAGCCAGCGTGGGACGCTGCTCCAGCGCCTCCCGGTACAGCCGGGCCGCCTCCTGTTTGCGTCCGTCCCGCTCCGCCACCAGTCCGCGGGCCGTCTGTTGCAGGGCGGGGTCGTGGAACGCCGCGTTCGCCGCGCGCCTGGCCTCTTCCACACGGTCCGCGTCGAGAAGCAATCCCACCAGGCGCACACGGCCGGAGTCGGCGACCCCGCCACGCTGAACCTCCAGGACGCGCCTGGCCATCCGGATGGCGCCGGCGCCGTCGCCCTGCTTCTCCAGGATCTGCGACAGAATCTGGAAGGCGTCCGGAATCGGCGCCAGCGCCAGCGCCGCCCGGGCCTCGCGCTCCGCCTCCTCATACCTGCCCTGTCCGGCCTGGATGGACGCCAGGTTCAGGTGGTAGTTGGCGGTGACACGGGCGTCGTCGCCCGCTGCCTCGTCGGCGGCGACATCGGGGCCGCGCGGGAGATCAGCCGCTGCCGGTGAAGCTGTCTGGCCGAGATATCCCAGGGCGGTGAGCTCCCGGATCATCTCCTCCTCCACCGCGTTGGAGGCGCCGGTGCGGGCCGGTGCCTGATGGCGGTTTCCGAACCCCTCGTAGGTGGCAAGGCGGTCGACGCCGGGTGTTCGAGCGTCGCCCTCCAGCGCCTCCGAGAGAATCCGTCCGGGCATGTCGTCCGCGCTGGGCAAACCCAGCAGGTGCAATACGGTGGGAGCGATGTCATACAGGCTCACCGTGTCCAGACGTCCCCGCCGCACTGCCGGGCCGGCCAGCGCGAAGATGCCGTAGCGCCGGTGCCACAACCCGGGTTTCTCGCTCACGTACGGCGCGAGATCCCGGGGACGGCCGGCACCGTTGCGAAAGCCGTGGTCCGAGAGGATCAGGAATACCGTTCCCGGCTCGGCGGCCTGCACCAGCTCACCCACTAGCTCATCTTGATAGGCGTAGTAAGCGGCCACGGCATCGCCGTAGAGTAGGTGCTCCTCCTGCGAGACCATGTCCATCTTCGGGCGCATGTAGTGCTGGAAGCGGTGGCCCATCTGATCGATGCCCTCGTAGTAGACGGCAAACAGATCGGGCTGCCCGCGCCGGAGGAGATCCAGGGCCAGCGCGTGGTAGGAGCGCGCCGCCGCCACGGTGCGAGCCACCGCCACCACCGGATCTTCGGGCGGCGACTCCGGAGGCGTGTCCAGCAACGCGGCGGCGCGCTGGAACTGCGCCGGGTCGATGCGCAGGAAACGCCGCATCGTGTCGTAGGAGATGTCCTCCGGAGCCACCAGCAACTCCCTGGCCTCGGCCATGTACCCCGGCGGGAATGTCAGTCCGGCGGTGTTCTCCGCGGGCCGCAGATCGAGACCGGCAAACAGCGAGTACGACACGCGGTCGGTGACCAGGGTGCCGCTCACCTGCTCCGCCGGCCATGTGGCCCACCAGGCGATGAACTGCGACTCGAGGCCCAGGTCGGTGAGGATGTTCCACAGGGCCTTGACGCGGCGGAAACGGCTGGACATGGGAACCTTGCGTCCGGTCTCGGGCTCCACCAGCAGGAAGTCCATGATGCCGTGCTCCTCGGGGGCCTTGCCGGTGGCCACCGTGGTCCACAGCAAGGGCGAGAGCATGGGCGTGTTGGAGCGCAGGTCGGCGCGCACGCCGCGTTGCAGCAGTCCCGCGAGGGCCGGGAGCCGGCCGGCCTTGAGCAGCGGGTCCATCACCTGCCAGTCGGCACCGTCCAGGCCGATGATCATCACCTTGCGCTCTCGCGGACGGATCAGAGCGCGGGCACGCTGCCGTCGCAGGCGGCGCAGGCCCTCGGTCTCCACCAGCTCCAGGACGACATCGGAGACGACCCTGCCGTCGGCGGACAGATCGCGCGCAATGGACTCCACCTGCAGCGTCATCATCTCCGCAAGCAATGGGTCGGTCCGTGGATACTCCCGCAGCACCTGCGCCGCGGATTGCGCGGCGGCAGCGCCCAGGTAGGCCTCCAGCCCGCCGGCAGCCTGGAGGGCGGCGGCATCCAGTCCCGTTGCCCCGGGCTGCACGGCCAGGCGCAGCTCCACTTTCCAGGTGAGCCGGATCTCGCCGTCCAGCAGCGCGCTGACCTCGGTCAGGGTGTGGCGGGCGTCCAGGGGAAGGACCATACGGGGACGCCACACCGGCGCCAGCCGCCAACCGGAAGCCTGCGTGCGCCCTCCTGACAGCAAAACGGAGCCGCGGGGAACACGCACCAAGACGGACAACAGCAATCCTGCGAAGAGGGTGATGGCGGCGAGGATGCCAAGGGCGCGGCGTGAGGACGGGCTCATGAAAGCCCGACCATGCTATCACATCAGTTGGTGGCCGAGGAGTCGCGCGCAGCCTTTTCCTGCAGGCTCGCGCGGAGGCGGGCCATGCGCTTGGCCTCGTTGAAGTAGTTGAGGGCCCCCTGGATCTGCCGGTCCCCCTTGGCCAGGACGCGGTTACGCGCCTCCAGGCCGTGGAAGTTGCCCAGGATCTCGGCTTTGAGGGCGCGGCGAATGTAGTCCGCACTCTCGTCGAACTCCTCGTCGGTGAACTCGAGCTCCTTGGTGGTGGTGAGGAAATCACGGAACTGTTGCACCACGGCCGGACGTACCTTGAACTTCTCCAGGTCCGGGGGCTCCTGGTGATCCGCGCGATAGTGGCGGGCGAACTCGAAGAACGCCGAGCGGCGCTCCAAGGTCTCGGCCAGGCCGGTCAGCTCCTCACGCTTGATGATGATGTCCGGGCGGATACCACCACCGCCAAACACCTTGCGTCCCACATCGGTGTAGAACACGTCGAGCTCGGTCTCTGGGTCCTTGTTCGCCAGCGGATCCTCCTCGTCCGAACCCGGTGAGAAGTAGTCCTCCAGCGACCTGTAGTCGCGCTGGATCAGACGGCCGCTGGGAGTGTAGTAACGGGCGGTGGTCAGGGCCACTGCGGAGTTCTGCGACAGCGAGTAGACGGTCTGCACCAGACCCTTGCCCCAGGAGGTCTCACCCACCACCACGCCACGGTCGTGATCCTGGATGGCCCCGGCGACGATCTCCGATGCGCTGGCGCTGCCGCGGTTGATGAGCACCACCATGGGTACCTCGCCCCACGCACCCTCACTGCTGGCGAAGTGCTCCTCCTCGGAGCGAGGCGTGCGCCCGTGGGTGAACACCACCTTGTCGCCTTTGCCCAGGAACTCGCTGGACACCTTCACCGCCTGATCCAGCAACCCGCCTGGATTCCAGCGCAGGTCCAGCAGCAGCTTCTCCATGCCCTGGCCCGACAGTTGCTCCAGCTTCTCGCGCAGCTCGCGGTCCGTGGTCTGGGTAAAGTTCTTGATGCGGATGTAGCCGACGCCCGGCTCCAGCATGTACGCATACTGGATGGAGTTCGTCGGGATGTCGTCGCGCGTGATGGTGAACGGGAACAGTTCATGCTCCCCCTCACGGCGGACCTTGATGGAGACCTGAGTCCCCTTCAGTCCCCGCAACCGCACCAGGGCGTCGTCAATGCCCATGCCCAGGGTCTCCTCACCTTCGATCTCGGCGATGACATCGCCGGCGCGGATGCCGGCGCGATCCGCCGGAGTGCCCTCGATGGGCGAGATGACGGTGAGCAGGTTCTCATCGCCGCGCAGCGAGATGACGATGCCCAACCCCGAGAACGAACCGCGCTGCTCTTCGCGCATCTCCTTGTAGTGGCGCGAGTCCAGGAAGCTGGAGTGGGGATCCAGGGTGCGCAGCATGCCGCGGATGGCGCCATGTACCAGGTCCGCGGAGTCCACCTCATCGATGTAGTTTGTCTCCACCACGTCGACGATCTGGCTGAAGGTGCGAAGGAAGTCGTTGACGTCGTTGGACCGCGCCTGCGCCGTGCGAGCCCCCATCCAGATGCCGGCTGTGCATCCTACCAGCGCACCTCCCAGGACGAGTGTACGGAGCTTCATCACGATCCTTCCGGCCAACCCGGTGTGCCCCCTACGCTGAGGGCCAGCCAGGAGGCGTGCCAGGCCGAAAACGGCTGTCAGCGGCTGTTCCCGCGGTCCAATTGAATATAGTGTCCGGAAGTGATGCTGTAAAGTTTCCAGTTTACCAGAAATATACGAACACTGCCTCATCCGCGGTGATTCGTCCCCGGGATCCATCAAGACACCATAACGACACCTTCCCCGATGTTGTTCCCGCCCAGCGCTTGACTCGCCGCCGCCACGGGGCCCATAATCGTGCGCGAACCCCGTTTCCGGCCAGGATTCGCCCTCATCGCACCCCCATCGCCGCGCCGGGTGCTGTGGAGAAACCAACCATGTTCGGCTCCATCGGCGGACCAGAGATTCTGCTCATCTTGGTCATCGCCCTGCTGGTCTTCGGCCCCAAGAGAATCCCGGAGCTCAGCCGCACCATCGGTCGCGGGGTTGCCGAGTTCCGTCGGGCCACCAACGACTTCAAGGCCACCCTGGAGCGTGAGGTCTCGGCCGCGGATCTGGAGATCGAGGAAACGCGGCCTGCCCCGGAGCCGGCCCAGGAGCCCGAGGAACCTGCCGATGCGCCCCCGGACCCGACCTCGAAACCCCCATCCCATAACGGATGACCGAAGCCTCCAGCGGCGAGATGACCTTCCTGCAGCATCTGGAGGAGTTGCGGAAGCGCCTGATCCGCGCCCTGGCGGGGTTGGTGGTGGGCTTCCTCCTGTGCTTGATGGTGGCTCGCACTGTCTACGGCTGGCTGGTGCGTCCGGTGGTGGAGGTGCTGCCCGAGGGCGAGAAGCTGGCGTTCACCCAGCTCACCGACCCGTTCCTCCTGTACATGAAAGTGTCGTTCCTCGCCGGCATCTTCCTGATGGCCCCGTACATCGTGCTGCAACTCTGGCTGTTCATCGCCCCGGGACTCCTGGAGCGCGAACGGCGCTACGCTGTACCATTTATCCTGTTCTCGTCCCTGTTCTTCATCGGCGGCGGCTTTTTCGCCTACTACATCGTGCTGCCTCCGGCGTGCAAGTTCTTCATCGAGCAGGGCCTGGATTGGGATTTCCGGCCGGTGATCACAGCCCGGGAGCTGCTCTCGTTCGAGAGCAAGATCCTCCTCGGCATGGGGTTCGTGTTCCAGATGCCCATCCTGACCTTCTTCCTGGCCAAGCTGGGCCTCGTCACCACCGGCTTCCTGCTGCGCAACTTCAAGTACGCCGTCCTGATCATCTTCGTGCTGGCGGCCATCCTGACCCCCACGCCCGACGTGGTCACCCAGAGTCTGTTCGCCGCGCCCATGGTGGTGCTCTACCTGCTGAGCATCCTGGTCACCGCCGTCTTCGGCCGGCGCAAGGGATGATCCCTTGAAGAAGCTGACCGCCATCGTGCTCACCGGCGACTGCCAGGAGCAGCTGCCGGAATGCCTGGAGAGCCTCGGCTTTGCCGATGAGATCCTGGTGGTGGACTCGGGCAGCCTGGACCGCACCCGAGAGATCGCCTCGGCCCACGGCGCACGTGTCCTCGTGCATCCCCTGGAGCGCTTCGACGAGCAGCGCAACTGGGCGCAACAGCAGGCGGAGGCAGACTGGGTGCTGTTCGTGGACTCGGACGAACGCGTCTCGCCGGAACTGGCCCGGGAGGTGCGCGCCGCGCTGGCAGAAGGCGGAGAAGCCGCCGCCTACTCGATGCCGCGCAGGAATTACTTTCTCGGCCGGTGGATCCGCCGCTGCGGCTGGGGCGACGACCGGGTCACGCGCCTGCTGCGGCGCGCTGCCGTGCGCTGGGAGGGGGCAGTGCACGAGAAGCCCCGCATCGACGGCACGGAAGGATCCCTGCAGGCGCCGCTGATCCATCACAGCTACCCCACCATCTCCGTCTACTGGGACAAGATGCTGCTCTACAGCCGGCTGGCCGCGGCCGAGGACTTCCGGCGCGGCAAACGCTCCGGTTTCCTGCGCCTGGCGATGCAGCCCAGGCTGGTGTTCCTGCGCATGTACTTGCTGCGCGGCGGCTGGCTGGAGGGCCGGCACGGTCTGGTGCTGTGCGTGCTGTCGGCGTTCTCGGCGTTCACGCGGGCGCTGCGGCTGTGGGAGCACCAACTGGGCGCCTCCGGGCGCAGTCTTCTGCCTGAAGGACCTGCCGTGCAAGCACCGCATCGGGGCGGCCCTCGACTGTCCATCCTCGTGCCCACGCACAACGAGGCGGCCAATATCGAGGGAGTGCTGGACTCGACGGGCTGGGCCGACGAAGTGCTGGTGGTGGACTCGTTCTCCGACGACGGCACCGTGGAGACGGCGCGCCGCCGCGCGGACCGCGTGCTGGAGCACGAATACATCAACTCCGCGGCGCAGAAGAACTGGGCCCTGCCGCAGACCCGCCATCCGTGGGCCATGGTGGTGGACGCCGACGAGAGGGTGACCCCGGAGCTGGCCCGGGAGGTGAGGCAGGTGCTGGCGTCAGGGCCACCTCACCGGGGCTACGTCATCCGGCGCGTGAACCACTTTCACGGCCAGCGCATCCGTCACTGCGGCTGGAACCGCGATCGGGTGCTGCGACTGTTCAACCGCAAGCGCAGCCGCTACCAGGAGCTGGAGGTGCACGCGGAAGTGGATGTGGACGGTAGTGTCTCCACGCTGCGGTATCCGCTGTTACACTTCACTTTCCGCAGTGTGGATCAGTACTGGCCCAAGTTGCGGCGCTACACCGACTGGGGCGCCAGCCAGGCGTACACCGACGGACAGCGCACCACTCTGCACCACCTTGTGGCTCGCCCGGTGGGCCGATTCATCAAGATGTATCTGCTGCGCCTGGGGATACTGGATGGGACGCGCGGCCTGGTGATCTGCTGGATCTCGTTCTTCTCCGTGTTCAACAAGTACGCCAAGCTGTGGGAGAAGCACCTCGATGCCGGCTCCATCCCCGGGACCATGAAGACCGGGAGCTCCAGCGCATGACGCCGCTCACCGTCCTGCACGTGAACACCGAGCACGGCCTCCGTGGCGGCGAGATCCAGAACCTGCACCTGGCCGATGGCCTGTCACGCCGGGGGCATCGCTGCATCCTGGCATTGCAGGAGGAGTCGGCCCTGGGCGAGAGGGCCGAGGAGCACGGGCTGGACGTACGCCGCCGTCCGATGCAGGGAGAGTTCGACCCCATGGCGGTGGCCTGGCTCTCCGGATTGATCCAGCAGGAGCGCCCCCACGTGATGCACTATCACACCTCGCACGCCGTGACCCTGGGTACTCTGGCGCGCCTGGGCCGGCGTGGTCCCACCACGGTGGCCACCCGAAGGACCTCCTTCCCTACCCGGCGCAATCCGCTCTTCCGCCTCAAGTTCAGCTACCGGCTGGATCATGTCATCGCGGTCTCGGGGTCCATCAAGAAGGACATGGTGGACGCCGGCCTGGCCCCGTCTCGCATCTCGGTGGTGCACTCGGGCATCGACCTGGCGCGTTTCCGGCAGCAGCCGGACGGCGCCGAGTTCCGGCGCGAGCTGGGCGTTGGACCGGATGAGTTGCTGCTGGGATGCGTGGGCGCGCTGGCGCCGCAGAAGGGACACGAGCATCTGCTGCGCGCCATGGCCACGCTGTCCACGTCCTTCCCGCAGCTCCACCTGGCCCTCCTGGGCGAGGGCGATCGGCAGGAATACATCCTGGACGAAGCGCGCAACCTGGGGATCGGGGACCGGGTGCACCTGGCCGGATTTCGCGAGGAGATCCCCGAGGCCAACGCCGCCTTCGACGTGGCTGTGCTGCCGTCGGTGGCCGGCGAGGGCTCCCCTGCGGTGGTGAAGGAGGCCATGGCCATGGGCGTGCCGGTGGTGGCCACGCGAATCGGAGGCGTGGGAGAGATCCTCGAGAACAATCGCCAGGGGCTTCTGGTCCCGCCGGACGACGAGGCGGCTCTGGCCGACGCGTTGGGGTCACTGCTGCGCGATCCCGAACGGCGGCGGACACTGGGCGCGGCGGGGCGGTCGCGGGTGGAGGAGTTTTCCATGGAGCAGATGATCCGCCGCACCGAGGATGTCTACATGAGGCTGTGCGGCACCGAGAAGGGTGCGGAAGGGGTCGCCGCGCCGCGCACCGGTGAACCCTGAACATCCGTCCTATGAGGCAGATTCCCGAGGGATACGAGCGGCATAGCACCAGCAAGCTGCACTACATCGTCCGCAAAGGCCGGGATCAGGCCATCCGGACCATGGGCCTCACCAGTCTGTCCAACCTGGAGCACCTGCTGGCCGACGGAAGGCCGCAGGGCCGTGGCCGTGTGGCCGAGCTGTTTCCGAAGCTGAAGGTGAACCACGAGCCGCTGGTGGTGAAACAGGTGCTGCACGGCGGACTGTTCGGGCGATTCAACCCCGAGGCTCATCGTGGGCCGGATCGCCTGTTGCGCGAGTTGGTCATCACCGAAGAGGCGCGCAACCGCGGGGTGTCGGCGCCCGAAGTGGCGTTTCTGGCCTGGACCGTTGCGCGGCCCTGCCGGCTGTTCCTGGCCACCGTGCGCGTCACCGCCAGCCGCAACCTGGCGGAGCTGCTGCGCGACGAGCCGCCGGGAGACCTGCGCCGGCAATCCCTGAGAGCCGCCGCGGTTGCGGTGCGCGAGATGCACGACGCAAACATGCTGCATGCCGACCTCAACCTGTCCAACGTGATGATCACCGAACTCACCGGCCGGCCGGAGGGCTTCGTCCTGGACCTGGATTGCTCGACCTTTCCGTCGACCCTGGACGACTCGCATCGTGCAGCCAACCTGGCGCGCCTGCTGCGCTCGCTGGAGAAGGCCGGGGATCTTGCCGCACAGGTGGCGGTCCGCGAACGGGCGCGCTTCCTGCGCGACTACTGCGGCCGGACAGGGTCCAGCTACCGCACTCTGCGACGGCTGGTTCGCAGGCGGGCACGATGGTTCGCCCTGCACCGGCTGGCCTGGAAGCTCGGCTGGACCTGAACGGGGTCGATCCGAATGGGGTCGGAGCCAAACCTTATACCTCGGTCGCAGGCTGCGGCCCGGTGGCCCGGGAGGAGCGAGGTATAAGGTTTGGCTCCGACCCCGTTCAGACCTTCACACGGGCCAGCAGGATCATGCCGGCAATGAGCAGTATGGGGATGGCCAGGATCGAGAGACGACCACCGAGCAGGATCCCCGTGGTTGCCATCAGCGCGGGGCCGAGGACCGCGGCGAACTTGCCCACCATGTTGTAGAAGCCGTAATACTTGCCGGCCTCATCGGCGGGGATCAGGCGGGCGAACAGGGATCGGCTCATGGCCTGCACGCCCCCCTGTGCCAGCCCGATGATGGCGGCCAGGATGAAGAAATGGGCCGGTCGGCTCATCAGGGGCGCCCCAGAAGTGACGAGGAGATAGCCCAGCAACCCCGCCAGGATGGCCGGCTTGAGGCCAACGACCGCCGCAAGCCGCGCATACAGCAGTGTCGCCGGCACGCCCACCAGATTGGTCACCAGGATCGCCAGCATCAGCACCTTCGGTTCGAAGCCCAGGTCGGTGGAGTAGGCGTAGGCCATCTTCATGACGGTGTGCACGCCGTCGATATAGAGCCAGTAGGCCACCAGGAAGGCCGCCGCCTGCCGATACTCCCGGATCTCGCGCACCGTATCCTTGAGCTCGGCGAAAGCCCTGGCCACGGTGGCAAGCAGCGTGGCGCCCTCGGCCCTGAGGCCTTCGGGCTCACGGACCCACCATAGCAACGGCATGGTGTATGACAGCCACCAGCCACCCTCCAGCACGAACACCAGCCGCAGGGCCTCCGCCTCGCCGGCCAGGCCGAACAGCGACGGCTTCTGGTAGGCGACCACCGAGAACAGGAACAGCAGGATGCTGCCGGCGTAGCCCAGCGAGAAGCCCAGCGCCGACAACCGATCCAGGCGGTCGGTGGAGGTCACCGACAACAGCAGGGCATCGTAGAACCCGTTGGCCACGGAGAAGCCGACGTTGGCGGTGACGAAGATGCACAGGGCAAGGACGGGGTGACCGCTGTGCACCAGTCCCAGGCCACCGGCGGCGGCGGCGCCCAGAAAGGCGAACGCTGCCAGGAACTTCTTCTTCGCCCCGAACTGATCGCTCAGCGCCCCCAGGATGGGCGCAAGGATCACCACCAGCGCGCTACCCACCGAGCTGCCGTATCCCAGCAGCGTGGTCGATCGGGTGGCGCCGTCCGCCGCCGCCACCTGGGTGCCGAGAAACAACGGGAAGAACGTGGTCATGATCACCAGCGCATAGGCGGAGTTCGCCCAGTCATAGAACGCCCATGACCATTCTTTTCTCGACCAGCCGGTCAGCATGCCGCGCCTCTAGGCCTACTTGCTCGCCACCACCGGCCGGGTGACACCGAACGCTTCGAGGTTTGCCCCGGTGATGCCGCGCGCCCGGTCGGAGGCGAGGTAGACTGCCGCCTGGGCAACATCGCCCTGGGTGATCTTGCTCTGCAGGCCGTCCGACAGCCGGCCCGCCGAGTCGGGCTCGATGGCGCCCGGCGAGATGGCATTGACCCGGATGCCGTGGGGCCGTAGCGCCTCGGCGGACGCCCGGGTCAGCCCCACCAGCCCCAGCTTGGCGGCGCACTGCGGCACCACGTTGCCGTCCGCGACTTCCCCGTGGATCGAGGCGATATTGATGACCGCGCCGCCGTGCCCCTGTTTCATGAGGCTTGCCGCCATGGCCTGCGTCAGCAGGAAAGGCGCCGTCAGATTGGTCTCGATGGTCTCCCGCCAGTCTGTTGCGGAGATGTCCGCGAAGCTGCGCCACAGGAACGTACCCGCGCAGTTCACCAGCACATCCACGCGGCCGAAGCAATCCACCGCGGCAGACACGGCCCCGGCAGCGCCACCCGCATCCGTCACATCGGCAGCCAGGGTTTCCACGCCGGCTCCCCGCCCGGCAAGCTCCTGCGCGGTGCGCTCGAGATTCTCCCGGCTGCGGGCCACCAGGAACAACCTGGCCCCCGCATCGGCGAAGGCTCCGGCGATGGCCGCACCCAGGCCCCGGCTCCCGCCGATGATGATGGCCACCGTGTCGGTCAGCTCGTTTGCCAATGCGGTCTCCTCCCCGCCGGCTCTTGTATGCCGTGGCCTCCGGACTGTCAAGGGCAGGGCGGCCCTTCTTGCAGTATTCTCCGACAGGCCCGGCCGGATTACCCTGGAGGAGGATGGGATGCGCAGAACCTGGCGAACCGTGGTCACCGATCTGGAACGCTCCCTGACGGCGCGCGGTCGGGCTACCCTGGGAGAGTTCAGCATCGAGGGCACCAGGCTGCACGAGCGCGCCCTTCGAGCCGGCTTCCGGGTGGAACGCGCGGTGTCCAGTGAGAGATTCCGGCACTCGCAGGACGCCAGGGTGCGCTCCCTGATGAAGGACCTGGAGACCTCCGGGTGTGAACTCCATGTGGTGCCCGATGCGGTGATCACCTCGCTGACCGAGGGCCGCACACACGGTGAGCTTCTCGGGCTGGTGCGCACGCCCGTCCCGCCTTCGTTCCCGGACCTGCTGCGGTCCTCCGGAGATGCACTCCTGCTCCTGGTCGGCGTGGATCTCGAGGAGCCGGGGAATGTCGGGGCTTTGGCCCGAACGGCTCTCGCGGCCGGAGCCACCGCGTTCGCCATCGCGGGACACGGTGACCCGTTTCATCCCAAGGCGGTGCGCACGTCCATGGGAAGCCTGTTCAAGCTGCCGATGTTGCGCTTCGATTCCTGGCTCGAGGCAGTGGACGTACTTGAAGCGCAGAAGATACGTACCGTGGCGGCGATCTCCACCGGCGGGCGGCCGCTACCACGGGCATCGCTGGGCCCCGGCAACCTGGCTGTCATCCTTGGCGGCGAGGCATTCGGCCTTCCGGAGTCCCTGGTTCAGCGCTGCGATGAACGCGTGACCATCCCCATGGCGCTGGAGGTGGATTCGTTCTCCATCAATGCCGCCGCGGCCGTCCTGCTCTACGAGGTGCAACGGCGGCGCCTGTGACGCGGCCTCCCGTTCTAGTTCTTGCGGTGTTTCCGGCTGCCGGGAAAGAGGAAGGACCGCAAGGACACGCGGGAGCGGAAGCGTTTGAGCCGGAGCAGCCGGCCCAGTGCGACAAGACGCCCGAAGGCCCGCTCTCCGTGCAGGTGGTCCAGGGACGACTGCGCAATGGAGGCCGCCTGGACATCGTAGGGGAACGAGAACAGCGGCGCCTCCAGGTGTTGGCGATCAAAGGACACGAAGCGCTGTAGGGACATTTCCCGCAGTCCCGGCGTGCCATGGCTCTGCCCGAATCCGCTCATGCGCTGGCCGGACCAGGTAGCCGCGGGTTCCCCGAACGAATAGAGAACATCGTTGATGGTCACCACTCCGGCAGGGAGCCCGACCATCAGACGCTGCGCGGTCTGTTCCGACTGTGTCCACCCACTGGCCGTCAGGGCGAGATCACAGTCGTTCGCCAGAAGGATGGCACGTTCGATGGTATCCACGATGATGATCGGGATCACCGGCCCCAGGGTCTCTTGCTGCATCAGCGCGCAATCGTTCGGGACAGACACGAGCACGGTCGGCAGGTAGAAGAAGCCGGGCGTGTCCAGGGGTGCGCCACCGCAGAGCACCCGCGCGCCGAGCCGGACTGCGTCGCTGACCTGGCGATGCACCTCCTGGCGGCGTGCCGCGGACTGCAGCGGACCCACATCGACCTCTTCGGTGAGGGGGTTACCCACGCGCAGCCGCTTCACCTCGTGCACCACCCGATCGATGAATTCCGCAGCCACACGCTCCTCGACGTATACGCGTTCGATGGAGCCGCAGTTCTGGCCGCCGTTGGCCAGCGCTCCCCAGACGATCCCGCGGGCCGCACGACCGAGGTCTGCATCACCCGCCACCACGGTGGGGTGCTTGCCTCCGAGCCCCAGTACCGTCGGGCGCACTTCACAGCCGGCGGCCAGGAGCACACGACGACCGGCGTCCACAGTGCCGGTGAAGAACACCTTGTCCACCTTGGGGTGCGTGACCAACCGCAAGGTGCACGCCGGCAACGCCGGCACCACATTGACCAGCCCGGGAGGAAAGCCCACCTCGGCGCACAGTTCGCCGATGCGCAGGCCGCTCAACGGAGTGCGTTCGGAGGGCTTGAGGATCACGGCGTTGCCCATGGCCAGCGCCGCCGCCACCTGGACAAGCGGCAAGGCGAAGGGCAGTGGTGAGGGCGTCACCAGCGCGATGACCCCGATGGCGTCGTAGAGATAGTGCGCTTCCTTGTGGGCGTAGAACGGATGGCGCGGCTCCACCTCCAGCCCGCCGTGGTAGCGCTCGGCGAACTCGATGATGAAACGCAGGTGGTCGAGGGCGGGCAGCACCTCATGGTGCAGGGCCTCGAGCCACGGCTTGCCCTGCTCCTGGGCGATCACCCGGGCGATGGACCAGGCGTGCTCGTGAATACAGTTCGCGAGACGCCGCAGCTTGCGCGCACGATCCTGGAACGCCACGCGGCGCCACAGCGACAGGGCGCGGGACGCGGATTCCGCGGCGTGATCCATGTCGGACCCGACGGCGTATGCGATGCGCACGAACGGCTTCGCCGTGGCCGGATCCAGCAGCTGGACCGGATGGGGCTCTCCACCGATCCGCCGGCCGTCGATGAGAGGACGGATGACTTCTCCGGCCGGCCTCGGCGGGGGCTCCGGACGCACATCCGTTCGCACTAGCCGAAGCGGACCTTTCTCCGCAGTGATGCTGAGCATAGGGACAAGGTAGGCCCGGCACGTGGCAAAAGCTAGACCTGGCGCGGTGATCGACGTGTTGGTTGCATCGATGGACCGGCCGCCGGGGTGGTGCGTTCACGACACGGATACGGGGTGCGAACAGCGGCGAGCGCTGGCGAACAGCACCGGTAGCCCAGCTCAGCTGCGCCCGAGCCTCGGGTGTACCGAAGCAACCCACCCGGGCGCGCGAATCGACCCATCGCGAGGGCACGGAATTTCGTACGGGCCGGACGTCAAGGCGCAGCAAGCAACTCCTGCGCAGCGTCGAGAACCTCCTGGACCGTCACGGTCTCCAGACACCAGGGGATACCGGAGGGGGCAGCGTCACACTCGCTAAAAAACTCCTGACGGCAGGGCGAGCATGG
>CBDVAL010000070.1:0-14732 GCA_965371955.1 uncultured bacterium | reverse complement strand
AGCACGTCCACCAGACGGTCACACTGGGTGCCGTCGGTGGCGCTGATGGGGATGATCTCGGCGAACTCCATCTCGCGGCGATAGGCATCGATCATGGGCAGAAGCGCGTCCTTACGCAACCGATCGATCTTGTTGAGAAGGAGGAAGGCCGGAGTATCCGTCTCACGCAATTGTTGCATGACGAAGCGGTCCCCGCCGCCCATCCGCTGCGAGGCGTCGACCATGAACAGGATCACGTCCGTCTCGGTCAGTGTCTCCAGTGCCAGGGTCACCATGCGGCGGTTCATGCGGAACTTGGGCTTGTGGATACCGGGCGTGTCGATGAAGATCATCTGCCCGCGGCCGGGCAAGGTGAGCACTCCACGGATCCTGTTGCGGGTGGTCTGAGGCACCGGAGAGACGATGGCCACCTTGTAACCCACCAGCCGGTTCAGCAGCGTGGACTTGCCCACGTTCGGTCGGCCCACCAGCGGCACGAACCCGGAGCGAAATCCCGCGGCCGTTTCGCCGCCCTGTTCCTTCTCCGTGGGAGCCCTGGACGTCATGCCACCTCCGGGCCGTCCTCATCGCTCTCGTCCGGGTCCGGGGCTTCGGGCAACCGCCGGATGAGGGCGCGATGAATACGGCGGCGATCCGCCACCAGCACCTCCACCTCCAGGCCGCCATGGACGAAACGCTCCCCTGCCTGCGGGACATGTCCCAGGGCAGAGAGGATGAACCCGCCCACCGTCTCGAACTCCTCATCCTCCAGTTCCGCCCCCAGGACCTCGGCCACGCGCTCGATGTCCGCGGATCCCGCCACCTGCAACGTGCCGTCCGGCTGCTGAACGATGCTGTCCTCCTCCGACTCGTGCTCGTCCTGAATCTCGCCGACGATCTCCTCCACGAGATCTTCGATGGTCACGAGCCCAGCCGTTCCTCCGTACTCGTCCACGATGATGACCAGGTGGCTGTGCCTCCGCTGCAGCTCACGCAAGAGTTCCGCAATGCGCTTGGTCTCCGGCACGAACTGCGCCGGATTGACCAGCGATGTGATGGGCGTCTCATCCGGCATGCGCCCCAGAATGGCCAGGAGATCGCGCACGAACAGGATACCGACGATGTTGTCGATGCTGTCCCGGTAGACCGGAATGCGCGAGTGCTTCTCCCGCACCACCAGGTCCCGGAGCTCGCCCAGGGTGGCCTCGTGGCTCACCGCTACCATGTTGGTGCGCGGCGTCCTCACCTCCCGGACCACGCGATCGCCGAAGTCGAAGACGCCGCGGATCAGGTGGCGCTCACCCTCCTCCAGCAGCCCCTCCTGCTCGCCCACCTCGATGAAGGCCTCGATCTCCTCCTCCTGATCTTCCTCATCACGCTCCGCCTCGGGCTCCAGCACCCCATGCTGCAATCGCCGCAGCAACTCGGCCGTTGGGGCGGAAAGCGGCCACAACAGGATATCGGTGATCTGCACCAGGATCAGCAAGCGCGCCAGCCAGGACTCCGGCCGGTATGCCGCGAGGGCACGGGCAACGACCTGGCCGCCGGCCGCTGCCGCCAGTCCTGCAGCCAGCGGCGCCAGCCAGCGGGTCCAGCCCGGGAACTCCGCCACCGACCAGGCCACCAGCAGGACCATCCCCAGCAGACTGGTCTGCACCGCCAGCTGCAATGCCACGCGCACGCGTGAGATCTCGCGGTAGTATCCGGCGGGAAAGTAGCGGCGGATCTGCGGGTGCGACTCGCGCAACCGCTGCAGCCCCACCGGTCCCAGAACAAATACCGCGCAGCGGATGCCCGACAGCAGGACGAAGAGCAGGAACAGGAAGGCCGCTCCCCCCAGCTTCCACGCCAATGCGCTCACGAGGCCTTGCTCCACGGCAGTCCGGACAGGATGCGCGCCTGCAGGGCCATCATCTCGCCGTCGTCTGCCTCATGGTCGAATCCCAGAAGATGCAAGACCCCATGAGCCACCAGGCGGTCCACCATGTCTTCCAGGAGGCAGCCCTCCTCGTCGGCCTGGCGCGCCGCATCGTCCAGGCTGAGGGCGATATCGCCCACATGCACCTTGCCCTCCGGGGTGGCCTCGCCTGACGGAAAGGACAGCACATCGGTGGGCTGGTCCTTGTTGCGATACTCCCGGTTCAGCTGGCGCAGCTTGCGGTCCCCGGCGAGCAGGATGGTGATCACGTCGCCCCTGCCGTTACCGCCATGGAACGCCGCACAGGCCGCGGCGCGAATGCGCCGGCGATCCACCGGGTGCCGGCGCTGGTGGTTCACAATCTCCACTATCGGATCCGCGACGCTCATGGTCGGCTCGTGAGGGCAGGGGCAGGTTCCGTGGGTGTCGAGGGCTCGGTCATACCGGAAGGACGACGCGTTCGCGCCCCGGCCGGTCCTCGAAGCGGAAGCCCGGGTACTCGATGCGATGATGGTAGATGCTCGCCAGCGTGATCTCGAACGAGCGCTGGATGCGGTCCAGATCCGAGAAGGTCAACTCGGTCTCAGAGAGCTGGTCGTCGAGGATCACGGCATTGACTATCTGACGGATCAGGTCGTTGAACTTTGCCGGTGTCGGCTCATCCACGGTGCGCGCCGCCGCTTCCACCGAATCGGCCATCATGAAGATGGCGGCCTCCTTGCTCTGCGGCTTGGGTCCCGGGTAACGGAAGTTGCTCTCGCTGACCTCCTGGATGCCACGATCCTCCATCTTCTTGGCCTTCTTGAAGAAGTAGGAGATCAGGCGGGTTCCATGGTGCTGCAGGATGAAGTCCTCGATGGGGCGGGGCAAATGGTAGTCGCGCGCCAGCTTGGCACCGTCCTTCACATGGCTGAGGATGATCAGGCTGGACATGGTGGGCGAGAGCTTCTCATGCCGCTTGGTGGCATCCTGTGGCGAGTTCTCGATGAAGTACTCCGGCTTCTTCATCTTTCCGATGTCGTGATAGTAAGCAGCCACACGGCAAAGCAACGCCCCGCCGCCGATGGCCTCGGCCGCGGCCTCTGCCAGGGTGCCCACGAGCACACTATGGTTGTACGTTCCCGGTGCTTGCACCGCAAGCTTCCGCAGCAGTGGAGTGTTGAGGTTGGACAGCTCCAGCAGCCGGATCTCGGTCACGACGTTGAACGTCCACTCGAGCATCGGCAACGAGAACGAGGCCACGAAGGCCACCAGGATGCCGCCCACCACGCCGGCGGCCATGTCGAACAGCAGCGTCGACAGGTCGAGCGCCTCCCCCTCCGCCGCGGCCAGGGCCAGGACAGTCACCGCGTTGGCACCGCCCACCACCAGCCCCGCCTTGATGATGACCGAGCGTTCCTTGTACTGGGTCAGTCCGTAGATGCCGGCAAAGCTGCCGAGCAACGCGTACACCGTCAGAGGCAGGTCCCAGGCGACGAGGATCCCGAAGCTCGTCGAGGCCAGGATGGAGAAGAACATGGCCATCCGGGCGTTGGTCAGCAGCACCATCAACAACGCGCCCACCGCCATGGGGATGGCAAAGCGGTAGGGCTGGATGCGGTTGAACGCCGGCAGCGCAATGTTGCTGGCCAGCAAATCTCCCAACTTCAGCAGGGCGAAGCCCAACAGCACGGTCCCCAGGCCGACGATCATGTTCATCCCGAACAGGCTGTGGCGATCGCTGAATTCCCGCTGGTGCACGCGGATGTATCGCCACAGGAAGAACACCATGAGGAGCATCAGTACCAGGGATCCGGCCGCCGCACGGTAACCGTGTGCCGGGGTGCGCTTCTTCGCGATCTCGTCGAGCCAGCCGACCTCCTCCTCGGTGAGACGCTCGCCCTTCCGGGCAATCACTTTGCCGCGCGGCAGCATCTGCTGCCGTGCGAGGACCCCGGCCATGGCCTGCTCGTACCTGCGCGTGGTCTCCTCCTGATCCAGGCTGAGGTTCGTCTCCACCAGAGGCGCGATGAATTCGGCCGCCAGGGTTTCATCGCCGTCCATTCCGGCCATGTTCTGCTTCACGGACTGCAGGAGCTGTGCCTTCACCGCCTCGATGCTCAACACCTGGTCCGCATCGAGCTGCTGTTCACCGCCATCGGGATGCAGCACGAGGAGGTGATCCGCTCTCCCCAGAATGGGCGGACTCACCGCTACGCGCTCCTTGAGCACTCCCTGATACGACAGCCGTAACGCACCCTCCAGGTCATCCGAGAACCGGTGACTCAGGAACAGGTCCAGGGTGCCGTTCTGCACCGGCAGGGGAAGCTCCTCCAGGAGTAGCTCGCGCCCCTCGGGACTCAGCGGCGCCGTGCGGCTCTCCTCGGGTCGTCGGTTCAGGAAGGAACGACCGGCCTCGAAGAAGCGGCCAAGCTTGCGCAGTCGATCATGCTGCACGGAGGGATCGAAGTTGTACACGGGCGGAGACTGGTCGCCGGCCTGGCGCCGACGCAGTTCGTTGTTCTCCTCGTCGATCACCTCCACGTCGAACGGAACGATGTAGTCCCGGAACGCGAACTCCCCAGGCACCAGCTTGCCGTAGGAAACCGGGCGAGCCTGCGAGTAGATCAGCAGCGTCACGGTGGCGACGAAGAGGGTGCCGGTGACGAGATCGTTCCCCACGAACCAGTCGATGCCGGCCTTCACCAGTCGGCGCAGGCGGACGAGCATGGGCCTCGGCTCCCTCTCCGGAGGGCGGGTCTCGCTACGTGCGCGTTCGTTCACGGCCATGAATCACGACGATCCATTCTGGAAGACCTCATAGGCCTTGATGATGGTCTGTACCAACGGGTGCCGGACCACGTCCGTGTCGTCGAAGTAGATGAAGCCGAACTCCTCGATGGACGACAGCACCCCCTGCACCTCCACCAGACCCGACTTCCTCTCGGACGGGAGATCGATCTGTGTGATGTCCCCGGTGATGACGGCCTTGGAGTTGAAGCCGCATCGGGTCAGGAACATCTTCATCTGCTCCGAGGTGACGTTCTGCGCCTCGTCCAGGATCACGAAGGAGTCGTTCAGGGTGCGGCCTCGCATGAAGGCCAGAGGGGCCACCTCGATGACGCCGTTGGAGAGCAATGAGTCTGCATGCGCCTTTTCCGTGAGGTCGAAGATGGCGTCATAGAGTGGCCGCAGGTAGGGATCTACCTTGGCCACGAGATCACCGGGCAAGAATCCCAGCTTCTCCCCCGCCTCCACGGCGGGGCGCGTCAAGATGATGCGCTCCACGCGCTTCTCAGCCAGGTACGACAGGGCCATGGCCACCGCCAGATAGGTCTTCCCGGTGCCTGCGGGGCCAATGGCAAACACCATGTCCAGGGAGCGCATCAACTCCAGATAGGTGCGTTGATGCAAGCTCTTGGGTGTGACCTGCTTCTTCGAGGACGGCACCACTCGAGCCTCGGTGAAGTAGGAGCGCAACGATGCCCTGCGGTCCTGATCCACCACCCGCACCGCCGTCTCCACATCCCCGGCCTGGATCGGATATCCGGAATCGGCCAGCTCCGAGAGCTGGCTCAGGATCCGCGCCACGCTTTCCACGGCCTCGGGCTCTCCGGTGAGCGCCAGTTCCGGGCCGCGAGCAGCGATGTGAACCTGGAACTTGCGCTCCAGATACTTCAGGTTGCGATCCTGGGCACCGTACAGGCTCTCCAGCTGCTTTTCTGAGACCACGACTTTGCGCATGAGATCCGTGAGGCGCGGAGCAGTGCCTGCCAAAAGAGCTAGCATAGGCCCCGGGGCCTGCGAAACGCAAACTCGCCCGGGGACATCCCACAAGGATCTGAGAAATAGAGAGTTACCTGGCTCTGGGACCGGCCTCTAGGCGGAGGGCTTGCCGGGCTTTGCCAGGGCCGGACGGAGGGCGATCCCGAGCCCTTCCAGCTGGTCCCCGGAGACCGAGGACGGCGACCCCGTCATCAGGTCCATGCTGGAGGTGGTCTTCGGAAAAGCGATCACGTCGCGCAGCGACGACGATCCCGTGAGCAAAGCGACGATCCGGTCCAGCCCCAGTGCGATACCGCCGTGGGGCGGCGCCCCGTGCTGCAGCGCCCCGAGGAAGAAACCGAACTTCTCCTGCACCTCCTCATCGGAAAGTCCCAGCTGGCGGAACACCACGCGCTGCACTTCCGGACGGTGGATACGGATACTCCCACCGCCCAGTTCCCAGCCGTTGAGCACGAGATCGTAGGCCAGCGCCTGGACCTTGCCGGGTTCGGACTCCAGAAGGCTGATGTCCTCGTCCCGTGGGCTGGTGAAGGGGTGATGGCAGGAGACCCAGCGGCCCTCCTTGTTGTCATAGTCGAACAGCGGGAAGTCCACCACCCATGCTGCGACAATCTTCTCCGGGTCGATGAGGTCCAAGCGCCGGGCCATCTCCAGGCGCAGGGTGCCCAGGACCGCTGCCGCCACAGCGGGCGTGTCCGCCACCAGCAACAGCAGGTCGCCCGGTTTCCCTCCCAGATCATCGGCGAGCTGCAGGCACAACTCCTCGCCCACGTGCTTCAGCACCGGCGATGAGATGCCATCCTCGCCCAGCTTGATCCACAGCAGACCCCCGGCTCCGCACTGGCGGGCCGTGGCGGTGAGTTCATCGAGATCCTTGCGTGACAGGCCGGCGGCCCCTGGTGCAGCGAGACCACGCACCACGTTGCCACTCTCCACTGCCTGGGCGAACACGCGAAAAGAGCTTCCCTTGGCCCGCTCGGTGACATCGCTGATCTCCAGGCCAAAGCGCAGGTCCGGGTGGTCACTGCCGTAGCGCGCCATGGCCTCGCCGTACGATAGCCGTTGCAGCGTCTCCGGCCACGGCTTTCCGGCCTCCCGGAACACACGCTCCATCATCCCTTCCACCACCCGGAACACATCCTCCGGCTCCACGAACGACATCTCCATGTCGATCTGGGTGAACTCCGGCTGACGATCCGCGCGCAGGTCCTCATCACGAAAACAGCGGGCGATCTGGAAGTAACGCTCGAAGCCGCTGACCATGAACAGTTGCTTGAACAGCTGTGGCGACTGCGGCAAGGCGAAGAAACGGCCTTGATGCACGCGGCTGGGCACGAGGTAGTCGCGTGCCCCTTCCGGGGTGGACTTGGTCAGGATGGGTGTCTCGATGTCGAGGAAGCCCTGCTCGTTCAGGTACTCACGCACCACCATGGTGATGCGGTGGCGCAGTCTGATCTTCGCCTGCAAGGAAGGGCGACGCAGATCCAGGTAGCGCCAGCGCAGGCGCTGTTCTTCCCCTGCCGATTCCAGATCGTCCATGGTAATGGGCAGGGCATCACAACGGTTGAGAACGGTGAGACGTTTTGTCTGGACCTCGATGTCGCCGGTGCCCAGGTTGGGGTTGCGGTTCTCCTCGGCGCGCGGGACCACGGTCCCCTCCACGCATACCACGTACTCCGAGCGCAGTTCACCGGCGGCGGCGTGCGCCTGCGCGGCAAACTCGGGGTTGAACACCACCTGCACCAGCCCCTCCCGGTCGCGCAGGTCGATGAAGATCAGCCCGCCGTGATCGCGCCGCCGGTTTACCCAGCCGCACAGCGCCACCTTGCGCCCTTCGTCCTCGGCGCGCAGCGCGCCGCAGGCGTCCGTGCGCCGAAAACCCTTCGCTTCATTCCCCATCCTGTTTCTCCCCACTGTCCCCGTCATGCTCGTCGGCCTCGAGCAAGCCTCTCACCGCCGCGCTCAATTCCGTCAAGGGTATCTCTCTCTGTGAGCCGTCGGACATCCGCTTGAGCACGCAGGCCCCCCTGGCGAGTTCCTCTTCGCCCAGGATCAACGCCAGCCGGGCCTGCAGACGGTTGGCCCGTTTCATCTGGGCGCCCAGCGCCCGTGGACGATATTCGTACAGCACCGAGTGCCCCCGGCCCCGCAACTGGCGGGCCAGGTTCGATAGATGATGGTGCGCCTTGTCGCCCACGGCCACCAGGAACAGATCCACCCCTTGTGCGGGGAGGTCCGGATGGTCGCCGGGAAGCAGCATGATCACGCGCTCCAGCCCGATGGCGAACCCGAACCCGGGAACCGCCGGCCCGCCCAGCTCCTGCACCAGTCCATCGTAGCGTCCGCCGCCAAGGACGGCATCCTGCGCCCCCAGCTTTCCGGAGGTGACCTCGAAGGCTGTGCGGACGTAGTAGTCCAGCCCACGCACCAGACGCGGCTCCACACGGTACGGCACCTCGAGTTGCTCCAGCGCGGCACGCACGGCGGCGAAATTCTCCGCGCACGGATCACAGAGATGATCCAGCATGCGCGGTGCCTCCTCCAGCAGCGCACGATCCGCCTCCACCTTGCAGTCGAAGACGCGCAGAGGGTTGGATTCATGGCGGCGGTTACAGTCCGAACAAAGTTTCTCCAGCCGCGGTTCGAGGTAATTGCGCAGGCTGTCGCGGTATGCCGGCCGGCAGGAAGGGTCCCCCACCGAGTTGATCAGCAGCCCCAGATCCTCCAGCCGCAGGGCGTTGAGGTACTCCAGGACCATGGCGATGGTCTCGGCGTCCACCTGCGGTGAATCCTCACCGAGGACCTCGACTCCGATCTGGTGGAATTGCCGTTGCCTTCCCTTCTGCGGGCGCTCGTAGCGGAACTGCGCCCCGATGTAGAAGAACCGCGATAGAGGCAGTGTCTGTTGCAGGGAATGTTCGAGATAGGCGCGCACCACCGGCGCGGTGTTCTCCGGGCGCAGCGCCATGCGCTCGCGCCCTCGTTGCAGCACGTACATCTCCTTGTGGACGATATCCGTGCCTTCGCCGATGCCGCGCGCGAACAGCTCGTAGGCCTCGATGATGGGGGTGCGGATCTCCCGGTAGCCGTAGCGCGCGAAGATCTCCCGGGCCCTGGACTCCGCCAGGTACCAGCGGGCCATCTCGTCCGGCAGGATATCCCGGGTGCCACGCAGGGCTTTCAGACGCGCCATGGGGTGCCTCGATCCGCTGGTGTGAACCATCAAGGCCCGCAGGAGGGCCGCAAACGGAAGCCGCGCACCATAGCATAGCCCATCGGCAGTGGCAACGCGGTCCGGCGGCACGGGCCGGCACCGTGTGACCCGCCCGCAGCCCAAGATCCTGGAAGTCTGATATCGTCCGGCCATGGGTCTTGCGAGACGAGTGGACGTGCGCAGCCATTGCTCCCTGTGGATCTGCCTGGCTGCGGCGGGGACGCTCGCCTGTGTCCCACCCGAGGCGAACTACTGGAAGAATCGCCGCAACCACGCTCGCCCGCTGCCCCGGGTCAAACTCCAGCAGCTCTGGGACCACCCGGCAACACTGTGCCCCGAGACCCTCTCCGACGCAGGCGACGAGCGCGTGCTCCTGCATGGTGTCCATGAGTCCGCGTGGATGGACGCCTCCGGCGGGAGCGCTCCGGCATCGGAGCCCGACCTGCCGCCCGGCGAACCTGCGCATGACGAGATCATCCGTCAGGTCCTCGAGCGCCACTTCGGTGAGCCGGTGCAGCCCACCGCCGCGGCGGTCTGGCGTGAGCTGGCCATCGTGGTGGTGCCGGAGCGCAGAAGCGCCCATGCCGTTCACCTTCGCAAGGAGCGCGTCGTCTGGACGGTGCGCACCGGATCGCACATGGTGACCGCCCCGCAGGTCTACCGCAGCCGCGTCATCCTGCAGTCGCTGGACAACTACGTCTACTGCCTGCTGGCCGACAACGGCCACGAAGTGTGGCGCGCGCACGCGTCGCACCGGCTCACCCGCCCCGCTGCCTTCTGGAACGATCGCGTCCTGTTGATCCCGGAGACTTCCGCCACCGTTCAGGTCTTTGACCTGTACGACGGCTCCAAGGCGGGCAAATGGTCTCTACCCGACCCGGATGATTACTTCACCGGGGCTCCCCTGGTGATGGGCGACACCGCCGTGGCGCCGCACGCTCCGGCGGGCAGCGCGGCCTGTCGCCTGGTCGCCATCACTCTGGCGGAGCAGCCCCGGGTCCGGCGGAGCGCTGAAGCGCGCCCGAGAGTTCCATAAACCGCTGATAACACGGCCTTTTCATCGCATCATCGGCTCCCGCTTTGTTGCCCGCGGGGGGCGGGTATGGTACCGTCTTATGGTTCCATTTCGCCCGGGCACCCTGCGACCATCCGCCGTACACACCGAACGGAAAGGCGCCCGCCGGCGCCCCGACACGGGAGGACCTGCGTGCCGAGTCCACAGAATGCCACCGCCGCCCAGGGCCTGGACAAGAAGACCCTGATCCGCATGTACCGGACCATGTTCCTGTCCCGCCGCATGGACGACAAGGAGATCCAGCTCAAGCGCCAGAGCAAGATCTTCTTCCAGATCAGCGGTGCCGGTCATGAAGCGGTGCTGGTGGCGGCTGCATTCGCCCTCAAGCCGGGGTACGACTGGTTCTACCCGTACTACCGCGATCGTGCCCTGTGCCTCGGACTGGGCATGACGCCGCGGGAGCAGCTATTCTCCGCCGTGGGTGCTGCCGACGATCCCAACTCGGGCGGGCGCCAGATGCCCTCGCACTGGGGTCATCGACGCTGGAACATCGTCAGCCAGTCCAGCCCCACCGGCACGCAATTCCTGCAGGCGGTGGGATGTGCCGAGGCCGGCCTGCGGCGACCGTGGATCCCCGAACTAGGCGATGCGGGGCAGATATCTGGACACGGCGACGAGGTGGTGTATGTCTCCGGTGGCGACGGAGCTACCAGTGAGGGTGAGTTCTGGGAATCGCTGAACACGGCCTGCAATCTCCAGCTCCCGGTGGTCTACCTGATCCAGGACAATGGCTACGCCATCTCCGTCCCGGTGGAAGTGCAGACGGCCGGCGGTAGCATCTCCAGGCTGCTGACGGAGTTCCCGGACCTGCACCTGGAGGAGGTGGACGGCAAGGATCCGCAGGCCTCCTATCACGCCATGAGCCGTGCGGTGGAGCACTGCCGCGCCCGTCGTGGCCCGGCCCTGGTCCACGCTCATGTCACCCGGCCGTACTCGCACTCGCTATCCGACGACGAGCGCAGCTACCGCGCTGCCTCCGAGATCGACGCCGAGGCACGCGCGGATCCCCTGGTGCGCTTCGCTGCTTTCCTGCAATCCGAGGGGATTCTCGACCAGGGCGCGCGCCAAGCGCTCGAGGGCCAGGTGGACCAGGAAGTAGAGGAGGCAACCGACGCCGCGATGGAGGCGGCCCCGCCGGCGCCGGAGACGGTCATGCGTTTCGTCTACTCACCGGACATCGACCCCTGCGGCCCGGAATTCCTGGCCCATCCCGAGGCAGAGGATGACAGCCAGAAGACCATGGTGGATCTGATCAACGCAACCTTGCAGGACGAGATGGCGCGCGATCCCCGCATCCTGGTCTTCGGCGAGGATGTGGCGGACTGTTCGCGCGAGCAGCACCTGGACGACCTGAAGGGCAAGGGCGGCGTGTTCAAGGTGACCGCGGGCCTGCAGCGGCGCTTCGGCTCCGCGCGGGTGTTCAACTCCCCCCTGGCTGAAGCCAATATCCTCGGGCGGGCCGTGGGCCTGGCCACGCGGGGATTCCGGCCCGTGGTGGAGATCCAGTTCATGGACTACATCTGGCCGGCCTACATGCAGATCCGCAACGAGCTGGCCACCATGCGCTGGCGCTCCAACAACGACTTCTCCTGTCCCATGGTGGTGCGCGTGGCCATGGGGGGCTACCTCAGGGGAGGTGCCCCGTACCATAGCCAGGCAGCGGAGTGCCTGTTCACCCACATCCCCGGCCTGCGCGTCATCGAGCCCTCCAACGCCCAGGATGCCAACGGGTTGCTGCGCACGGCCATCCGCTGTGACGACCCCGTGCTGTTCCTGGAGCATAAACACCTCTACCGCCAGACCTACAACAAGGGCGCCTACCCCGGCAGCAACTACACCATCCCGTTCGGCTCGGCCCGGGTGGTGCGCGAAGGCAGCGATCTGTCGGTGATCACCTTCGGTGCCCTGGTGCAGCGCAGCCTGACCGCCGCCAAGCAGCTGGAGAAGGAAAAAGTCTCGGTGGAGGTCATCGACCTGCGAAGCCTGGCGCCCCTGGACTGGGAGACTATCGCCGCCTCGGTGCGCAAGACCTCCCGCGCGCTGGTGGCCTACGAGGATGTGCGCAGCTTCGGCTATGGCGCCGAGATCGGCAGCCGCATCGCCGAGGAGCTGTTCGAGTACCTCGACGCCCCGGTGCACCGCCTGGCGGCGCAGGACGTGTTCGTCGCGTACCAGCCGGCCCTCGAGGACGTCATCCTCCCCCAGACCGCCGATCTCGTGCGCGAGATGCAGGATCTGGCGCGCTACTAGGGACTGGCCCCTCCGGGGACAGTCCCTTGCTTCACGCGATCCCGTATGCAAGACTGAAGCGCCTATGCTTGTCTAGTCCATCCTCATTCACTTTCCCCAAAAATTCAGGAATTAGTGCGTCTCGCCGCAGGTGCGCGAGCGCAACGGAGACGACTCCGATGAGCCTGCAAGCATACGGATGGACCGACCTGCTGGAAAAGAGCTTTCAAGAGCTTGACAGGAATGGACTCGAGCCTGCGAGGGTGGTGACGGAGAATCGCGAGGTTTACAGTCTCTACACGACACAGGGGCCCCGGGATGCCACCCTCAGCGGGCGGTTGCGACACCAGGCCCGGGCCTCGCACGACCTACCGGTGGTGGGCGACTGGGTGGCCGTCGACGGCATGGAACAGGGCGGCTCGCCCACCCGCATTCAGGCAGTGCTGCCGCGGCGCACCCAGCTATCCCGCAAGGCGGCCGGAAACCCCACCCGGGAACAGCCGGTGGCGGCCAACCTGGATTGCGCGCTGCTCATCATGGGCTTGGATGGTGACTTCAACCCCCGACGCATGGAACGGCTGGTGATCACCGTATGGGAAAGCGGCGCCAACCCGGTGGTCGTCCTCAACAAGCGGGATCTATGTGACGAGGCGGAACAACGTCAACAGGACATCGAGGCTCTCGTTGCCGGTGTCCCCGTGCATCTGGCCAGCTTCGTCGACGGCTCGGGAGTCTCCACATTGCATGCCCTCATCCGTCCCGGGGAGACCGTCGTTCTCCTGGGCTCCTCCGGCGTGGGCAAGACGACGCTGCTCAACCGGCTGTGCGGCGTGCACCGCTTTGCCGTCCGGGCGGTCCGCGCCGCTGATGATCGCGGCCGACACACCACCACCCAGCGCCACCTGGTGCTGCTCCCCGGCGGCGGCATCGTCATGGACAACCCCGGAATCCGCGAAGTCGGCCTCTGGAGCGCCGGCGGGGGCCTGGACACGACGTTCGCCGACATTGCCGATCTCGCGCTGAACTGCCGCTTCCGCGACTGTGGCCACGCACAGGAGCCGGGCTGCGCCGTGCTGAAAGCTGTGGAGGAGAAGGCCCTCGCGGCGGCGCGCCTGGGTAGCTACCGCTCGCTCCAGCAGGAACTGGGCTATCTCTCCCTGCGTCAAGATGCTTCCGCGCGCCACGAAGATCGCAGGCGCATCGCCGCGATCCACCGTGCTGCCAGGAGACACAAGCCCCGCCAATGAGGATAACTCAGGAGCCCCTTACGTGCTCCACGACGAAATCCCCTGTGGCCGCGGTCCCCAGCGAGCCGCCGACATCGCGGGTGCACTTGCCGGAGCGTATCGACTCCCGCACCGCATCCTCCACAACCTGCGCCGCGCGCTCCTCGCCCAGTTCGTCCAGCATCATCTGCGCCGCCAGGATGGCCCCCAGGGGGTTCGCCACATCCTTCCCGGCGTACTTCGGCGCTGACCCATGCACCGGCTCGAACATGGCCACCTTGCCGGGGTGCAGGTTGGCCGAGGCTGCCAGCCCGAGCCCGCCCTGCAGGGCCGCGCCCAGATCGGTGACGATGTCCCCGAACATGTTGCACGTCACAATGACCTGGAACATGTGCGGCTTGCGCACCAACTGCATCACCAGCGCATCCACGTAGAGGTGGTCCTTCTCGATGTCCGGATACTCGGCACCCACCTCCTTGAACACCCGGGTCCACAGGTCATGCCCGTAGCGCAGCGCATTGCTCTTGTCGCTCATGCATACGCGCTCCAAACCCCGCTTGCGGGCGAACTCGAACGCGTGGCGGATGATGCGCTCCACGCCCTTGCGCGTGTTGATGTCCTCCTGGATGGCCACCTCGTCGGATGTACCGAGCTTGAAGTTTCCCCCCATGCCCGCGTAGAGCCCCTCGGTATTCTCGCGAAACACGGTGAAGTCGAGCTCCGATACGCCCTCCAGCGGGCACAATCGCTCGTCCAGCAGCTTCACCGGCCGGTGATTGACGTAAAGGTCCAGCCGGAAGCGCGTGCCCAGGAGGATGTCGGCAGCGTGCCGCATATCCGGAACGCGCGGATCCCCGAAGGCTCCCATGAACACCGAGTCCAGGGCGCGGAACTCTTCCAGCGCCTCGTCCGGCAAGGTCTCGCCCGTCTCCAGGTAGTGGTCCGCGCCGTAGGGAAACTCCTTCACGTCGAATCCGGCCAGTCCAGCGGTCTCCACCGCCTCGAGCACCTTGAGCGCCTCCCGGGTCACCTCCGGGCCGATGCCGTCGCCGCCCACCACGCCAATGCGGTATCGCTTCATCTCACTCTCCCCTTGAACGTGATCAAGTCAAACGACTCCACGGGTGCAGCCGCCGCCGTAACCGGCCTTCGTCCACGCGAAGCTTGGCAGCCTTCGAGCCGTTGAGCAGGAGCACCGGAAGCTCATGGCCGTAGCGGCTGGCCAGCTCCGGGCTCGAGTCCACATCGACGATCTCAAACTGTACATCATGGTCCGGGATCACCCGATCCAGAACCTCCTTGGCCTCGTGGCAGAGGTGGCAATTC
>CBDVAL010000069.1:0-14808 GCA_965371955.1 uncultured bacterium | reverse complement strand
TCCCGCCATCCCAGGCGGCGCCATGGTCCAGCAGCGGGTTGCCGTTTTGACTGCGCGCCCCGGCGGCAAGGGCGGCCGCCACGTAGCGCTTGCCGTCCTCCACGGCCTGCACCGGCGGTAACCCCCGGGCCAAGCCGCACGCCAGGGCGGACGAGAAGGTGCAACCCAGGCCATGCGCGCCGGTGACCGCTATCCGACTGCTGTCGAAGATCGCGAAATCCTGGCCGTCGAACAGCACGTCCACCGCGCGGTCCGGAAGATGGCCGCCCTTCACCACCACATGGCGCGCCCCCATGCGGTGCAGTTCGCGGGCCGCCTCTTTCATCTCGGCCAGGGTCCCTACCGAACGTCCGGTGAGGCTCGCGGCCTCGGACAGGTTCGGCGTCACCACCTCCGCCTTGTGCAGTAGTTGATTTCGCAGCAACTCCCGGCCTTCCTGGTCGAGCAAATCGAAGCCGCTGGTGGAGCAGAGCACCGGGTCCAGCACCACGTTGGGCAGGCGGAGCTGTTCGATGAGCTGCGCCACCTCCCGAACGATACCGGCGTTCCCCAGCATCCCCACCTTCACCGCCCGCACATCGGCATCCGCGACGATGGCACGCACCTGCGAGGCCAGCAGGTCCGGCGCCACCGGCTGGATCGACTGCACACCCTTGGCGTTCTGCACGGTGAGGGCGGTGAGGGCGCCTGCTCCATGGCAACGGAACGAGGCGATGGTCTTCAGATCAGCCGCCAGCCCTGCGCCTCCACTGGGATCCAGCCCCGCGATGCTCATCACCGTTGCGAACATGCCCACCTCCGCTTCATTCCTGCTCCCCGGCCAGGCCCCGCAGGGCGGCCAGCGGGTCGCCCGCCGAGAGCAGAGCGCGAATCACCGCCACGCCCCAGGCGCCCGCCTCGCGGCAGGCGCCGGCAGTTTCCGGCGTCACGCCGCCCACCGCAAGCAGCGGCACGGACGCCGCGGCCTCGACGGCCCGTCCGAGGCCGGCGAGACCTTGCGGCTCTCCCATCCCGGCCTTGGAGGGTGTGGCGAACACCGGCCCGAAAAGGATGTAGTCCGCCCCGCCGGCCACCGCCGACCGGACCTCCTGCCGGGAATGCGTGGAAACACCCACCGTCAGCGCTTCACGCACCGCCCCCCGAACCCGGCCGAGGGGCACTCCTCGCGCCGGCAGGTGCACGCCGGCGGCACCTGCGGCCAGGGCCACGTCCAGGCGCCCATTGACCATCACGGGAGTCCGCTCAGGGTCGCCGGCCTGCACCAGACGGCGAGCCTGCCGCAGCAACTCGGAGTCCGGCAGCGCCTTCTCGCGTAGCTGCAGCGCCAGGGGGATCCCCGCCTCGCACGCCCGGCGCGCCAACCGCACCAGCCCGTCCGGCGGGACGCCGGTGCCGGCACTGATGAACATGACTTTCGGCCAGCGCAGCTTCTTGCCTCCAGGCGTCTACTACTCTGCTAAACTATCACTTCCTTCGTGGCGCGAGAAAGGCCCGATTCCCGATGAGCACCCCATGTAAGACGAAGCTCCGCATCGGAGTATTCCGCTACCTGAACTCCCTGCCGGTGCTTGCCGGACTGGCGCAGGAGAACGGCGAGCCCGTTCCCGGCGGACCTCCGCTGCGCTGGGGCAGCCCCGCCGACTGTGCCCGCTGGCTGGCCAGCGGTGAGGTCAACGTCGCCCTCATCCCGTCCATCGAGTACGCCCGGGGCGAGACGCTGCGCTACGTCCCCGGTGTGGCCATCTCCACCGAGCGGCAGGTGCGATCGGTGGTGGTGCTGTCGCGGGAGCCGTTGGAGCGCTGCACATCCATCGCCCTGGATGCCAGCAGCCGCACCTCGGTGGCCTTGCTCAAGATCCTGCTGGCGCGCCGCTTCCACATCCGGCCGCGGTTGGAGGTGATGCCTCCGGACCCGGAGGCCATGCTGGCGCGCCACGATGCGGCGTTGCTCATCGCCGACCAGGCGCTGGCGGCGCCGGCGCATGGCCTCAGGATCTACGACCTGGCCTCGGAATGGCACGCCATGACCGGCCTGCCGTTCGTCTTCGCCCTGTGGGCCGTGCGCGAGGACGCTGCCGCTGAGCTGGGCCCGGAGGACATGGAACGGTTCCAGCGCCCGCTGTCGCTGGGCGCCGGCGAACTGCGCGTCCTGGCGGAGCGCGAGGCGCCGCGGCTGGGGCTGGACCCCCAGGAGGCGTTCCAGTACCTGCACAGCAACCTCCACTACCGGCTGGGTGAGCGCGAGCGGCAGGCGCTGGAGACCTTCTTCCGCCTGGCGGCGGAGGAGGGACTGGCCCCTGCCGGTGTGGCGCTGCGGGCCGTGGAGCAGGCCGCCATGGAGACGCTCAGGTGAGCTCCGTCACCGCCATCCTGGAGCGCACCCTGTCCGGCCAGCGCCTGGAGCCGCGGGAGGCGCTGCTGCTGCTGGAATCCGCCGCCCCTCTCGAGGTGGGCGATGCCGCCCACGTGGCCCGGCTGCGCCACAACCCGGAACAGCGCGTCGGCTTCATCATCGAGCGCAACATCAACTACACCAACATCTGCATCACCTACTGCTCGTTCTGCGCGTTCTACCGCGCGCCGGGAGACAAGGAGGGCTACGTCCTCTCCCCCGAGATCATCCACCAGAAGGTGGTGGAGACCGTGCAGCAGGGCGGGACGGGGATCCTGCTGCAGGGCGGCCACCACCCCGACCTGCCGCTGAGCTTCTACGAGGAGATGCTGGCGGGCATCAAGGAACGCCATTCCATTCACATCCACGGTTTCTCGCCCTCGGAGATCCAGCATATCGCCCGGGTGTCGAAGCTCCCGCTGGCCACGGTGCTGGAGCGACTCAAGGCGGCGGGGCTGGACTCGGTGCCCGGTGGCGGCGCGGAGATCCTGGTGGACTCGGTGCGCGAGGAGATCGCCCCGCTGAAGACCACCTCCGACGAATGGCTGGACATCATGGAGGAGGCCCATGGGCTGGGCCTCACCACCTCCGTGACCATGATGATGGGATGCGGCGAGTCCGCTGCGGATCGCGTCGAGCACCTGCAGCGGGTGCGCGAGCTGCAGGACCGCACCGGGGGCTTCCTGGCGTTCATCGTGTGGACTTTCCAGCCGGGAAACAACCCGCTGGGCCAACGCATGCGGGGCAACGAGGCCACCGCGCAGGAGTTCCTCCTGACCCTGTCCACCGCCCGGCTGTTCCTGGACAACGTGAGGCACTTCCAGTCCTCCTGGCTCACCCAGGGCCTGAAGATGGGGCAAGTGGCCCTGCGCTTCGGCGCCGACGACATGGGAAGCGTGATGATCGAGGAGAATGTCGTTTCCTCCGCGGGCTCGTTCCACTGCACCGACGCGGCGGAGATGCGGCGCGTCATCCAGGAGGCGGGCTTCGAGGCGTTCCAGCGCGACAACCTCTACCGGCCACTGCCCCGGCAGGCCGCCTCCGCCGCGTAGCCAGGGTAAGTTGTCCGGCCCTCGCCAGGGATTGCCGCGCACCCTCTTCCTCATCACCGCCGCCATCCCCATCGTCACCTTCTCCAACCCGGTGTGGCAATCCCTGCACGCCCTGGCGTGGATCCTCCTGGCGGTGGAGATGGTGCGGCAGCGGCGCTGGCTGGTGGAGTCGCCGCGACGGCTGTGGCTGCCGTGGACCTTCTTCCTGGTCTGGAGCCTGCTGGCAGCACTCCTCAGCGACGCTCCACCCGAGACGCTGTACGATGCCAAGAAGCTTCTGAACTACCTCGGCCTCTTCCTGTTCGTGACGGTGCTGCGCGGCGCGCGGGACTACGTGCGCGTCCTGGCGGGGCTTGCGGTGGTGTTCTCCATCGAGGCCGTCTGGGGGATCGTGCAGTACGTTGCTGCCGACAGCCCGCTGGAGGCCCGGGCCCACGGATCGTTCAGCCACCACATGACGTTCACCGGTCTGCTGCTCCTCGCGGGCTTCCTGGTGGTGCCACTGCTGTCGCTGCGCCCGCGGGGAGTGGACTGGTTGTGGTGGGCGCTGGCCCTGCTGGCTCCGCTGGGGCTGGTGGCCAGCCTGACCCGTTCGGCATGGCTGGCCCTGATCCCGGGAGCCGTGGTGGTGCTGGCGTTCCGGCGGCCGCGCTGGCTGCTGGCCCTGCCCGTCGCGCTGGCGGTGCTGTTCTTCGCCGTACCCCAGGTGCGCTCCCGGGCGCTGAGCATCCTCGACACCCGGGGTGACTACTCCAATGTGCAGCGATTGAGCATGGTTCCCACCGGCTTGCGGATGGTGGCGCAACACCCCTGGTTCGGCCTGGGCAGCAGGGACCAGGTGAAGTCGCGCTACGCCGAATTCGAGACCGATCCGCCCACGCCGCCTCCCGCCGTTCCGGGCGGGCCCATCCCCGAGCCCTACGAGGTGCCCCTTCACCTGCACAACAACCTGCTGGAGATCGCCGCGGAGCGCGGCCTGCCGGCGCTGCTGGCATGGCTGGCGGCGCTGCTGGTCTACTTCCGCGAGACCTGGCGGCACCTGCGGCGCCGCCCCGCCCGGCAGCACACCCTGGAGCAAAGCTTGGTCCTCGGCTCCCTGGCGGCGTGCGTGGCGTCCTTCTCCATGGGAATGCTGGAGTACAACTTCGGCGACTCCGAGGTGTCGATCCTGTTCCTGCTGGCGCTCTCCGTGCCGTTCGTCCTGCGCCCCCCGGCGCCGGAAGCCGGAGCCTAGGCTCTTCTTCCTCCGGCCCTGCTGGATTCGCGGCTCAGTCTCTCTCGATCAGGACAGGAAAGTTCAGGACGATGTTGAGATCGTTGGGTTCGGTGGTTGCTTTCTGGAAGAAGAGAAAGCCGCCATCCGGGCCGAGGTCGCTGGTCTGAACCGGCGCGTTCGGGTCGATCTTATCCTCCAGCCCATCGACGTCCCCCATCGGGGAACGGTGTGACGTAGATCTCGGGGCGGCCGGACTCATTGGACAGGTAGGCGAGCCATCGGCCATCGGGGGAAACTTCGGGTTCACCCTCCGTGAACGGAAGCCGGATCAGAAGGTGACGTGCGACTCGACGAGAAACTTGGACACGGTGAAGTGCACCGAGACCTCCGCGCCCATCCCGCCCCAGGGGCTACCGAGCGACAAGACCTGGGGCTCGTGGTGATCGAACTTCATTCCGAACGCCTTCACGATGTCGGCGATCTGACCGTTGTACTTCACCAGTGTCTTGCCGGCCTTCAACCCCTTGGCTCCCTTCTTGCCGTACTTGGCGGCAAAATCGGCGAGCGCCTTCACGGCCCTGGAGTACTTTCCCCCCTTCAAGAGGTCGTCGAACTTGGCCCCGACCGCCAGCGAGTAGTCGGTGCCCCCCGTCATGAGATCCGCGAGCTGATTCGGCGATTTCATCGACGTGATCATCACGATTATCGGTCCACCGCTGGCCCCCACTCCCAAGGCGGGGAAACGAGTGCCGGAGATCGTCGCCGTGAATCCCTGCCTGCCGTCGGAAGAAACGCAGACGATCTGAGCCGTCTCGGTTCCGACGACGCCGAAGGTCGTTCCGGCCTTGTAGCCTCCACCAAACCAGACACTTGGAACGACCGGGACCGTGGCCTCGATCACCATGGGATCGACGAACTCAATGAATGTCTTCCGGTGCGGAATCGCCACCCTCTCATTGCCCTGGAAGGCGCGATTCTGCCGATTCTGCGTCTCGGGACACTTGAATTCGGCGTGGTGATGCAGATACCAGTTCACGACTCCCGGAACGACAGTGTCGTTCACTACCGAGCCCGGAAAGTTGAAGGCGATGAGTTCTTTGACCAAGAAACTGTTCGCCCTTGCGACGGTCTCCAATGTTTCGCTCCGGCCGCTCTTCGTGACGTAGTACCTAGCGACCTCCTCCACCGGCGGTCGAAATTTCTTGAGAGTCTCCGGGTTCCCGACAGTAGCTGCGGGGGGGCGCTCGATCGCCATCCTAACCTCCAGTATGGTTCCAAGTCTGGGCTGTACGCGCACAGAGCTTGTCCGACCGACTCATGATGGTTTCTGCGATGGACAATAACACGTCAATCCGAGAAAGGGAATCCGTTCTCCGCTTCTTGGAATGCCCGCCGGCGAAGCCGTCTTGTGGAACTGCGTGCGGTGGATCCCTACTGAAGCAGATCAGTCCTGCTCTTTCCTGCTGCCGGTGTCGAGACAGCGGGACAGATGCTCCAGGAACTTGTTGTGAGCATAGGTTTCGTACGCATCACCGGGCGGAAGGGTGGTAAGGGAGTGATGGCGGGAAACGAGGAGTTTCCAGGCCTTCTCGTAGTTCGCTCCGAGCTGGAACCTTCCCCCTTTGGCCTGCTCGAGCAAGCGCTCGGGAGCGATCTCGGCCAGGACTTCCTTCATCGCCTCGGGTAGGGTCCTGACGTGCGCGGCGTTCAGATAGACAAGCAGCGAAACATTGCGTTCCAGGTCGCCCTTGAGAGCCTTGAGCGAACCCTCTTGATCCTCCAAGCAGGCACGGAACCGATCTTTGAGGCCCTCCTTGTATTTGTCGAAGATGACGCTGTACATCTCGCCGGCATCGCCGACGCCGATGGCCTTTTCCAGATCCGCCACGGACTGCTGGAACCGGATGACGAAACGTAGCAGCTCACGGGTGAAACGAAACAGCCGCGCGTCCCCCTGCGGCAAACCCAGATCTTCAGCGGAGACCGCCTCTCCCTCCAGGAATCGCCGCAGGCCGGTTCGCAAGGGCTCCAGGCCGCCGGCTACCGGTCCGGCGGCGGAGACCACAGATTCCAACCGTGCGTTCTCCCTTTTCAGCCGGTCCTCCTCCGCCAGCAGTCTCTCCCGCTCGGTCTCGAGAAAGGTCAGACGTTCCTGCCGTTTGCGGGAATCGTCCACCAGGCGGGAGCGCAGCGCATCCAGCGTGGGCTCCGCTTCCTGCGGCGAGCCCGCCAGCTCGTCCTGCAGCGCCTTTGTGAGGCTCTCCTGCACTTCCTGTGCCGGCCGGTCCGCCAGGGCATCGCGCACACCTCGCAACCGCTCCAGCAACCCGTCCACGGGGAAACTCTCGTCTGTTTGGCTATCCATGCCGCTTGCCCCCTGCGGAATGCCCCGGTCCGGTTCGTGCTGCGAGCCATGGCCCTGCGCCATGGCGACGGGAGCGTCCACTACTCTCTGGCAACGAAGGGTATCATCTTGGCGCCACCTGGCGGCACCGAGAACTCTGCGCTGAACTGCTCGCCGACAAACACGTAGTAGTGCCCGTCCGGGAGATCGACCTCCACGGGAGCACCGCTGTATTCCACCTCCTGCTCGAACTCATCCTCGCGAAGCAGCAAGAGCTGCACCCGGTTCGTCGGCGCAGGCTCCAGTGTCAACTGGACATGGGAAGGCCCGGAGGCGAGCCAGCCTCCCAGGTTCACCCATCGCATCCGGTGCGCCAGCGCGACTCCCGCAGCCACCACAGCAAGCACTGCCAGGCCTGCCAGCATGCGTTTGCGTGCAGTAGGCGCCCTTCCCACGACGCGCTGCAAGGATCGGGTCCGGGACTCGATCTCGCCCAGGTCATCGCCGGCCAGGGCATCCTGCAGTTCCATGGCGACGGCGCGCACTTTCTCCGCCAAGCCGGCCCGGCGAGGCCCCGCGGGGCGGCCCCCCTGAGGCAAGAGCTCCGCTGCGCGCTGCAGGCTCCGGGCGGCCTCCCTGCGGACCGCGCGACCCACCGAACTTCCGATCTCCCCCATGCGTTTCGCCATTCGGGAAAGATCCTGCATCGTGGCGGAACGCGCCGTCGTTCCGATCCCCTGCAGTTCTCTGGCCCAACGACCGGAGGTGAGTTTCTTGAGTCTTGCCGCCTCGGCGGCCAGCCTTCTCTGCAGCAGTTTCGCCTCGCCCCGTTTGCGTTCCTGTCCCAGTTCGTGAAGCCGCTCGAGTTCTTCCAGGGTGCGTCGAGCGCGATCTCCCAAGGCGTCCATCTCGGCATGATCTTCGCGAGCCAGTGCCGGCTCCACCGCATCGGCAATACCACGCGCCTCGACCACCAGCGCTGTCGGAAGCTCCTCTGCCGACTCCTCCAGGGAGGCCACTAGCCTGGCAACGGTCTCGCGCAACTCACTCGCCGCCCCGGCCAATGTCGCCTGGCGCCGGTCCCGTTGCGATCGAAGCTGCATCATCACGTGCTGCCACGCAACCTGGAAGCTCTCCTCGTCCCGATCCACAGCAGCTTCGAGCTGCGTCAGCGCGTCTTTCCACTCCCCCTGGCCCGGGACGCGCTGTTTCCCCTGCCCGTCGCCCGCCAGTTCCTGCGTCATCCGTCGGCGCACGCTTTGCACCAGGGAGTTCCGGCTCTCCGCATTCGGCACCTCACATCCAGCCAGAAGCGCCTCCAGGGCCTTGTCCCACGCGCCCAGCACCCCGGAAAGCCCGTCGGGGGTCGCGCTGTCCGTGCGGACCAGCTCCAACACGCTGCTGGACCGCTCGAGCGCCAGTTCCAACGCTCGCTGCAAGGAAGGTGTGTGGTCCTTCCGGACAGCAGCTTCCTTGCCCTGCCGGTGACGCTCCAGGAGGTTGCGGTACTCGGGCGAATCCGTTCCCCCTGGATGCCCGGGACCTGCCGCCGACACGCGCTGAAGGTCGCGTCGTACCGCCAACTGCTCCGAGACGCTCCCTTCTTCCAGACATGAATGAATCCGTTCCTCAAGCTCGTTGGACCGCTGGTCCTGGGTCTGATCCCGCAACGTCCGGATCTCCTGCTCGAGTTCGGCCCTGGCCGCGCGTATCCGCTGCGCTGCAGCGTGCATCCTGCCGAGGGCCGCCAGCGCCCCCTGAATCTGCTGCGAGCCCATCGGCGCCCAGAGGTCCTCAAAGGTTCGCGCCAGCTCCTCGGAGCCGAGCAGCAGGCCCCAGTCCTGCATCTGTTTTGCCAGGGCCTCGCCCTCTCGGGCCAACACTTGGCCCAGTTCGTCCTCCACCTTTTCCAGCAGGCCGTCAGCGCAGCCAGGCAGCAGGGAAGACTCCGAATCGGGAAGGTCACGCAGCGCAGCCTCGATGGACTGGCGCAACGGCTTGGACAGGTCCGCATCGGAGTCCAGCACCGCCTGGAGAACCTCTGCCGTAGAGGGCCCACTGGTCTCCACCGAGAATGCAAGCCGGCTCAGCGCCGACACCAGCTCGACCTCATCGCCCCAGGTGGCGAGCAAGGCAGATACCTCTGTCTGGCGGACGCTCTGGCGGTCGGACGGAGCGCGGGTCATCTGTCGCCTGGAGTTGTGCCCGGAGGAACCATCTGTCAAACCCCATTCAAGGACGGCAAGCCGCATGGGAGGAGGAACCCCTGGCATTCTACCATCGACGCCCGCTTCTCTCGCCACGCACACCCGGTATCCCCATTTGCCGCCTTACTTTCGCCCGGGAAGCGGGCACCGTCGGAACCCCCTTGACGGTTTGTTCCTGATCGGTTATCAAGGACCCACAAAATCAAGGAATAACCTCGGAACTCGCTCGACCATGCCGACAGAGCCGCCCAAGGGCGGCGACGAACCTGCCGGCGAGTTCCGCAACTATCGGCTCAAGTTTCTTGGAGGAGGCGGACGCGGGTGAGAGTCGGCGACGTCATCGACCGGTACACCATCCAGGGTAGCCTCGGCAAAGGGGGGCAGGGCGAGGTATTTCTGGCCCTCCATCCCACCCTGCACATCGAGGTGGCGATAAAGTTCTTGCGCGAGGAGTATCGCAACGAGGAGAGTCTCCTCCGGATCCAGCTGGAAGCGAAGACCCTCGCGAGCTTGAATGCGGAGAACATCGTCCGGATCTTCGCTTTCGAGCCCGGACATGAGCCGCCCTACATCGCCATGGAGTACTGTTCCCGCGGTGATCTCAATCAGCGGATCCACTCACGCAGGCAGGTCAGCCTCGCGGAGACCATCGGTATTGTCAGGCAGCTCTGCCTCGGGCTGGGTCGGGTCCATGGGAGGTCCATCATCCACCGGGACTTGAAGCCGGCGAACATCCTGTTCAATCAGGACGACATCCCCAAAGTCACCGATTTTGGTCTCGCCAAAGAAATGAGCGATTCCACCACCGGACTCACGAGGACCGGGATGGGGGGCACCCTGTGGTACTCCTCGCCCGAGCAGATCACCGGGCTGCCGAGACCGCTGGACCATCGCACGGATCTCTGGTCCATGGGCGTGATCCTCCACGAGATGCTCACCTGGATGCGCCCTTTCGGGAAACCTGACGACACGCCCTACAGTATCGGCACGGCGATTTGCCACGAGGAACCGATACCTCCCCCCTACGAGATTCCGGAGCCGATCCAGCAGGTGATCAGCAAGGCCCTGGAGAAGGACCGGGAGAACCGCTTTGGCTCCGCCAGCGAGATGATCGCGGGGCTGGACCAAGCGCTCGCCCAGATCCCGAACGCCGCAGAGCTCCTACTGCCACCCGACGAGATGGTGGACGATGCCTGCCGCCTGGCACGGGAAGTCGATGAGTGCCTGGCCCGGGGCGAGTCGCAAGCGGCCAGGGAAAAGCTCGACCGGCTCAGATCCCTGATTCGCGATAACCCGACCCTGCTTCCCGGCGCGATGGGCGCCGACCCCCTCTACTCGTTCTGGAAGAGCCGCCTCGGCAGGGAAGCCAAGGACTCCTCCTCGGCGACCCCCGGTCCCGCGCGCAGTCCCGGGTATACGCCCGGGCGCACTCCCGCCCGCAGCCCAGGAGTTACGCCCGCGCGCACCCCCGTCCGCACGCAGGATGACGACCGGCTCGCGGAACTTCTTGCCCTCGTCCGTTCGGGCAGCGCCGAGCAGGCCATCGGCGACGTGGCGCAGATCATCGCCGGTGACCCTGGGAACGCGGTGGCGCAGCAATGGATGGACGCAGTGCGGGAGGAGAAGGAGATCGTGGAGGGGCGTCTGCAATGGGCCCGGCAGGAGGCGGAATCGGCGTGCTCCGCAGGAGAGTTCCAGAAGGCCGCCGACACCTGGGCCAAGATGGCGGGGATCTTCCCGGACCATCCCGAGGTCCTCGACCAGCGGTCGGCGGCGGACTATTCGCTGGCTCTTCACGTCACCGAGGAGCGCGCGCTGGAGCTCATGGGCGCCGGAGACCCGCAGGGCGCAATCGGCGTGTGGGACAACTTCCTCACCGACTTCCCCTCGGATACCGAGGCGCGGGCGAAGCGCAAGGCCGTGTGGGATCTCATCCAGGAGCGGGAGCAGGCGCAACGTCGGGCCACACTGCGCGCCGATGCCTCCCGTCTGGAGAAGGAAGGCGATCTCGGAGGAGCTCTCGCGTGCTGGGAGGAACTGTTCCGAGAGACCCCTTCGGACAACGACGCGGTAGAGAACATCCGCCGGCTGCAGCGGGAGACCCAGGCCCATGAGCGCCTGCGCCGGCTCGAGGCCGCACGATCCGAGGCGCAGCAGCGGCGGGGGCAGGGCGATCTGGTCGGCGCCGTTGCTCCTTTCAAGCAACTGGAACGTGACTACCCCGGCGACGCGGAGATCCTGGCCGCCTTGCAGGAGCTGGAGGCAGAGCGGGAGGCGCAGCGCCAACAGGCCGCCTCCGAGGCCGTGCAAGCGCTGATGGACCGCGCGCAGAGCCTCCTGACCGGCCGGCGCTATGCGAGCCTCCCGGACGCCGAGGAGGGCTTGAAACGAGCGTTGTCGCGCGCCCGATCCGCAAAATCCGCCGAGTCCATGGACTCCGCGTGTCAGGTTCTCGACCAGGTGCTGGATGCCGCTGCGGAGACAGTGACCGCCGAGGTAATAGCTCGCCGATCCCGGCTTCTGCACGACGTTCAGGAGACCGCCGCCGCGGTGCTGGCAGGCAACGCTGATGTGCTCTCCCCGGCAGCGGCGCACCTGCAACAGACCCTGCAGGGAACATTGCACTCACTGGCCACGGTCAGCCGTGACACGTACACGGGAGATCTCATCGAGTCGCTCGATGGCTCGCGCGCCAAGCTCGAGGACGCCCGGGGTGCGCTGGCACAGGGACAGGAACGGGAGCTCGGACAGGCCCGCGAGGTCGGGCGCGCAGCCATGGCCGGTGCGCGGGAGGCAGTGGAGCTTCTTGCACGACAACTGGGGCCTGATGCGGCCATCCCCGACGTGGATCTTCCTGCCCTGCAGCAAAGGCTGACCCACCTGGAGGAGCAGATCCAGTCCATCCTGCTGCCCTCCCAGCTCACCGGCCTGGCCATGGAAGCGGAGCTCCTCCATGCCGAGGTGACCCGCTCCCGCCTGGAGCTGGAGAACCGAGTCGCCACGGAGCTGCGACCTCTGCTGGACGAAGCCCGCTCCTGCGTGATGGGGTATGAGGACGAGGCGCTGGAGAAACTCCTCGACACCGCGGCGCACGAGCTGGCCGGCGAGTCCGTGGAGTCAGAGGGTTCCCTGGGGCGGAGAATCACCCTGGGTACGCAGTTGCGCGCGGCCATCGACGCGGCCCGAGGGCGAACGGGACAGGAGTCCGAGAGCGCTGCCCGGCGCTGGGCGGGCGCCGAATCCGCGTGGGGCCGCCTCGATCAGGAGGAGATGGACGAGCACCTGTCCGAGGAGGCGACCGCGATCCTCCGGCGGGGTGAGGAAGCACTCTCGACCTCGCGGCCTGAAGAGCTGGCGGTGTGTGCAGCCGCGCTGGAGAGCCTGTGCCGCCGGGCGCAGATGGAGAGGTCGTGGGGCCTGCTGCGTGAGGATGCCGAGCGCGTGGAAGGCCCTTCCGGACCGGAGGGACTGCCTCGAAATGTCCCGCCGGCCGAGGAAGCCAGGCTGCTGGGTCAGCTCCGCCGGGCGTTGACCAGCGGCGATCAGGGCGCGCTGGACGCGCTAAAGCCCGCGCTCCGCTCTTGCGGGGATGGGATCGAGCGGGAGTCCGCGGAGGACCCTGCCAGGACTCCGTGGGTCGTACCTGTCCTGAGCAAGCGCGCCCGCGCCCTCAACCAGCGGTTGAATCCGGAGGCCCTACGTGAGTTCGAGGAGATGGCCGGCCGCCTGGGGCGGCGGGGCCGGCGCCCCGAGAAGGCAGCCCAGCTCGGAATCGAGGCCGAACGAGCGTATCGACGCCTGGTGCAGCCGCAGAAGCCGTGGGGACTGCTTGCCACCGGCGGTGCCATCGCGCTGGCCGGAATCGTGATGGCCTGGGCCGTCATACCGGGAACCTCTGAACGATCGCACTACGACGTGAAAGTGCTCGCGCCCCTGGCAGCGGGCGAGATCCAGGAACTCATCAAGGATTCGGCCCCCATCCCCGTGCCGGGCGGACGCAACTGGTCCCTGGCCGAGGGACAGTACGAGATCATCATGAAGGACAATGGCAAGTCGGTGACGTTCCGGGTCCCGGAGGAACGATCGGTACTCCTTCCCGGTGGCGCGCCCAGGCTCATGCCCTATGTGAACGATGTATTGGAATTGAACACGCTGGAAAAGGAGCTGGGATGAGCGACCAGCGAGGACAGCAATCACGCTCGACGAACCTACGACGCAGGGGGGACAGCGCATGAAGCGTGTAGTGTCTGTGGGCACCCGTGGACTGGCGATCCTCGTGTTGGGCTGCCTCGCCGGAGGGAATCTGTGGGCCATTTCCGACGAGGAGATCTTTCGCGACTTTCGCTTCAACTTCATCAACCCCGGCGCGCGATCTGTCGGGCTGGGAGGCGCATTCATCGCCGCGGCGGATGACGCCACCGCAGTGGAGGCCAATCCGGCCGGGCTCCACTACGTCGACCGGTTCGAGGTCTTCGTTGAGTACCGGGATTCATCGCCGGATTCCCAGCTCTTCTCGCGCAGCAGTGGCAGCAAGGATTTGGGCTCGACGGAGGATTTCCTCATTTTCGACACCGTCAACAACCCGGAAGACAGCAACCCGCTGTCGTTCATCAGCTTCGCCTATCCGTTCCGGATCGGTAGCCGTCGGGCGAGACTCGCCGTCTCCCGACAGGTGGTCCTCGACGCGGAGAGTTCGCTCACCGAGGGCTCCAGCGGGACGTCCCTGGATATCTCACCGGTCGATTTCCCGGTGGTGGTTGTCTTCGACCCCGACGACGGGTTCATCACCGAACGGTATTCCGTCCAGAACACCGTGGAGGGCACGCTGGATGCCGAGTTGATCCACTACAACCTGGGCTTCTCCATCTCGCTCTCCCAGGACTTCACGCTGGGGGTCACGGCCACGCTTGCCGACCTGGACATGAAGACCGACGTGAGCAGCATCACCTTCGATCCGCTGGGAATCCTGAACTCGATTCACCCGCGGCTCAATCCCTCCGGCGCCATCTGCGACCCGGACAGTGCGTCACCGGATTGCTCCCCCATCCAGTTCAATACGTCCATCAGCGACAGCGACTCCGATCTCGCCTACACCATCGGGCTGCACTGGCACCCGGACTCTCTGTTCCCCAACCGCAAGAACGTCTCGCCCATCCGCTTTGGGGCGGTGTACCACCGCGGCGCCAGGCTGGAGGTGCAGGAGGCCACGGTGGAAACGAACCTGACCGGGCCCGACACTCCGGACACGTTCACCAACGTCCTGCGCGTCCCGGATCGTTTTGGCATCGGCGCGAGCTACGACCTGGGACGGTGGGTGTTCGCCCTGGACGTGGAGCGCATCAATTACAGCGACCTCCTGGAGGAGTTCGAGACCGGTGTCAACTTCTTCACGAGAGGCCTGATCCCCGAGGACCTGCGCAACTTCGACGTCGATAGCCTCGAGTTCGACGTGGACGACGAGACCGTGTTGCATGTAGGGGTGGAGTACAACTTCAAGGCGCGCAGGAAATGGTCCCCCGCGGTCCGGGTCGGCTACTTCAACGACCCGGATCACAAGATCCGGCTCGCTTCCGTGGACGTGGTGGACCGGACAAAGG
>CBDVAL010000068.1:0-15021 GCA_965371955.1 uncultured bacterium | reverse complement strand
ACGAACAGCGCCTCCATGCCGAAGTACTTCCGGGCCATGCCCGCCAGCGAGGGAGTCAGCGGCGGCACCACGCTGGCGATGACCATGGCATCGATGTCCTTCGGGGTCAGCTCGGCCAGAGTGAACAATTCGCGCACCAGCACGCCCAGTTCGTCCACCGTGCGATCCCACAGCGATGCCAGCCGCCAGTGATGCACCAGCTCCTCGCCCCGGTACACACCCAGCACGGTATTCGTGTTGCCCACATCCATCACCAGAAGCATGACGTCCTCGCTACCCGAGTGAACCTGCATCCAGCGGCCGGAGGCGGCGTAGCTCTCCGACCCGGAGCACCACCAACCCTCCGCCCTGGCGCCGCACGCGCAACGCCCCGTCGGCCTCCACGCCGTCGGTGATGGCGGGAAAGCTATCGGCGCCCGTCTCCACCTGCACGTGCTGACCCCGATGCCCGGGGGCAAGCTCCTTCCAGCGCGCCAGCAGCCGCTCCCCCCCGCCGGCCTCCCACAGGCCGGCATACCAGTGTTCCAACCGCGCGAGAATCGCTCCCAGCAGGGCGCCGGCGTCGGGATCGCGTCCCAGTAGCATACCCACGCTGGTGGCCAGCATCGCCAGCTCCCCGCGGAAGTCCTCAGGACCCTGGCGCAGGTTGATGCCCACCCCGAGGACGGCCGACGTCATCTGCGCGCCCTCCACCCTGGTCTCCACCAGGATACCGCTGAGCTTGCGTCCGCGTACCTCGATGTCGTTGGGCCAGCGAATGTCCGCCTGCACACCTTGCTGGCGCAACCCCTCGGCCGCGGCCACTGCGCCGAGGAACGTCAGCAGGTGCAGCTGCTGCGCACCTGCTTCCGGCCGCAAACCCACCGAGAAGTACAGGCCCTTGCCCGCGGGGGATTCCCAGTGCCGTCCGCGCCGCCCGCGTCCAGCCGTCTGCTCGCCCACCACCACCACGAGTCCGTCGGCCCCGCCCTGGTCCATCCAGTCCCGGGCCAGGTCGTTGCTCGAGGAGGCCGACGCCTGAAAGCGCAGCGCGCTCCCCACGCGGCAGCCGTGGCGGCGACGTGCCAGTTCGGACACCCAGGCAGGTGGTTGCGCGGTCATCCTTGCTCCGGTGCCAGCACGATGTCCATGGAGAGGTCGCACCACACGGCCCCGCGGGTCAGCAAGCCCATGGAGATGCGCGGCACGCCGGTGCGCCGTGCCAGGGTTTCCGCCTGCTCCGGCGACACTCCTCCCGATGCCTCCAGAACGGCGTCTCCTCCAACGCGTTGCACCGCTTTCTCCACCATCTCCAGGTCGAAGTTGTCCAGGAGGATCAGGTCCGCCCCGGCCTCCAGGGCCTCGTCGAGCTCGCCGAGATTCGAGACCTCCACCTGCACCGGCACCGGCTGTGCCAGGCCGGCGCGGACGCGGCGTACGGCTTCGCCGATACCACCCACCATGGCGATGTGGTTTTCCTTGATCAGCGCCATGTCATGCAGTCCGAGGCGGTGGTTCTGCCCGCCCCCGCAACGCACTGCGTACTTCTCGAGCTGGCGCAAGCCGGGCGTGGTCTTGCGCGTGTCGAAGACCTGAGAAGCGCTACCGGCCAACCGGCGAACCACCCGGCTGGTGGTGGTGGCAATGCCGCAAAGCCGGCCCAGCAGGTTCAATGCGGTGCGTTCGGCGGTCAGCAGCGCCTGTGCGCGCCCTTCCACCTGGAGAACCGCCTGCCCCGCCTGCGCGTCCTCGCCGTCCCGGGCTCCGGAGACCCGGCGGGCCGCCGGGTCCAGCAGCGTGAACGCGCGCACGGCAAAGTCCAGCCCGGCGAGCACCAGCGGTTCCTCGGCCAGCACGGTGGCGCACGCCAGCCGATCCTCCGGCACCAGCGAGCGGGTGGTCACGTCCCCCGCAGGGCCCAGATCCTCCTCCAGGGCCGCGCGCAACACGCGCTCCACCTCCGCGGCAGGGGGCGGGACCAGTGGCTGCGACATGGGGGTGATCTCCGGCCGGGACTGGCGCGCGCTGCTTACCCGGCTTCCTCTTCGATCTGGCGGAGACGCTTGCGCACCAGGCGTTCGGCCAGCTCGGGCACCACCTCCCAGGCCACCTGGCGCACCACATCGTCGCTGATCTGCTCCACCACACGCTGCGCGATGAGGTCCAGCGCCTCAGGCGACAGGCTTGCGGCATCGAGAACCGGCGGCGACGTTGCTGCCTCGCGCCCCGGGGAGGGCCGGGGGGCGGCCTTCGCAGCGGCGGGCTCGGCCCTGGGAGGCGCCAGCAGGCTCTCGGTGGGATTGTGGATCAGCTCCGAGACGCGCTCCACCAGCACCTGCGATTCGAACGGCTTCGTCAGGTGCGCGGAGGCGCCTGCGTTGCGCGCCCGCTCGCCGTCGAAGGGCTCGAAGGTGCCGGTGAGCAACATCACCGGCACGTTGGTCAGTTCCTGTTCCTCCTTCATCCGGAGGCACACGTCGTAGCCGCTTTCACCGGGCAGACTCACATCGAGCAGAACGACGTCCGGACGGATGCTGCGGGCGGCGTCCATCACTTCCTCGCCGCTGCGCAGACAGGTAACGTCATAGCCCTGCCCGGAGAAGGTCAATTCCACCACGCGCTGAATGGTGACGCTGTCGTCGGCCAGCAGGATTTTCTTGTTCATCAGGGTTCCTTCCGTTGCGATAACGGCGCCTCATGGCTCCAAGCTGCGCGCCTGACCTTCCTCGTCCAGAAACCGCAAGATCTCCTCCGTGGTGGTGCCCGGGCGAAAGACCTTGCGGACCCCCATCTTCTTCAGTTGCTTCAGGTCCTCCTCGGGAATGATTCCCCCACCGAACACCGTCACGTCACCGGCACCGCGCTCCTGCAGCAACTCGAGGATTCGGCCGAAGAGGTGCAGGTGCGCGCCGGAGAGCATCGACAGGCCCACCGCATCCACGTCCTCCTGAATGGCGGTCTCCACCACCTGCTCAGGCGTCTGGTGCAGGCCCGTGTAGATCACCTCGTGTCCCGCGTCGCGCAGGGCCCGGGCGATGATCTTCGCCCCGCGGTCGTGTCCGTCCAGCCCCACCTTGCCGATGAGCAGCCGTTGCCTGCGCTGCACCTCCGGCTGTGCCGGTTCCCCCATGCACTCCTCCGCGTCCTCCGGCCACGCCGGAGCTAGAAAACCGCCATCTCGCGATATTCGCCGAACACTGGTTTCAGGGCGCCGCAGATCTCACCTACGGTGGCATAGGCGCGCACCGCGTCCAGCACCAGCGCCATGGTGTTCTCCTTTCCCCGCGCCCCTGCCACGAGGTTGCTCAACGCCTGCTCGAGCCGCATGGAATCACGCCGAGCCTTCACCTGTTCCAGGCGTTCACGCTGTTCCTGCCCCACGCTGTCGTCAATGCGCAGGGTCTCGACCTGCTCGTCCTGCTCCATGGTGTAGCGGTTCACCCCCACCACGGTCTTCTTGCCCGAGTCAATCTGCTGCTGATAGAGATAGGAGGCGTCGGCGATCTCACGCTGCGGGAAGCCGTCCTCGATGGCGGCAACGATCCCGCCAAGATCGTCGATCTTGCTGAGGTAGCTGTGCGCCTCGCGTTCCATGCGGTCCGTGAGGGCCTCGACGAAGTACGATCCTCCCAGCGGATCGATGGTGTTGGCCACCCCGCTCTCCTCCGCGAGGATCTGCTGCGTTCGTAGCGCGATGGTCACGGCCCTCTCGCTGGGCAGCGCCAGTGTCTCATCCAGGGAATTGGTGTGCAACGACTGCGTGCCACCCAGCACCGCCGCCAACGCCTGCACGGTGACCCGCACGACGTTGTTGTACGGCTGCTGGGCGGTGAGGGAGCAACCGGCGGTCTGGACGTGCGTGCGCAGCTTCCAGGAGCGTTCGTTCTTGGCGTGGAAGCGCTCGCGCATGATGCGCGCCCACATGCGACGCGCGGCCCGCAGCTTGGCCACCTCCTCGAAGAAATCGTTGTGCGCGTTGAAGAAGAACGAGAGCCTCGGGGAGAACGTGTCCACGTCCAGGCCCGCCTCGATGCCGGCCTGCACGTAGCCGATACCGTCGGCCAGAGTGAACGCCAGTTCCTGCACGGCCGTGGAGCCGGCCTCGCGAATGTGGTACCCCGAGATGGAGATGGTGTTCCACTTGGGGACACGTTCGGCGCAAAAGCTCATGATGTCGGTGATGAGCCGCAGGCTGGGCCGGGGCGGATAGATCCACTCCTTCTGGGCGATGTACTCCTTCAGAATGTCGTTCTGCAACGTGCCCTGCAACTTCTCCAGCGGCACGCCCTGCTTCTCCCCCACCGCCAGATACATGGCGAACAGCACCATGGCCGGTGAGTTGATGGTCATGGAGGTGGAGACCTGATCCAGTGGGATGCTGTCGAACAGCGTCTCCATGTCTGCCAGCGTGTCGATGGCCACACCTTCCTTGCCCACCTCGCCCTGGGAGAGAGGGTCATCCGAGTCCAACCCCATGAGGGTGGGCAGGTCGAAAGCCACCGACAGGCCGGTCTGGCCATGTTCCAACAGGTAGTGATAGCGACGGTTGGTGTCGTGCGCCGAGCCGAAGCCGGCGAACTGCCGCATGGTCCACAGCCGCCCGCGGTACATGCTCGGATGCACGCCACGGGTGTAGGGCGGTTCGCCGGGGTAGCCGAGCTGCGTGGCCGGGTCCCAGCCTTCACGGTCCTCCCAGGAGTAGATCCGGTCCATCTCCATGCTGGAAACCGTGGAGAATTCGGCGTCGCGATCCTTCTTGCGATCCAGTGCGGGCTGCAACGTATCCTCTTGCCAGCGCCGCTTGCCGTCCCCTTTTCCTCTCGACATACGATCCTCACCGAATCTCTGTGCGACGTCCGATTTGCCCCTGCGTGCAGCGAATCCTAGCACTGCCGGGAGGGGTCAAGAAACCCACCCTACGTGCTCGGCAGGATCAGGCCGAGGTTGCCGTCCGCCCGGCGATAGAGCACCCCGAACCGTTGGCTGCTCACGTCCCGGAACACCAGGAAATCGTGCTCCTCCTGTTCCAGCTGCAAGGCGGCCTCTTCCACCGTCATGGGTTTGTGGGGGTAGGTCTCGTCCTGGATCACGTACTTGCCCTGGGGCAGGGTGGCCAGCACCAACTCCTCCACCACCTCATCGCGTTCGGACCCGTTGTTCGCCGACTTGCGCCCACGGCGCCGCTTGGCCACGGTGTGCTTCTCGCGATGCCGCCGGGCCTGATGCTCGATCTTCTCCAGCGCCTTGCCAATGGAGGAATACATATCCTCCGTCTCCTGCGTGCCGCTGAGAACGACGTTCTTGCCCTTGACCACCACCTCCGCGATGTGCCGGTATTTCTCCTTGGCAAGGATCACGTGGGCCTCGGAGAGACCCTCCAGCCAGTGCTCCAGCTTCTCCAGTCGTTCCGTTGCGAACTCCTGCATGGCGGGTGTGACCACGAGATTGCGGCCGGTAAAGGCTACCTTCATGGGCGTCTCCTTGAAAAATGGCAGCACGGCCATCGTCCTCACGGCCCCAGCGCTGCCTTCTTGCGATCCGTGGAAGAAGGAATGCGAAGCTCTTCGCGATACTTGGCCACTGTGCGCCGGGCGATCTTGATTCCCTGCGCGCGCAACAATGTCACGATGCCCGAGTCACTGCGCGGACTGCGGCTGTCCTCCCTTCCGATGATGGCGCGGATCTTCTCCTTGACGGCCAGTGAGGACATGTCACTGCCCCCCACCGTGTTGATTCCGCTGTGGAAGAAGTAGCGCATCTCGAACAGGCCGCGCGGCGTGTGCATGTACTTGTTGTTCACCACCCGGCTCACCGTGGATTCATGCATCCCGATGTCGTCGGCCACATCCTTGAGGATCAGCGGTCGCAGGCCCTGAACTCCCCGGTCCAGGAAGGCGCGCTGATGCTTGACGATGCTCTTGGCCACCTTGACAATGGTGCGTTGGCGTTCCTCCACACTCTTGATCAGCCGCAACGCCGAGCGGCATTTCTCGCGCAGGTACTCCTTGGCGTCCTTGCCCCCGGCCCCGTCGATGCCCGAGAGCATCTTGCGGTAGGCCGGGCTCACCCGCAGACGCGGCATGCCGTCGTCGTTGAGCAAGATGCGGTACTCGTCACCGTCCTTGATGATATGGACATCCGGAATCACGTAGCGCGACTGCTCTGCGCTATGTTTCTGGCCGGGCTTCGGATCCAGCCGCCGTAGCACCTGCACCGCCGCGTAGACTTCCTCCTTGGAGGAGCCCAGCACCTTGCCCAGTTCCTCGAAGTTGCGTGACTCCACCAGCGCGAGGTGATCGCGCACGATGGTCTCCACCAGGCTTCCCTCGAGTTCCAGACGATGGATCTGCAACAGCAGGCAGTCCTGCAGATCCCTGGCCCCGATGCCGGCGGGGTCGAAGCCGCGCACCACCAGCACGCAACGCTCCACCTCGCTGTTGGGCCAGTTGCCCATGGCGGCGATCTCCTCCACGGTGGCCACCAGATACCCGTCGGTGTCCAGATTCCCGATGATGGCCTTGACCACCTCGTGGTTGAGGTCGGGGTCGGAGTTCATGCTCAGTTGCCAGTGAAGGTAGTCGTAGAGGTCCTCGGTCTTGGAGACGGTCTGCTCGAACGAAGGCAGCTGGACGTCCTCCGGCGGGGGTGACGGAGGCGTATAGCCACCATCCAGGTACTCCTGGAAGAAGGCCTCCACATCGATCTCATCCAGCGAGGCGCGCTCGTCCTCCGGAGCCTCGGTTTCTGCCTCGGCGGGCGTGGGCTCGATGTCGCCCTCGAGGTTGGACTCCTCCAGGGCGGGATTGTCCACCAGCTCCTGGTTGATCTCGGCAACCAGATCGAGCTTGGACATCTGCAACAGCTTGATGGCCTGCTGCAGCGAGGGCGTCATGATGAGCCTCTGCGACATGCGCAACTGCAGCTTCTGTTCCAGGGCCATGACGTCCTTTCGGTGCGCCTCCCGGAGGGAGGCTAGTGCAACCGGAAATCCTCTCCCAGATACACATCACGGACCCGCGGGTCCGTGGCCAGCTCCGACGGGCTGCCATCCTTGATGATGGTCCCCTCGGCAATGATGTATGCCCGGTCGGTAATCTGCAGGGTTTCCCGGACATTGTGATCCGTGATCAATACCCCGATGTCCCTGCTGCGCAGATCGGAGATGATGGACTGGATATCCGAACGGGCCTTGGGGTCGATGCCGGCGAACGGCTCATCCAGCAGGATGAACGATGGGTTCAGCACCAACGCCCGGGCAGTCTCCACTCGTCGTCGCTCCCCGCCGGAGAGCGTATCGCCGCGCTCCCCCGCCAGATGAGCGATCTGGAAGTCGTCCAGGAGCTGCGCGACGCGGCGCTCCCGATCAGCGCGCGAGCCGTTCAGGGTCTCCAGGATGGCAATCAAGTTCCCCGCAACCGTCATCTTGCGAAAGATCGACGCTTCCTGCGGCAGGAAGCTGATCCCCCTCCGGGCCCGCTGATACATGGGCAGCGCGGTGATATCCGCACGGTCCAGAAGCACGCGCCCTGAATCGGGGGCGACCAGGCCCAGGATGCAATAGAAGATCGTGGTCTTGCCCGCCCCGTTGGGCCCGAGCAATCCCACCACCTCGGCGGGCCGGATCTCCAGGTTCACCCGGTCGACAACCTGCCGCCCCCGGTAGCTCTTGCTCAGGCATTCAATGGCCAGGTGACGTCTCAAGGGACCGATCCTCTTTCGCCTCGCCTTCGGGGGAGCCCTCCAACCCCTCGGCGGAGTCGGGAGCGCTCGCGCTGGGCGACAAGGTGATCCACGTCCTTCCACCTGGGCCCGATTGCAGATTGATTGTACCACCTGAGAGGTCCATTGTCAACGACTGACCCTTGACAACTTGTTGATTCTCCAGGTTTTGTGCGATCGCGAGTCGATCCCCACCGTGCAGGATCGCCTCCCCCCCGACGACGTCGTAATCGAGCCGGTGGCCGGTGGCATGGCGCCCCGGCGAACGCAGCCTCACGTCTCCCTCGGCCTGCACACGGCGGACCTTGCGATCCTCCCCCAGGCTCACGTGAATCTGCTCGGCCTCCACCTCGTCGCTGCCCCAGAGCAGCCGGGCCTTGCGGGAATAGACCGCGGTCTTGTCGTGGTCTCGAAAGAGAAGATGCTCCGCACTGCCGAGAACCAGGCGTTGCCCGCTCCCGTCCTCCTCCGGCACCACCGAGCGTGTGCTCACCTGGCCCTCAGCCTCCAGAACGCCGCTGTCCTGCAGGATTTCGATGGTATCCGCCTGCAACAGGTTGTCGGCCTGCCACAGTCGTGCGGCCCCTTCGTAGTGGATGCGTCCCTCGCGCCTCAGCGCCACCACCTTGTCGGCCGTGCCGTGCAGCGGTTCGTCGGACTGGAACAGCCCCTCGCCTGCCGCCCCGGTGTGCAAGGTCTGGACATCGATGGTGGCGGTGAGCTCACCGCGGCTGCGCGACAGGTCCAGCCGGCGGGCCACGATGCGCCCCTCCGGGATCTCCATCACCGCCGCCGGCCCGCTCTCGCTGCGCAGCAGGAGCCGGTCGCCACCGTCCGCGAAGTCCATCTCCCGGCAGCGAGCGGTGCCCTCGGGACCCTCGTAGCGCACCGGCTCGAATGCGGTTCCGCGCTGCACCGCGCCGTCGGCATCCAGCCAGGCCTCCAGGCGCGATGTGGTGAGGTGTGACGCTCCCTCCGCGGTCTCGAGGTCCAGGATGACGTCACCGCGCGCGTCGATGCGCGAGACCTCTCCCGCACGCGCCGGCCCGGAATCCATCGCGCTCCCACGCTGCCACTCGATGCGTTCCGCGCGCAGGTGCTGCGCTGAACCCCCTTCCTGAAAGAGATGGGCGTTTCCGCGGGAAAGGATCCGGCGAGGCTCCTCTGCGTCGTCATCCGGCGGTTCGATCTCGATCCGATCGCCGGTCATGATCCGGATGGAAGCAGGCCCCTCCCCGCGCTGCACCGGCACTCGTAGCACCGCGGCGCCGATGGAGACAAGATGGCGCAGGTCTCCCTCCACCTCGCCCAGTTCCAGCTCCAGACGATCGCCGCTGAGCGTCCCCTCATCGGACACCAGGACGAATGACCGCGTCTGTACCCGTCCCTGCTGTGAGAAGTAGCGCAGCCATTCGGTCTCCAGCGTCCAGGACTCGTGTCCTGACTCGCGTCGGCCCTGCACCCTCACCTTCTGCTGCAACACCACGACCTCGCCTGCAGGATCGTAGTGCAACTCCTCCGATTCGCCTTCCAGCGCACCACGGCGAAACCGTACGTTCCCTCTTGCATCGACGGGACCGCCGTCGTGATAGTCGAGACTCTCCGAGTCGACAACCAACTTGTTGCGCAGGATGGCATGGGCTTCACCCTCCACCGTGCCTACACCCCTGTCCATATCAAAGGTTCCCTTGCGACCCTCCACGATGGACGGCTGCTGTCCTTCGTGGTGAATCTCCAGCGTGGGCTCCTGCAACAGATAGACGTCCCCGCGAAGCCCCAGGAGTCGGTCGGCCCGCACGGTGATCTCCGGAGCGCCCTCCCGCGTGCGGGTCACCTCGAACCCGGTGGAGACCTGCTCCGCCTCGGCCTGCAGCGCCTCCTCGGCGAGCTTCTGGGTGGCAGAGGGCTGCTCCGGTGCTGCATCGCGCTGCCCCTGCAGGATCATCCCGGCAAGCGCAGCGAGGAACACCAGCAGGACGAGAGCTACCCCTGACTGCAGCAGCCGGACGCGGGTGCGGTGGTTCATGAGAGGTGCGGAAGAAGGGCGGCGCACGCTGCGCCAGGAGAGGGAAACACGCCGCGGAGTTGGCGGCAGGAGTAGCTCACCCGGAATCCTCGGAGCCCCGGGCCAGCGACTCGATCTCGTCATCCTCCAGCAGTCGCGGGGACTGCTTGGCGGCGTCGAAGATGCGCTGCACCACCGCGTCGTCCGGCTCGATGGAGTGCTGCTCCAGCCAGTAGACCACGTTGGAGCGGCCGCTCATGGGTCCGACGCGGATGCGCTGCTGCAGGCCGAACTCGCCGGCAGGGACGCCGGAATAGACCCGATCCGCCAGCCATGCATCTCCCTTGCGGAACGCCTTGATCACCGCCGCCGCATGTACGCCGGTCCCGGTCTCGAAGGCATCGGAACCCACGACCGGATAGTTGCTCGGGATGGGAACTCCGCAGGCCTCCGAGATCGCCCGGCAGTACGCCCCCAGCCGGGTCAGGTCGCGGTCGATCCAGCCCAGCAGTTTCAGGTTCACGAGCAGGAGATCCATCGGCGTGTTGCCGCTGCGCTCGCCGATGCCCAGGCCGCATCCGTGAACCCGGGTGGCCCCGGCGCGAATGGCCGTCAGGGAATTGATGAGATCCATGCCCCGATCCCGGTGGCCATGCCAGTCCACACCCACATCTTCGCCGCTCTCCTCCACGATGGTGCACACGAAACGGATCAACGCGTCCACGCCCTCCGGGGTTGCATGTCCCACCGTGTCACAGACGCAGATTCTCTTGACACCGCATTCGATGGCCGTGGTGTAGAGGCGGCGCAAATCCTCGGGCCGTGCGCGTGTGGTGTCCTCGGTGACGAACATCACCGGCAGTTCGTGCTTCACCGCGTACGACACCGCCTTCTCGGTGTGCCCCAGGATGGTGTCCAGGGTCCAGCCCTCGGTGTACTGCCGGATGGGTGACGAGCCGATGAACAGGCACGCCTCGATGGGCAGGCCCACCTCCCCGCTGATCCGGACAATGGGCTCGACATCCTGGATCATGGTGCGCGCGGCACAGTTGGGCCGGATGGAGAGGTCCTGACGGACGATCTCGCGGCACAGGGCGGTGACATCCTTCACCACCCTGGGACCCGCCCCCGGCAGCCCGACGGCGGCGGTGTCGATACCCAACTCGTCCATGAGCAGCAGGACGCGCAGCTTCCACTCCAGCGGAGGGTCGGTCACCGACGGGGACTGCAGGCCATCCCGCAGCGTCTCGTCATCCAGCTGCACCTGCCCCACGGCAGGGGGCTTGCCCGGGTGGAGGTTCCAGTCGTAGATGAGATCGGAGGTGGAAGCACCACCGTCGGTCATGGCGTCACTTTCCCCGGAACGCAGGAGGCCGCTTCTCCAGGAAGGCACGCGTGCCCTCCAGCTTGTCCTCGGTGGCGAATGTCACAGCGAACAAGTTGGCCTCCAGCCGCAGCCCATCCTCCAGCGGCAATTCCAGACCCTGGTGCGTCGCCTCCAGGATGTAGCGCACTGCCAACGGTGCGCGCTCCAGGATGCTCGCCAACAGCGTGCGCGCCTCCGCCATTACCTGGTCCTGCGGCACGACGCGGTTCACCAGCCCGAGGCGATGCGCCTCGCGGGCATCGATCATCTCGCCGGTGAGCAGCAGCTCCAGCGCCGGGCCCCGCCCCACCAGGCGGCCCAGCCTCTGGGTGCCGCCGAAACCGGGGATCAGCCCCAGCTTGACCTCCGGCTGTCCAAAACGCGCCTTCTCGCCGGCCACCCGCAGGGTGCAGGCCATGGCCAGCTCGCACCCGCCGCCCAGGGCAAAGCCCTGCACCGCCGCCACCACCGGTTTGCCCAGCGTCTCGATGGTGCGACACAGCGCCTGCCCGTGCAGAGCATGCTCGCGCGCCGCCACAGGTCCGAGATCGTTGAGCTCGCCGATGTCCGCACCGGCGACGAACGCCTTCGCACCGGCACCCGTGAGGATCACGCCGCCCACTTCGGCGTCGGCGCCCAGTTCCTCGAACGCCGCGCGCAGCTCGTCGATGGTGGCCCGGGTCAACGCGTTGAGCTTCTCGGGCCGGTTCACCGTCACCGTGGCCAACCGACCCTCGCGCGCCACTTCGATGTTCTGATACATGCCGTCTCCTAATGGAGTCCCTCGACGATGAGGGCGATCCCCTGTCCGCCGCCGATGCACGCTGATGCCATGCCGTACTTGCCGCCGCGGCGGTGCAACTCGAGCAACAGCGTGAGCACCAGGCGTGTGCCGGTGGCGCCCAGCGGATGGCCGAGGGCGATGGCGCCGCCGTTGACGTTGACCTTGTCGCGGTCGAGCTCCAGCTCCTTCTCCACGGCCAGGTACTGCCCGGCGAACGCTTCGTTGATCTCCACCAGGTCGATCTCCGCCAGGGCCAGCCCTGCCTTCTGCAGCGCGCCGCGGCAGGCCGGCACCGGACCGATGCCCATCTCGGAGGGCTCCACACCGGCGTAGTCCCAGGCGACAATGCGGCCCAGCGGCTTGTGGCCGGACTTGCGCGCCCGGTCGGCATCCATCACCAGCACCGCCGCAGCGCCGTCCACGATGCCGCTGGCATTGCCAGCGGTCACCATGCCATCGCCGAATGCCGATTTCAGCCGGGAGAGTGTCTCCAGCGTGGTCTCCGGGCGCCGGTGATCGTCCTCGGCGAACGGTTGATTCACACCCTTCTTCTTGATGGTCACGGGCACGATCTCGTCGGCGAACTTGCCCGCCTTGGCGGCCCGATCGGCGGCCTGCTGACTGCGCACGGCATAGGCGTCCATCTCCTCACGCCCGATGCCCACCTTGCGTGCCACCTTGTCGGAGGTCTGGGCCATGTAGAGGCCGCAGTACTCGTCCATGAGCGAGACCATCAGCGAGTCCTCGAGCTCTCCCTGGCCCAGCTTGAGACCCACGCGCGCACCGCGGATCACATGGGGCGCCTGGCTCATGCTCTCCATTCCACCGGCCAGAACCGTGGTGGCCTCGCCCAACTCCACGAGCTGCGCAGCACTCACGATGGACTGGATACCGGAGCCACAGATCCGGTTCACGGTCAGGCAGGGGGTCTCCACCGGTATGCCGGCCTTGAGGCTCACATGACGCGCGCCGTAGATGGCATTGCGGCTGTTCTGCATCGCGTTGCCGAAGATCACATGCTCCACGCGGGCAGGCTCCACCTCCGCGCGTTCCAAGGCGCCGCGGGCCGCCACGGCGCCCAGCTCGATCTCCGAGAAGCCTCGCAGGACTCCGTTGTATTCGCCGAACGGGGTTCGTGCGCCGTTCAGGACCCAGATTTCCTTTTTCATCGATTCCTCGGTAAGGAGGGAGGAAGTCTCCCGGGGATGGATTGACGACGCCCTCGGATGAGACCGCCCCCGCAACCGCTTCCAGGCTCATTCTATCAACCGCTGCGGAACCCGATCAACCGAGACAGCGAGTAGGAGGGGGGTCTCGAGACGGTGGGGTCAGCAGCCTGAGCCCGGACCTGGCCGATCGGGGCGGTTCATGAGCGAGCGCAGGCCGGGCTGCTTGGTCAGCTTGCGGTAGTCGGGACCCTCGATGGAAACCACGCGGCACATCTCGTAGACACGCGAGTGGATTCGCTGGCCGATCTGATCGAGCAGCGTGGCCTCGCTGGGCTCCGTCCGCCGCGTCGTGATGCTTTCCTCGGGCAGGTCCTTGCGATTGGTGGTGAACAGGATGATGCGACGGTTGTTATAGCGGTTGTTGATGATGTGTCCAACCGTATCCCGCACCCAGGCCGTGGGCTTCTGCGCACCCAGGTCATCGAGGAGGAGCACGTCACAGGTGAAGACGGGCTGCAGAATATCCATCTCCGACGCCGCGCTGGTGGGACGGTAGGAGGCCTGGATCTCCTTCAACAGGTCCTGGAAATCGTAGAACAGGCAGTGCAGTCCTCGATCCTGGATCAGGGACCGGAGGATGGCCACTGCCAGATGGGTCTTCCCCGTGCCACAGGGCCCGGTGAACAGCAGGCCCATCTCACCGACGGGAAACTCCTTGACGAACCGGCGCGCAAACTGACGCGCGGTCTCCTGGGCCGGGTGGTGGTTCTCGTAGTTCTCGAACGAGCAGTGCTCGTAGCGCCGGGGGATGCGCGCCGCCTCCAGCAATACGCCCTCCCTGCGACCATCGCGGCAGCTACAGGCCCGCGCCCGCTCCACCCCGTCGGCATCCGCCTGTACTTGATAGCCCGTGCCGTAGCAGCGCACGCACTCTTCCCCGTCGCCTGCCGACCCCTCGCCGGAATGAGATGGGAAGTTGCGCTTGGGCATGGAACGACTCAGTTCAAGTAGCCGCGCAGCTGCTGGCACTTCTGCGAGCGGTTGAGCTTCTGCAGAGCCTGTGCCTCGATCTGGCGGATGCGCTCGCGGCTGAGCCCCATCATGCCACCGATATCCTTCAATGTCTTGGGCTCGGAGTTGCCCAACCCGAAGCGCAGCTTGATGACCCGCGCCTCCTTGGCGTCCAATTCCTCCAACGCCCGGCTGAGATGGGTCTTCATGGATGACTTCATCAGCACCGCGTCGGCGGAGGGCATCATCTTCTGTTCCAGCTTGTCGGCCAGGTGGAAGTCGTGCTCCTCGTCGATGACGGTGGAGAGCGAGACATTGTCGTCTGAAACCTGGAGCAGCGAGGTGACCTCGCTCGCCGACACCTTCATGACCTCGGCGATCTGGTCGACTGTGGGGTTGCGCTGCAACTGGATGGTCAGCTTGGAGATGGTCTTGCCGATGCGGTACAGCAGGTTGGCCTGCTTCTGCGGCAAGCGAAACGCGCCGGACTGATCCGAGAGGGCATGAATGATGGACTGGCGCACCCACCAGACGGCATACGTGATGAACTTGACGTTCTTGTTGGGATCGAAGCGCTTGGCAGCCTCGATGAGTCCGATATTGCCCTCGTTGATCAGGTCCAGGAAGGATAGTCCGCAGCCGCGGTATTTCTTGGCGAAGGAGACCACGAAGCGTAGGTTGGCCTCCACCAACACACGCAGCGCTTCATCATCGCCGCCCTGGATCTGCCGCCCCAGGTCCTTCTCCTCCTGCGGGGTGACGCGCTGCAGCCGGGAGATCTCCTGGAGGTATTTCTTCAGCGTCTCGGAACTGGCTCTGCGCCCGCCCGCTCGTTCCTGTTCCATATTCCCTCAAGGCCGGCCTCGCCGGCTCGGTTCTCTGCGACGTTCCTGCCAGCAACAGCCCGGCCACAACGACTGGTATGGGTAGAAGTGGTTTCCCGACCCTTCCCGCGCCGCCGCGGGGGCAGCATGCAGCGGATTCACGT
>CBDVAL010000067.1:0-15049 GCA_965371955.1 uncultured bacterium | reverse complement strand
ACCCGACCCTTTGTCGGCGGGCGGCCGACTGTGCCGGTGCCGTCAACGAGGGCGAGGCGGGGGTCGAGGGCTGGGCCCTGGCGAGCACCGCGGTGCCGGCGACGACCGCCGTCTCCCGGCCCGCCAGCGCCGGCGCGGCCATGCCAGGTGCCGTCGAGGTCGCGGAGCCGACGGTCGAGACCGTCTCGACTCCGGCATCCAGCGTCCCGATGGTCCTGAGCGGCGGGGTGGACGTCCCCGAGTCTCAGACCGACCAAGAGGCGGCCGGAGAGAAAGCACCTGCTGCCGCGGCGGACGAGGACCCGCTCGAGGCCATCCAGCGGCATCTGACCATTGTGGCCAACGCCTCCTCGTTGCAGGAGGATCTGCAGGCCTCGACCGATGCCCTCCTGACGGTTCTCAGTGGAGGGTATGAACTGGAGGTCCGCATTCAGGTCGTGCGACGGCTTCTCAGGCGAGCGGATGTCAGATACGAATCCCTGCTTGCAGAGCATCTGAGGGACATCCGGGACCACGCGATGGACCTCAAGAACGAGGCCGTGGCGAAGGAGGCCAAGCAGCTTCTAAGACGCCTGGCTGAGTAGTAGTTCCGACTACCCATGGGGCGGTGACCAAAAGTTGCCGCCCCCTTTTCTTGCTTTGGACCGGGAAAGCCATAATCGGTATGCTTGGCGTGGCGCCAGCCGCAGTGGCTGGTCGCGACGGGAGGACCCGGCATGGGGCATGAACCTGAGCGTTCGACCTCGTTCCTCAGGGGTGGGCTCATGCAAGGCCGACTCATCCTGGTGGGCGTTGTAATCGTCGGGGTGGTTCTCATGCTTGGCCTCTTCTTGAGCCATCCTCCGCCCGAAAGCGACCTGTTACCTGACGAATCCAATCCGCAGCAGGATCCACGCATCTCTATCGACACGAAGCCCAGTTGGACGGAACTGGACAATCCGCTTCGAGACGGATGGAGCTCCGAGGTCCTTGCCAAGAAGGCGAAACAACAGCTTAACCAGATAGGCCAACTCATCAAGCGGGGCCGTCCTGTGGCCCCTGACGAGCTTGCTTCGCTTGCATCACCCGACTTTTCTTGTGGACCGCTCCACCCGGCAGAGATGCTCGTGGTCTACAAGGATGACGTCCTGAGCGTGGAACGGGCACCGGACAGCCACCGACTTCCGTCCGATCCACCATCAACCACCTACGAAGGTGCTGACGGGTTTGGCAAGGTCTTGTCCGAGTTCGTCAAGGACCTCGGTAAAGTTTCCGGTCTTCGTTTCGAATTCAAGATCTTTGACGTTCGGCAGCGCGCGGGCGACATTGAAACAACCCAGTACTTCAGCCTTTCGGGGCATACGGAATCGGGGATTGTGGAGGAACATGCCACATGGTCCATTCGCTGGGAATGGACTTCCCCGGATGCGAACCCTAGACTCCGAAGTATCCGTGTCGACCGGTTTGAACGTGTGAGGACGGTTGCCGATCAGAGGTTGTTCTCAGACTGTACCGACTCCGTGCTGCGCAAGACCGACTCTTACCACGCTCAACTGCTGGTCGGCTACAACTACTGGCTTGGCCGATCTCAAGATGATCGCTACTTTCACGTTCTGGGAAACCCCGGGATCTCCGTCGGGGATGTGAACGGCGACGGACTGGATGATCTCTACGTCTGTCAAGAGCAGGGCCTTCCGAATCGCTTGTACCTGCAGCAGCCGGATGGAACGGTGATCGACACATCGGTGCAATCCGGAGTCGACTGGTTGGAGAGCTCACGGAGCGCGCTCCTTGTTGATCTGGACAACGATGGAGACCAGGATCTGGTCGTCGCAACGGTGGGGAATCTCGTTCTGGCCGAGAACAACGGCGCCGGCCAGTTCAAGATGAAGGGCCTTCTGCCCACTGGTGAAGACACCATGTCACTGAGTGCCGCGGATTACGATTCCGACGGCGATCTGGACTTGTACGTATGCGTTCGGGACAGCGACGATCAGTTCGGGACCTCCACAGTGGGAGCCACGGCGACTACATCCGAGAATTTCATCTACTACGACGCGAATAACGGCGGGCGCAACAGTCTCTACAGGAACGAGATCGCCGAGGATAGCGAGTGGCGCTTCCTCGACGTGACCGAAGAGGCAGGCCTGGATGTCAACAATCGGCGCTTTAGCCACGCAGCGGCATGGGAGGACTTCGACAACGATGGAGATCAGGATCTATACGTGGCCAACGATTACGGACGCAACAACCTTTTCCGGAATCAGCTTGCCGAGAAGGGAAGTGCAACCTTTGTTGATATCGCGGGTCAGGCCGGCGCTGAAGACAGTGCCTCCGGCATGTCGGTCTCTTGGGGCGATTACGATCGCGACGGTTTGATGGATGTTTACGTGGGAAACATGTTTTCTGCGGCTGGAAGTCGGATCACCCATCAAGCTCAGTTTCGCCGGGATGCTCCAGAAAACGTGCGGTCGCTGTTGCAGCGTTTTGCCAGAGGCAACACTCTATTCAAGAATCTCGGCAGGAACCGATTCGAAGATGTCAGTGTGGCTCAAGCCGTCACGATGGGCAGATGGGCATGGAGCTCCAACTTCATCGACTTGAACAACGATGGATGGGAGGATCTGGTCGTCGCCAACGGCTTCATAACGACGGAAGATACCGGTGACCTGTGAAGTTTCTTTTGGCGCCAGGGCGTGTCCCAGGGCAGAATCGATTTTCGCCAGGAAGCCACCGAAGCCGAGAAGCGCGCGACACTGGCTCTCAACCAGATGATCGCTTCGGGGCGTTCCTGGAGCGGTAGAGAGCGCAACTGTTTTTTTCTGAATACGCGCGGCCAGGGTTTCACGGACATCTCCGCAGCCTCTGGGCTCGACTTTCCGGATGACGCGCGGGCAGTCGCTCTGACGGATTGGGACCACGACGGTGACATTGATCTCTGGATATCCAACCGCAATGCACCACGCCTCCGCTTCATGCGGAACGAATCGCCCCACGGAAACCGCTATTCTGCGATCAAGCTCCGTGGCAACGGCACGACAACGAATCGTGATGCCGTCGGGGCAAGGGTCGAGGTCGTTACGGACAAGGAAGGCGACAAGAGACGGATCAAGACGTTGCACGCCGGCGATGGGTTCCTTGCTCAGTCCACGAAGTGGCTTCACTTTGGCTTGGGTGATTCCTCCAGCATCCAAAAGGTGATCGTGGTGTGGCCCGGCGGAGAACTCGAGGAGTTCGCGCCTCTTGAAGTGGACCATCGCTACGCGTTGAACCAAGGAACCGGCAGGCCGTTTGAGATAACGGATCCTTCCCGCGCCCTGGAGATCTTCTCCTCGGTTCCGGAGACGCCGACCCCTTCCCATCGCAGGGGAATTCCCCTTCTCGCGCCCGTTCCCATCACCGACCTGTTGACGATGCCCGAGCTGGCTCACGGAAAGACCGTCTTGCTCAACTTGTGGGCGAGTTGGTGTCCACCGTGCGTCGCTGAGCTGGGAGAGTTCACAGAGAGAGAGAGAGAAATCAGGGAAGCAGGCCTCAGCATTGTCGCCCTCAGCGTCGATGGCATCGGAGATGACGGATCGAGCCCCGACAAAGCAGCGCGTCTATTGACCCAGCAGCATTTTCCGTTCCCGAGCTATCAGGCTAGCTCGGAGCTGCTGCACATCCTGCAGTTCGTGCATGATCTCGTTATCCCCCTGCACCGACCGCTCCCTTTGCCGACGAGTTTCTTGATCGATAGCCGTGGAAGCGTGTCCGTGATCTACAAAGGCCGCATGGCGGTGGATGACCTGCTCGAGGATGCAGCTCATTCGCGGGCTGCACCCGTAGACCGCCTCCGTCAAGCAGCACATTTTTCCGGCAGCACGTTGGATGACGCGAGATTGGCGGAGATCGTCAGAGTGAAGGACGCCAAGGTGCGCTACCAGATCGCCAAGTTCCTTGACGAAGCAGGCCGGGTCGATGAGGCATCAAGGTACTACCAGAGCGTCCTCGACGTCGCACCTTCGTTTACCCAGGCGCTGCTGGAGCTCAGCAAGCTCTCAGAAAGGAGAGGCCAGTTCCGGGATGCCGTCCAGTACTACCGCCAGGCAATCCACCAAGATCCGAATTCCCTGGATGCCGCCAACAATCTAGCGTGGCTTCTTGCGACGTGTGAGGATTCAAGCCTGCGTGACGGTGAAGAGGCCGTCCGTTGGGCCCGGCATTGTGTTGACTCCACCGGCGGCAAACGGAGTAGCTTCCTGGACACCCTCGCGGCCGCTCTCGCGGAGAACGGAGATTTCACGCAAGCCGTCCGACGGGAAACGGAGGCCATCGAGCTGGCCCCAGACGAAAAGAAAGCAGCGTATCAGAGTCGTCGTACCCTCTATGAATCCGGCGTGCCATATCGCCAGCCTTCACAGACTCCTCGTTGACGGCTACAGCAGTGGTCGGACCTCTAGTGTTCGCCGCAAGGTGTGAAGTTGCGCGGCGCACAGCCACTGTTCATGCCGGGAGGACCTTCGCCCTCCGGGAACATGCCGGTGACCACGAATGTCCACAGGCCACCCGGAGGCGGCTCGTCCGGGATGGCCATCGAGGTGCCGGCGACGCCCGGAGCGAAGCAGTTGGCACCGCTACCTGCGGATTGCGGATCCGGCCCGGAGCGGTAGACGTTGAACGGCCCGGCACCCGGCAGCGAGCCCCACGACAGGTCGCCGGCGGCCGTGAACCCCAGGTCCGGCACCTCGTGGCACAGGCCACGATGTTCTACGGAAACCCCCGTCATTGCTGCCTCGCACTCATTGCGGTAGCTGGCTCCATCGCAGCCGCACACCGGGTGGCAGTCCGGGATGCAATCGCCCGGGATGGGCAGGCAGGTGCCTTCGAAATCACAGCAGCACTCACCCTCCTCCAGCTTGCAGTAGTCGCCCTCGCCGCACTGGAGGCCGGCGATGCCGCCGCAGACGTTCTCGCACGGTCCGGCGTGCTCCACCGAGGCGCCGGCCACCTCCGCCTCGCACTCGTTGTTGTAGGTCACGCCATCACAGCCGCACACCGGATCCACGTTTGCGGTGCAGGCCTCGGGGATGTCGGTGCACACGCCGTCATCACCGGCGCACTGGCCGGTGTCGAACTTGCAAAACTGGCCGGACGGGCACAGGACGGTGAGGGGGCCGCCGCAACTCTGCGCGCACTCTCCGAGGTGGGCGATGGAGATGCCCACAGCGTCGGCCTCGCAGTCGTTGCCGTAGGTGACGCCGTCGCAGCCGCACACCGGAAGCCAGACGTCGGGGCAGCCCAACGGGATGGGCGTACAGATGCCCTGGAAATCACAGCAGCACTCGCCCACGTTGAGCTTGCAGAACTCCCCTTCGCTGCAGGCGATGCCGGCGAACCCGCCGCACACCTCACCGGTGCCGGGGTCCGTGCCCACCTGGGCCAGGCAGATCCCGGACGTCGTCAGGGTCAGCAGGATCAGAATGGAACGAACGAACTTCATCGCATTCTCCTTCCCGTGAGACGCAGCAGGGTGATGAGGTTCACGGCTGGGTGCCCGCGACGGTGCTCGTCGAGGCCGTGGCCACCTCGAGCGCGAGACCCTGGACCTCGGTGGCGACTCCAGGGCGTTCCAGCGTGACCTCGAACTTGCAGGATCCCGGCGGCAGGGAGCCCGCCGGGATGGGGTTCACCAGAAGGATGCATCGGTCCTCCCATCCGGCCGCCGGAAGCCGGCCACCTTCCAGGGGGATGGGTTCGCCCCCTCCGTCGCACTCCAGCGAGCGGTTGATCTGCCAGCCCTGGAAGGGCTTCCAGGCTTCTTCCGTCTTCCCCGCGGGAAGGCGAGTGTCGCACATCCCGTAGAGTAGGGAGACGGCCTTGCTGCGGTCCAAAGATACCGCGCTCCGGACCCGGGCGCCATCGGGCAGCGAGAGGGCCGCGCCGACCAGGCGGCCCGGCTTGCCATGGCGCGCCTGTGGGGGGTTTTCTCGCTTCATGGCCACCGCCAGCGGATCTTCCAGCAGCAGCCGGACGGCCCCCAGTGCCCGCCTCTCGTCGGGTACCTGGAACTCGGTCACCGCTGCCGCCACGGTGCGCGCCAGCCGGTCCTGGACCACCAGCACCAGGCGGTATGCTCCCGGAGGCGCGTCCATCTCCTCGGCGAACGCCAGATGCCGGGACTCCTTGCTCGCAGTAGCGGAGGCCGGGAAGGTCAGGACCGACTGCCGGGAGAATTCCAGCAGCTTCGTGTCCTCGTCGACGTCGAAGCCGAGCTCCTGCACTCCCACCGCCGCGTCCGACTCGGTGAGCGTGATCACGGAGATTCCGGCCTGCACGCGCATCTGGCGCAAGCTCTCGCCGTCCACCATCACCGGAAGCGAGAGGATCCCCGACACGGGAACCTGGATCTGTACCCTCATGCGGGTGCCATGGGCGTGATCGAAGAGCGGCACCACCTCCACCGAGAGAGGAAATGCGTCGGCAGCCGGCGGGTCGAGGAATGCCGCCAGCAGCATGTCCCTGTCCATCTGTTCCAGAGTCGGATCCTCCAGGCTACGCGTGTGCCGCAGCCGGTAGCGCGACCCTCCCTCCACACGGACGATGATCTTCTTCGTGCTGCCATCGTAGCTCGGCCGTGTGCGGAACCCCAGGCGGAAGAAACAAGCGGCATCCTCCCGCGCGCGATGGAGGACCATGCCGAGGTCGTTGGTGTTCTCCACGTAGCGACCGCCGTTCTCGGTGGACAGGAACGTGATGGCATCGCTCACCCTGCCGCCGCCGGCGGCGACCCCGTAGATGCGCACGTTGCGGCGGTTGGCCCCCCGCGCGATCTGGCGCAGGTACGACATCTGTCCGGAAGAGCGGGAGAAGGTCTGCTGGAAGAAGATGAGGTTCTTCGTCCCTTCCACCGAGTCGAACAGGGTCATGGCGTCCCGCAGGTTCTTGAGCGCGCGCTGGTTCTGCAGGGACTCCTCGGCGAACAGCGCCGCGAGACTGCCGCCGCCGGCGATGGAGCCCGAGAACGCATAGTCATCCCCGGCCGCCCTCTGCCGTGACTCCATCCACTCACTCCAGAACTCGTCGGTCCGGCCGGCCTCCATGGTCGCCTCGATATCCTCGTGCAGATGCCGGGAGGCAGGGAGGAACGGCCGGATGACCCGCAGCCCTCCGATCTTCGCCACGGCGATCATCACCGGATCCTCCAGTCGCACCGAGGTGTCGGCCCACTTTCTCAGGGCTTTGAGGGAGAGGCGCCAGCCCTCCAGCGTCAGGCGGGACATGTCCAGGTAGATGATGAAGCGCACCTCCTCGGGCTCGAACTCCGGGCTTGCCTCCATGGTGGGGGGCGACGCATCCACCGTCTGCCCTCCGGCTCCAGGCTCATCTCCCTCCGCGCAGTGGTTCTCGAACAACTCGAGCTCCACTGCCCGATTCCCGACCAGGACGGTGACCTGTTCGCGGCGCAGATCGCGCAGGGGCCGCCAGCCGCCGCGGCGCTTCTCCTCACCGGTGAGGTCCAGCGTGACGAAACGCACCTCCTCGCGCTGGACGAACGGGCTGGGGGGCAGCTGGGCGGATTCGTCTCGCTCGCGGGCGTGTACGGGCGGCCCCAGCAGGGCCAGCGCCACCAGCCACGGCAGCGCGAGGGTTTTTCTCATGTACGGGCTCTCCATGAAGGCGCTCGGGATCCCCTCATTGTATAACGGGGCGTAGTCCTCCTTCGCCAAGGCTACGAAGGGCGTAGAATGGGCCCCGCGCCGCGACCCGTGTCGCCGATCCGACACGCGGTGGCCCGGGAACCATCGTCCCGGTGGCCGGTCCTATCCCGGAGAGGGCCGGCCGTTTCGCCGGACCGCTTGCTCGCCCTCCGTAGCCTTGGCGAAGGAGGGCCCTGGAGATCGCATGAAGGCCATCGCTGTCGTCGCCTCGCTCCTCACCGCCGCATTGTTGCTTCTGGCGCCCCACTCGAGCCCGGAGGACGATCCCGGCACCGCTCGGACAATCTCTCCAACCGGTCGTTTCGAACAGGCAGAGCGTGACTACGCCGAGGGGTCCTACGCCAGGGCCTACCAGCGCTACCGGGATCTCGACGAGCTGGACCTGCCGGCGGACCAGGCGCGCTGGGTGGACTTCCGCCTCGCCGACACCCTCTGGCGCTCGCAGGCCGCCACCGAGAACGCCGATACAACGCTGCTGGATCAGGCGCGCCAGGATCTCGAGGCGCTGGTACGGGATATCAGCCGCGTGGAAGATCGCGATGGGGTATGGGTGGAGGTGCAGGAATCGCTGGGTGATTTCTGGTGGGGCCGGCGCAACTCGCGCAACTGGGGCGCGGCGTGGTCGTACTACCAGGCGGCGTTGGACTGGTGGGCCGGCTCGGCCGACATCGAGCCGGCACGCACGCGTTACCTTGGCGTGGTGTGGAAGGTGGCCGAGCCGCCGGAGGCGCAGCCCTACTACAGCTACGGCTACTACGGGAACTACCTGCCGGTGAACATCCTGGAGAACGCCCTGGAGATCGCCGTCGTCCCCGGCGAGCAGGCGCATGCCCATTACCTGCTGGCCATGACGCTGCGCCAGCAGGGCGGTGACTGGAGGCAGCTCCGCCGCGTCCCGGAGGAGTTCGAGGCGGCTCTGGCTGCGGGACGGGGCAGCGGCTGGTACGACGACGCCCTGTTCCATCTGGCGCAGTGGTGGGCTGATCGCGGACGGATCACGTTGCAGGACGGCAACTGGACGCAGCAGAACGACTACGTCGAGGCCGTTTCCCTCTACCGTCGCCTGCTGCGCGAATACAGCAAGGGGGAGACGCGCTACTACGACCAGGCACGGCAGCAGATCGAAAACATCACCCGCCCGTCGGTGGGGGTGGGCGTCTCCAACATCTTCCTCCCCGGCTCCGAGGTCGAATACCACCTCAACTGGCGCAACGTGCGGCGGCTGGAACTGTCCCTCCACTCCATCGACCTGCTCACCGACCCGCGTTTCCCCGACGATTCAGGCTCGGGACAGTGGCTGCAGCAACTGGATCTGCTGGGCCGCGAGCCGTACGCATCATGGTCCCTCGACACCGAGGACAAGGGAGAGCACCGGCCCGGGAGCAAGACGCTGCGCCTGGACGACGAGCTGACCCCCGGCGCGTATCTCCTGGTGGCCCGGGGAGGCGGCGAGACGGCCCGGGATCTGGTCCTGGTCTCCGATGCCTCGCTGGTGATGACCGCCTCGGGAAAGAAGGTTCTGCTCTACGCCTGTGACGTGCTCGACGGCTCACCTCTGCCCGGTGCCGACGTGAAGCTGTGGGAGCGCACCTACGACGGCAGCCGCCATGTCTGGCACGCGCACTCCGCCACGGCGGACGAGGAAGGGCTGGCGCTGTTCGAACTTCCCCGCCATCCCGAGGACCGCTCCTATCGCGAGCTGTTCGCCGTGGCGCGCTCCGGCCGGCGCCAGTCGTTCGCCGTGGGCAACCGCCATTACCGGGGCACCGGCGAGCCTCGCTGGCACATCCAGGCGTTCACCGACCGGCCCGCCTACCGCCCCGGCGAGACGGTGCGCTGGAAGCTGGTGGCCCGCCGCCACGACGGCTCCGTGTACTCCACACCCGCGGGGGAGACGCTGGTCTATGAGATCACCGACCCGCAGGGCGCCAAGGTGGAAAAGGGTTCGGTCGAGCTCAACTCCTTCGGCAGCGCCTGGGGCTCGCTGGAGGTGAGCGAGTCCATGCCGCTGGGCGCGTATCAGGTGCAGTACCGCACCGGCGACCGCAACCGGCACATCGGCAGCGCCGCCCTGTTCCGCCTGGAGGAGTACAAGCTGCCCGAGTTCCGCGTCAGCATCGAGACGCCCGAGGACGACGCGGGCAACAAGCGGGCGTTCCGGCTGGGCGACTCGGTGGAGGTGGGCATCCAGGCGGACTACTACTTTGGTGGTCCAGTGGCCAGCGCGACGGTGGAGGTGCTGGTCTACCAGAACCCCTTCGCCCACTACTGGGCGCCGCCCAGGGAGTATCCCTGGCTCTACGAGGACATGGTGCCGCGGCGCAGCGGCTGGGGCCGCGGTGGCCAGGTCGTGCAGCGCGAGACCGTCCGGACCGATGCGTCGGGCCGAGCGGTGATTCACTTCGATACACCACCAGACGCCGGCCAGGACCTGGAGTACCGCGTGGAGGCAAGGGTCACCGATGCCTCGCGCCGCGAGGTGGTGGGCAGCGACACGGTGCGCGTCAGCCGTCAGGGTTACTACGTCCACCCGCGGGCGCGCCACTACCTGTACCGGCCGCAGGACGAGGTCAGCATCGACTTCCGCGCGCTGGACCCCAACGAGAACCCGAAGCAGGTCTCCGGGTGGGTGAAGGTCACCCGGGACACCTACGTGGAAATCTGGGTGGATCCCCAGGGCCGCGAAGTGCGCGGCGACGCGCTGCGGCGCCTGCGCCGAGGGTTGCCGGTTTTCCCGCCGCCGCCGGCTTCACCGGGCGGTGCGGGCTGGCAGCTCCGCTTCAGCGGCTACGAGCACGAGGAGATCCTCACCCGCACGCTGACCACCGACACCGAGGGTAATGCGGAGCTGTCGTTCGTGGCGCAGCGCGAGGGCTATTACCGCGCGGCGTGGAGCAGCGAGGACGAGGGCCATGGCCCGATCACCGCGGAGACCACCGTTTGGGTGGCCACCGGCAGCACCACCGAGCTGGGCTACCGCCACGGCGGCGTGGAGATCATCGTGGATCGCGACACCTTCCACGCCGGCGAGAAGGCGGCGGTGATGCTGGTGGCGCCCACCAACGACCGCTACGTCCTGTTCACCGTGGCGGGGGAGGAGCTCTACAGCTACCGGCTGGTCCACGTCACGGGCACCGTCAAGCTGCTGCAGCTGGACATCGGCGAGGAGCACGTCCCCAACATCTTCCTCACCGCCACCATGGTGAGCGACGGTGATTCGTTCCAGGACATCGAACAGGTGGTGGTCCCGCCCGTGAAGAATTTCCTGAACGTGGATGTGAGCTACGACCGGGAGACCTACGAGCCGCGGGAGAAGGGTTTCGTCACCGTACGCACGACGGACCACGAAGGGCGGCCGGTGTCGGCGGAAGTCAGCCTGGGCGTCACGGACGAGTCGGTCTACTACATCCAGGAGGACCTGGCGCAGGACCCACGACAGTTCTTCTTCGGCAGCAAGCGCGGGCTCCTGGTCCGGACCACCAGCACGTTGCAGCAGCGGCGCTATCGAAAACTCGGTGCAAAAGACGACGACGGCATCGTGGTGGGCGGCGAGCGCGAGAGGAACGAGCTCCGCCACGGGCGCGGCGACATGAAGGTGGCCGGGCAGATGTCCAACGACCGCATGGAGGTGGCCAGGAAGTCCATGTCCGCCATGAACCGTGCAGCCGCACCCATGGCCATGGAGGAGGCCGCCGTCATGGACATGGCAGCGCCGGCCGGCGGCGCCGGGGCGGCGCAGCCTGCGGTGCAGATACGCAGCGACTTCCGCTCCACCATGTTCTGGCAACCCGACGTTGTCACCGGTGACGACGGCACGGCCCGCGTGGAGGTGACGTTCCCCGACTCGCTGACGTCGTGGCGGGCCACGGCCCGTGTGCAGGCCCGGGACCAGCGCTTCGGCATGGAGAAGGCCGCCGCGCGCACGCGCAAGCCGCTCATCGTGCGGCTGCAGGCACCGCGCTTCTTCGTGGTGGGCGACCGGCTGACGGTGTCGGCCATCCTCAACAACAACACCAACGAGGCCATGGCAGTGAGCCCGTCGCTGGACGCCGAGGGGCTGCTGGTGCGCGGCGGCGCCGGCCAGGTGCAGGTTCCCGCCGCCGGCGAGACCCGCGTGGACTGGCAGGTGGAGGTGGAGACGGCCGGACCGGCAGTGCTCACGGTCACCGGTCGGGGGGCCGAGCACGCCGACGCCATGCGCCGCGACTTCCGCGTCTACGAGCACGGCGTGGAGAAGTTCCTGTCGCGCTCGGGCAAGGTGCGCGGCGATGAAGTGCTGGTGACGCTGGATCTTCCGGCGAGCCGTCCGGGTTCGCAGCGCATGACGGTGCAGATCGCTCCCAGCATGGCGGTGACCATGCTGGATGCGCTGCCGTATCTCATCGACTACCCCTACGGCTGCACCGAGCAGACCATGAGCCGCTTCCTGCCCGCCGCCATCGTGGCGCGCACCCTGGCCGACGCAGGCCTCGACGCCGAGGCCATGGCGGGCAAGATGTTCGGCGGTATCGAGAGCGAGTACGCCGCCAGCACCCACACCAAGGGCAAGCGCGATCTCGAGCTCTTGGACGACATGATCCGCAAGGGGCTGGACCGACTCTACGACTTCCAGCACGGCGACGGCGGCTGGGGGTCGTGGAAGGACGGCGAGAGCGATCATTACATGACCGCCTACGTGGTCTGGGGCCTGACCCTGGCCCGCCAGGCGGACATCGATGTCCGCGGCCGTGTCCTGGAGCGCGCCGTGCGCTACCTGGAGCAGGAGATCGTCGAGCAGGAGAGACGTCACGATCTGGCGGCGTGGATGCTGCACGCCCTGGCGGTGCATCACCAGGCGGAAGGGCGCGGCGCCCCGGCCGAGTTCACCGCTGCGGCGTTCGACAAGCTGTGGGAGGACCGGGCGAAGCTCAATGCCTACACCCGTGCCCTGCTGGCTCTGAGCGCCCACTACCTGGGCGATGCGCAGCGTGCGCAGACGCTGGTGCGCAACCTGGAGAACGGTGTCCAGCGCGATGAGACGCCGGACACCTCGGTGGTGCAGCGCGGCAACTCGTCGTCCCACAGTGCGGTGCAGGGCACGGCGCACTGGGGCGCGGACGGCATCTACCGCCGCTGGTCCGAGGGTGGCGTGGAGGCCACGGCTTTCGCGCTGCGCGCGCTGCTGGCCATCGACCCGGCCAACGAACTGGTGGAGCCGGTGACCAACTGGCTGGTGAAGAACCGCCGTGGCGCCCAGTGGAGCAACACCCGCGACACGGCCATCGTGGTGCTGACCCTCAATGACTACCTGCGCGCCAGCGGCGAGCTGGAGGCGGACGTGGACTACGAGGTGCTGGTCAACGGCCGCTCCGTGCAGCGCCGCAAGCTCGCCGGCGCCGATGCGCTGGCGGCGCCCAGCCGGCTGGCGGTGGATCCCGCGTGGATCCGCGACGGGGCCAACGAGGTGCGCATCGTCCGTCACGGCGGCAGTGGACCGCTGTACTTCGCGGCGGAGCTGGCGTTCTTCAGCCTGGAGGAGCCGGTGACTGCGGCCGGCAGCGAGATCTTCGTGCGCCGGCAGTACCACAAGCTCGTGCCGCGGCCCACGCTGCTCAAGGGTGTGGTGCTGGAGAAGATCCCACTCAACGACGGTGAGCAGGTCCGCAGCGGTGAGCGCGTGGAGGTGGTGCTCACCATCGAGGCCAAGAACGACTACGAGTACCTGGTCTTCGAAGATCTCAAGCCCGCCGGCCTGGAGGCGGTGCAGGTGCGCAGCGGCGAGGCACTCTACGCCCGGGAGATCAAGTCCGGGGCGGTGCAGCGCCGGTTCGGCGATGCCGACGACCGGTCAGCCCGTGTGCAGGGCTCGGACCTCACCGGTCGCAGCCGCTACGTCTACCAGGAGCTGCGCGACCGCAAGGTGGCGCTGTTCCTGGACAAGCTCCCGCAGGGCGTGTGGGAGATCCGCTACGAGCTGCGCGCGGAGGTGCCGGGCTCCTTCCATGCGCTGCCGGTGCTGGGGCATGCGATGTACGTGCCCGAGGTCCGGTGCAACGGCAAGGAGATCCGCATCACCATCCTGGACCGGGACTAGTCAGTCCTGCCTGAGAGGTGCATCCAGCGGCCGGGCGGTTGAGAGGTCCTACTGCTCTTCAGGCTTCCGCCGACGTGTCCGGCCGCAGCGCTCCACAGTGGCCAACAAGTGGCTTGATATCCTAGGTTGCCAGAGAATCGGGTATCATAGCGTTGACCAAGGGGGTTCTGGCAGGATGCCCAACCAACTCACAGCCCACAAACTGACGTAGTCACGCTGAGAAAGGGGACAGATGATGAGATCAAGGGGACGCCGTTTCTCCGTCCTACCTGCGCTTGCAGCGATCCTCGCGCTGACGATGACTCTCGCTGCAACGCAGGCATTCGCAGAGGACAAGAGGCCCAATTTTCTTCTCATCGTTGCCGATGACCTGGGTTACTCGGACCTGGGAAGTTACGGAGGCGAGATCAACACACCTGTGTTGGACCTGCTGGCGCAGCGGGGTGTGCGCTACACCGACTTCTACGTGTCTCCAACGTGCTCGGTTACCCGGTCCATGCTGCTGAGCGGAACTGACAACCATGTTGCCGGCCTTGGAAACATGGGTGAGATGAACGCCCCGAATCAGATGGGACAACCCGGTTACGAGGGCGTACTCAACCAGCGCGTCGTCACGGTCGCCTCGCTGCTGCGTGACCACGGCTATCACACCTACATGGCCGGAAAATGGCATCTGGGTATGAAGCCCGACCAGATTCCCCACGCCCGCGGTTTCGAGCGCGATTTTTCGTTGCTTGTCGGCGGGGCGAGCCACTTCAACGACGGCTGGAACCTTGAATGGCAGATACCGAAGGCCCCGTACACGGAAGATGGGCGTCCCGTCGAGAAGCTGCCCAAGGATTTCTACTCCAGCAAGAACTACACCGACAAGACCATCCAGTTCATCGAAGAGGGCCGCTCGGATGGCAAGCCATTCTTTGCCTACATGGCATTTACCGCCCCCCACGGCCCCCTGCATGTACCGAATGACTGGTTGCGTCGCTACAAGAACCGCTACGACGAAGGATGGGACGGGATCCGCGAGCAGCGCCTCGCGCGCATGCAGGAACTGGGAATCGTGGACGAAGGCGTCAACACCGCCGACCGCCTGTATTTCCTGCCGAGGTCGACGTCATTCACGCCCGCGTTGCGAGTGTTTCAGGGGCGGAAGATGGAGCTGTACGCCGCGATGGTCGAATACATGGACGACCAGATAGGGCGGGTCTTCGATTATCTCAAAGAGATCGGCGAGTACGACAACACAGTCGTGATTTTCATCTCCGACAACGGGGCCGAAGGAAACGACCTGAGAGGAATG
>CBDVAL010000066.1:0-15078 GCA_965371955.1 uncultured bacterium | reverse complement strand
CCTGGCTGGAAACTACCGGCGTTGGCCGGGAGCGTGCATCCCTTCCCCCTCCAAGAAGCGTGCCATGGCACGACGGCCCGCGGCGGCCCCAGGCTCGGCCAGGACGGTCCCGGCGAGGGTCTGCGGCCCTCTGCGTTCCGGGCCCTCCCCGCCGCTTCCGGCGCCCGGCGATTTGGCGCAGCATGGGGCATTCCACCCAGCCAGGTCCCGGCAACCCGGCGAGAGAAGCCTGAACTCGGCGGATCCGGCTGGTACGGTACGTGCTCTAGGCCATGAGAGCCCCCTCCACGCCGGAGGTTTCCACTCCAGCGCGAACTCTGGTGCCAAATGCTAGAATCCGCAATACCTGGCAGGAAGCGGGATACCGATGGCCACGCCGGAGGTACGGCAGGCATGACCGCCCGAAAAAAGACCAAGAAACGCCGACGGGCCGACGGTGGACCCGCCGAACTGGCGGAGCGCCTGCGCTACGCCCAGTTGGAGCAGGAGGACCTGGAGCTCCTTGCCGAGCTGCGCGAGCCTTTCGAGGCCGCGGTTCCCGAGGTGGTGGATCGGTTCTACGCGCACCTGCTCACGTTCGAGCCGCTGCGGCAGTTTCTCTCCACGGGCGACACCGTCGACAGGCTCAAGGGCTTCCAGCAGGACTACCTGCTGAGCCTCACCCACGGCAAGTACGATCAGGAGGTCCTGGAAAACCGGCTGCGCATCGGGGAGCTGCATGAGCAGAGCGGGCTGGCGCCGCAATGGTACCTGGGCGCCTATTGCGTCCTGGTGGATCTTCTGGCTCCGGTGGTGCACGAGCACCTCGATGCCGATCGGCGCAAGGCCTCCAGGGCGGTCCGCACCCTGGTCAAGATCATGAACCTGGATGCCCAGGTGGTGCTGGAAGCCTACTTCGAGAGTCGCCAGCGCAAGGCGGTGGAGCGCTCCGAGCGCCTGGCGGCCATCGGAGAGCTCTCTGCCAGCATTGCCCACGAGGTGCGCAACCCACTGGCGGGGATGAAGGGCGCCCTGCAGGTACTGCGCAAGGACATGCAGCTGGACGAGTCCAAGAAAGAGGTGATGGACGAGTTGCTGGCGCAGATCGTGCGGCTGGAGAACCTCGTGCGTGACCTGCTCACCTTTGCCCGTCCGAACCCTCTGAACCTGCAACCGGTGGACCTGCAAGTGACCCTGGATCGCAGCCTGCGCCTGCTGCAGGAGAGCATCGAGGACTCCGGGATCACCGTGCGCCGCACGTACGGACCGAACAGTACACCTCTCATGGCCGACCCCCTGCAGATGGAGCAGGTCTTCCTGAACCTCATCGGCAATGCCGTGCAGGCCATGAGCGGGGGCGGTGTCCTGGATATCTGCACGCGATTCACCGAGGAGAGCGTCGAGATGCTGTTCGGCGACACGGGCATCGGTATTGCCCCGGCGGATCTATCGCTCATCTTCCAGCCGTTCCACACCACCAAACATCGTGGGTCAGGGCTGGGGCTGTCCATTGTCAAGAAGATCGTCGAGGCCCACGGCGGCACCATTCGCGTGGAGAGCAAGCTGGACGAGGGCACCACAGCCAGCGTCACGCTTCCACGCATCGAGGTCAAGTGATGGCGAACGAACGCGTCCTTCTGGTGGAAGACGAGAAACTCATCCGGTGGTCCATCCGCGAGCGGCTCAAGGAAGAGGGCTTCCACATCTTCGAAGCCGAGACCGGCGCCGAGGCCTTCCGATTCCTGGAGGAGGAGGATGCGGATCTGCTGGTCCTGGACTACCGGCTGCCGGACACCACGGGATTGAAGATCCTGGAGCGCGTCCGGGTGGAGATGCCCGAGATCTCCGTGGTCATGATGACCGCCTATGGGACGGTGGAGAACGCCGTCCAGGCAATGAAGCTGGGCGCGTTCGACTACCTCACGAAGCCGGTGAACCTGGACGAGCTGTCCGTGGTGGTGGAGAAGGCGCTGGAGACCACCCGGCTTCGCCGCGAGGTGCGACGGTTGCGCAGCGAGCAGCGCGAGACCCACGGAGAGACCAAGCTCCTGGGCCGCAGCCCTGCCATGCGCAGCATCATGGAACTGGTCCAGAAGGTGCGCAACAGCCAGGCCACCACCATACTGCTGGAGGGCGAGAGCGGTACGGGCAAGAACGTCGTGGCCAAGTCCATCCACTACGGGGGTCCGCGGGAAGACCAACCATTCATCACCATCACCTGCTCCGCCCTCGCCGAGACGCTGCTGGATAGCGAGCTGTTCGGCCACGAGCGCGGTGCCTTCACGGACGCCAAGGGGCAGAAGAAGGGCCTCATGGAGGCGGCCGACGGTGGCACCGTTTTCCTGGACGAGATCGGCGAAATGGGGCCGGCCATGCAGGCCAAGTTGCTGCGCGTGCTGGAGGAGAAGACGTTCAAGCGAGTCGGTGGGACCCGCGACATCTCCGTGGACGTGCGCGTCATCGCTGCTACCAACCGTGTCCTGGAGGACAAGGTGAAGGAAGGAAGTTTCCGCGAGGACCTGTTCTACCGCCTGCAGGTCATCCCCATCCACCTGCCTCCGCTGCGTGAACGGGTGGAGGACATCCCGTTGCTGGCGCAATTCTTCCTGGATGGTTTCAGCCGCGAGTTCCGCAAGAACACCACCAGCATCTCTTCCGCCGCCATGGAGCTGCTCATCAGCTATCCCTGGCCGGGCAATATCCGCGAGTTGCGCAACGTCCTCGAGCGCATCATGATCCTCGAGGAGACCGAGCAGATCGACGTCTCACACCTGCCCCTGAGCATCCGGCAGATCTCCAGGGATGCGCCGGCGTCTGTGGCGGGTGCCGGCAGTGGAGGACTGCAGGTGCCCCTGGGGACCATGACGCTGGAGGAGATCGAACGCCAGGCCATCTCCATGGCGCTGGTGAAGTCCAACCAGAACCAGGTCCAGGCGGCGCGCCTGCTGGGCATCTCGCGCGACACGCTACGCTATCGCATGAAGAAGTTCGGCCTGGTGGAGACGGCCAACCAGCGCTAGACGGTGGGCCTCACGTAGATCCCGGACGTTACCTCGCGATCCAGAGCCACGGTGGTCTCCCCGGCCTGCAACACCACCGATGGATGGCGCTGTACCAGGCGGATGCGAGTGCCTGGCATGATGCCCAGCGTAGCCAGGCGGTCCAGCCGGTGCGAGTGCTGGATGAACACGATGGAGCCCTCACCTCCCAGCGGGAGCGCGGCCACGGGACGGACCAGCGGCGAGACCTCGCGCCGGAACGACGCGCAGCAATCACCGCGAGGGATGACCTTGCCATGCGGGCATGTGGGCGGATGGCTCAGGAAGGTGCAGATGGACTCGGTGACATCCTCCGACAGCATGTGCTCGAACTGGCACGCGGTGTCGCCTGCGGACGGCTCGCTCACCTGCAGGACCTGGCTGAGCAGCACCTCCGCCAGCCGGTGCCGGCGGATCACCGCCTTGAAGATGATCTCGCCCGGCAGGGTAAGCTCCACCTCGCCCGCGCGGCGGCGCACCAGGCCGCGGTGCTGCATCTCGTCCAGGACGGGCTCCGGCTCCGGCACCTTGGAGCCGCCCAGGATCACCTCCTCACGACGCTCGTCGCGTTCGGCCAGGGTGCCGATCTCCTCGGCCAGTTCCTCCAGTGCAAGCTCTGGTGTCATGGGATGTGTCATGAGGCCACCTCCCTATCCAGGCCGAACAGCCTGCGGAACGCTGTGACGATGCGTGAGCTGGTGAACACGCGGTAGCCGCAGTGCGGACAGCATCCTTGCTCGCAGCCCGTGGACAGCGGGCAGGCACCGCAGGCGCTCACCCCATCTTCTTGCAGGTACTGATATCCGCAAAGCGGACAGAGGATCTCGTCTTCGTTCATGTCAGCACTCCCAGGCCGCGCAGTGTCAGGTTCAACAGCGTGCCCACCAGCACGGCGAACGGAAAGATGAACGCCGCCATGGCCAGCGCGGTGCGCCAGCCGCGCTCCTTGAAGATCATCAACAGGTTGGCGATGCACGGGACAAACAACGTGATCACCACCAGTGCCACCACCGTTTGCAGTGGGGACAGCAGTTCCTCCTGTCCCATGCGGAACAGGCCGGCCGCGCCGAAGTCGCGGCGCAGGAAACCCATGAGGAACACCTCGGTGGTCTCCGCCGGCAGGCCCAGCAGCTGCACCACCACCGGGCGTGAGATGCGCTCGGCGGCGCCCAGCAGCCCCACACGGTCGGCGAGGAACAGCAGCATGGTACCGGCCACGAACAGCGGCACCGCCTCCTTCAGGTACCATTCCACCCGGCCGAGGGTCTTGATCAGGAGGTTGCCGGCGCGCGGCAACCGCAACGGGGGAAGCTCCAGGATGAAATCGGAACGTTGCCCCGGCAGCACCCGCGCCGCCAACCAGCCCACCAGCAGCAGCGTTCCCACCAGGGTCCCTGTCCAGATAGCGGTGGCGGTCCACGGTAGGCCGCCCAGCAGCCCCAGGATCACACCGAGTTGTGCCGAACACGGGATGGCCAGGGCCAGCAGGAGCGTCACCAGGACACGTTCCTTCTTGGTGGGCAGGATGCGCGCGGTGAGGGTGGCCATGGTGTCGCACCCGAGCCCCAGGACCATGGGCAGCACGGCCTTGCCGTTCAGTCCCATCACGCGGAACAGGCGGTTGACCATCACGGCCAGCCGCGGCAGATAGCCCGAGTCCTCCAGCACTCCGAACGCCAGGAAGAAGGTCACCACGATGGGCAGAACCACCGCCAGGGCGTACGGCAACGCCATGGTGAGCAGACCGTACGGCCCCACCATCAGATCGCGCAGGAAGGGGATGGGCAACGCCGCCGTCACCCAGCGTTGCACCTCCGGGTTGATCCACTGGTCGAAGACGGTTCCCTCCAGGAAGTCCACCAGGGTGCCGGCACCGAACCACCCCACGAACAGGAACGTGGCCAGCAGCACCAGCGCCAGCACCGGCACGCCCCACAGGGGATGGATGCTGAGCCGCTCCAGGGTGCGCGCGGTTCCCGACGTGTGCGCATGGCCGTTGCGCTGCACCCGGGACACCATGGCATCCACGGTGCGCAGCCGGCAGCGCTGGATCACCCATGTGAGGGACTCGCCGTAGCTGCGTGCCAGGCCATCGCGCAGTTGTCGGACGCGCTGCACCGCCGTCGCGGACACCGCATCGTGCAGCCACCCGGTAAGGGTCTCATCACCGGCGAGCAGCATGAGCGCCATGGTTCGGCGCGCCAGCGGACCGTCAGGCAGCAGCTTCTCCATGGCGGCCACGGCGCGCTCCACCTCCGGGTCGTAGGTGATCTCGATTCCCGAGACCTCGGGCGCCTGCAGCGCCTCCCGCAACTCGCGCAGCCCCTTGCGCCGCACGCACACCGTCTCCACGCACGGGACGCCCAGCAGAAACGACAGCAGCTCGCGCTTGATGTGCACGCCGGCCCGCTCCGCCTCGTCGGTCATGTTCAGGCACAGCACCATGGGAACGCGCATCTCGGCGAGCTGCACCGTCAACAGCAAGGCGCGTCGCAGGTTGCGCGCATCGCCCACCTGCAGCACCAGTTGCGTGCGTCCTTCCAGCAGGATGTCCCGGGTGACCTTCTCGTCCTCGGAGGTCGGAATGAGCGTGTTGACTCCGGGGGTATCGAGGATCTTCACCTCCCGTCCCGAGCCTCTCAGGGTCCCGTCGGTGATCTCCACCGTGGTGCCGGGGTAGTTGGAGACCGCCGCGTAGGTGTCGGTCAGCAGGCCGAACAGGAGGGACTTGCCCACGTTGGGGTTGCCCACCAGGAGGATCCGATCCTCCTCGCCGGACGGGGCTGGAGAGGGGACAGCCTCCATGGAAACCACCGGACAATGGAGCGTCATGTTCCGCCTTGCAACCCGGGGAGGGTCAAGCGGAAATCGCCCGGCACCCTGGAAGTGCCCCGGGGCGGATCCAATGCATGCGTCGTGCCAGGGCACGTCGAGAAACCACAGGACTGGAGCGGGTTTCGAGAGCCTGGGGGGCGCGGTTGCTGGTAGTCCGGATGACCCCTGAGTGGAATCACCCACCCCGGGGAAAAGTCGCAGTCGCCGCGGGCAGCGTCAGGTTTGACGGCAGCTCAGCGAACGGCGCCCGGCTCGGGCTCGTAAAGGCAGAACGGGTCCGAGCCCATGACATCGCCCTCGAGGCTGAAGGCTCTGGCCCGGGAACCGCCGCACATCCAGCGGAAGTCGCAGTCGCCGCACTTGCCGTGCAGCTGGTCCATGTCCCGCAGCCGCCGCAGGTGGGGTGAGTCGCGGTAGATCTCCGGCAGCGGTGTCTCGCGTACATTTCCCAGCAGCGGCTCCGGCAGGAAGCCCGCCGGGTAGACTTCGCCCCGGTGCGATACGAAGATGACCCCGTTGCCGTCGCGCACGCCGAAGCCCATGCGCTGGGCCACCTTGCCGATGTCCGCCCGCTCCATGCCCTCATCCAGCTTGCGCTCCAGCCAGTAGCGGCGGTAGTGCGGTGCCTCCACCGTGGCAATGTGGAACGGCGCGTCGGCGGCCTGCTCGTACACCCAGCCGAACAGGTCCTCCACCTGCTGCGCCGACGGAACACCCAGCTCCTCACCGCGGCCCACAGGCACCAGCAGGAACAGACTCCAGCGTTTCACCGGCGGTGCGTGCTTCTCCCGCAGCAGGTCGAGCAGCGCGGGCAGGTGCGGCAAGGTCTCGGTGGTGACGGTGGTGTTCACCTGCACCGGCAGGCGGAACTCCCGAGCCCACGACAGCGCGTTCTGCGAGTGACGGAACGTCCCCTGGATGCCGCGGAACTCGTCGTGCACGGCCGCGTCGGGCCCATCGAGGCTGATGCCCAGGGCCGCCACACCCAGCTCCCGGAAACGCTCCACCGTCTCCCGTTGCAGGAGCGGCGTGGTGCTCGGCGTGATCCCGGTGGGCAGCTTGATCTCGTGCGCGTACTCCACCAGCTCCAGCAGGTCGGGACGCTTCAGCGGGTCGCCGCCGGTCAGGATGAGCATGCTGCCCATGTGCTTGATGTCCCGCAGGAGGGCCTTGCCCTCCTCGGTGCTCAGCTCCAGGGGATCGCGCTCGGCGTTGGCGTCGGCCCGGCAGTGCTGGCAGGCCAGATCGCAGGAGATGGTGGTCTCCCAGTAGACGTTGCGCGGCGCGTCCTGGAAGACGTACCCGGGGTAGGTGGCGTTCTCGACCAGTCGTGGGTTACCCAGCATCCTTCACACTCCGTGAAAACAGGCGCTTCAGCGAGACTTGCGCAAGCTGCGGATGTAGTTCACCAGATCCCAGCGCCACTCGGCAGAGAGGCGCGCACCCTCACCCGGCATCTCGCCGTGGCCGTTCGTGAGGACATAGTACAACTCGCCGTCGGTGCGGCGCTGCTGCACCGCAGGGTCGGTGAAGTCCGGTATCTTGAGCCTCAGGCGGCCCACCAGGTCCCCCTTGCCATCTCCCCGGGTGCCATGGCACATCGTGCATTGGGTCTGGAACAACTGCTTCCCGCTCTCCGTGGAACGGGCGTCACCCTGGTAGGGGTTCTTGCGGCTCTTCTCCTTGTCGGGGATCACCAGCAGTACTTCCACCTCCGGAACATCTTCGCCCTCGGGCGGGCCGTTCTGCTGGGCCAGAGCCAGGCCCACACCCAGCGCCAGCGCGGGGGCGATCATCATCAGGAGGATACTCTCCATCGACCTTCGCATGATGTCCCTCCTTGTCTTCTTTCGGATTCCTCCGACTCAACTGGCGCGCCGTCTGCGCTCGATCTTTCGACGCGGCTTGCGCTGCTTCGCCGCGGCGCGAATGGGAACGGAGCGCGTGGCGTCCGCGTCGCGCAGGGCGCGGGCGGCGCGCTCGTCCACCACATGGCGCGCCACCGCCACGCAGCAGCCCAGTGACAGCAGTATGGTCCCGGTCCACAGGAAGCCGATGAACGGCTTGCTGCTCACCTCCACGGTCATGGCCTGGTAGGCGCGCTCGCCGGGGGCCACCGCCTGCACCAGGAGGAGTTCCTGCTCCACCGCGATGCGCTGCAGCGTGAGCATCACTCCCGGCAGGGTGGGCACCTCCACCTCGTGACCGTGCAGGTGTCCGTCGTTGCTCATGATCAGCGGCAGAATGCCTCGCACGGTCTGGCCGTCGCGCTTCACCTCCACCACGGCGCGTACGATCATGCCCTCGTCGGTCTGCGTCTTGCCGCTGCGGTCGAACTCCACGAATGTCAGCGTCGCGTCGCCATAGTCCACCGGCGTGCCGCGGCTCAGCTCCAGCGTCGTCCCGCCGGCCTGCTGCACGTCCAGCGACTGTGGCGCCAGGTAGAGGTCACCGATCAGGCGGCGCAGGACGCCCGGCTTGCGGAAGATCTGATTCTCGTCTCCGTGCTGAAACATGCCCAGCTCCACCAGGTCGTCCACCACGCCGTCGCGCTGCACGCGCACCTGCCAGCGATGCCGCGGCTCGGAGCCTTCCACATGTCCCTGGAAGGTGAGCGTGTGGCCCAGGGCGTAGGTGGGCTCGCCCAGCGGCAGCAGGGCGGTGGAGCTGTTTCCCCAGGCGGAGCTGGCGACGATGCCCACGAACATCAGGGCGAAGCCCACGTGCGCCACGGCGGCGCCGGTGTGCAGCATGCGGTGCCGTGCCACCGTCACCAGCCGGATGGCGTTGGAGGTCAGGGCCGCGAGCGCCATGAAGAACAGCAGCAACGTTCCCATCCCACGGCTCCCGAGGAACCAGGCAGCCGCCGTACCGGCGGTGGCCACCGCCGCCGGTGCGATCATCTTGCGTGCGATGGAGCGGCCGCCGCGGAGCGCCGAGGCCAGGAACGGGCCCAGCGCCAGGAGCCCGAACAGGATCACGTACAGCGGCAGGGTCACCGCGTTGTACCAGGGTGGGCGGATGGCCGACTCCTTGAGCATACCCCAGCCCACCGAGTCGAACGCCTTGCCTATGGATGATGAGAACGAAACGATGGGCCAGGAGGTGCCGATGAGGATGAACACCGCCGAGATCAGCAGCAGGCCCACCGACAACGACAGGATCAGCGGCCATGACAGGGTCCACGGGATTACCTTGCCCTTGGGTCCCTTGCGCCTCGCCATGGCGAACACCGAGATGCCCACTGCCAGCAGCAGGATCGCCACCAGGAACTGATAGATGCTCCCCGCCGGGAACGAGTGCACCGACACATCGGCCAGCACGCCGCTGCGGGTCAGGAACGTGCCGTAGATCACCAGCACGTACGCCGACAACGCCAGCCACAGGTTGGAGCGGTGTAGCGCGTCGGCCTTGCGCTGCACCAGCAGTCCGTGCACCAGCGCGATGAGCACGATCCACGGCACCAGCGAGGCATTCTCCACCGGGTCCCAGCCCCAGTAGCCGCCCCAGCCCAGTACCTTGTAGGCCCAGAAGCCGCCGAGGATGATGCCGAACCCGAGCAGAACGAACCCGGCCAGCGACCAGCGCAGCGCCGGCGCCAGCCAACCCTTCTCGTCGCGCTTCCACAGCGCCACCAGCGCCAGCACCGCCGGCACCGTGGCGGCCACGTAGCCCAGGAACACCAGCGGCGGATGGCTGGCCATCCAGGGATCCTGCAGCAGCAGGTTCAAACCGTTCCCGTCCGGCGGAGTGCTCGGCGCCAGCGTGAACGGGTTGCCGCCGGGGTTGAACATCAGCGCCAGCTGGAAGCCGACGGTGGGCACGTAGCAGGCCATCACCGCGCCGGGTCGCCAGGCATCCTTGCGGAACAGGAAGTAGCCCACACCCGCACCCATGAGCGCCCACAGCAGGTACGTCCCGGCCTGGCCGGCCCAGAAGGCCGAGATCAGGTAGATCAGGGGCATGTCCCTGGAGGAGTAGCCGAGGACGTAATCGAAGCGGAAGTCGTGGGTGAGAATGGCCACCATCAACAGCACCGACGCCCCCACCAGGGACGCCGTCATGCCGTGGTAGGCCAGGCGGAACGTCTTGCGCGATGCCTCATGCCCACGCGCCCAGCGAATGGCGGCAATGAAAGCCACCACCGCCAGCAGTCCCGCCGTCTGGATGAGCAATGTTCCGAGTGTCATGGGCAATCCCCTCGTGGGCCGTTCTACAGCGCCCCTCGAAACCCCTGTAATGCAAGAGCGTTGCCAGGAAGGTGGTGCTACACAGCCGAGAACCCTCGCTGCGTGAGCCCTTCGGGCGCACTCGTTGCGCCACAAGCCCCACCCCGGAGCGCGCAGAGTGTTTTGCCCTAGAGGGGTCCCAGCCGGGGACGCCTCCCGGAAGCCCAAATCGCCTGACCGGAGCAGCCTTTTTGCCGACGTCTTCCGGCCTGCGTCGTGGAACGGAACTTGCTCGCTTGCACAGGGGCTCCGTTGTTCTCGCACGAGGGTCAGCGGGTTTCTACCGTGTGTGGATGATCAACATAATGTAGACTTGACGGTAGTAGGACGCTATCGAAGGAGGGGATTCGATCATGCGGCACCGGAAACCGATGAGTCGCAGTAAGCCATTACGACTGCTCACCGTCGTCGCGGGCATGACGTTGCTGCTGAGCTCTTCGATCATCAAGCTTGGCGCTGCTGAACCCGGCCCCGAATACGCCGATGGTGATACTTGCGTTTCTTGCCACGAAGACCACGCGACGGGGCTGCAGAAAACGCAGCACGGCAAGCGGGGCTTCGCGAACCAGTCGGACCTTGCCTGTCAGTCCTGTCACGGTGCGGCGGGTGCGCATGTTGACGACCCGACCGTGGAAGAGAATCAGCCTCGGTTGGCTGATCTCGGCTCACGGGAAGTGGCGGCCCGCTGCCAGGAGTGTCATGCGGGCGGAGGCCACATGTTCTGGCGCGGGGGTCGCCACTCTGCCGCCGGGGTGACCTGCACGGACTGCCACAGCGTTCACTCCTACGTATCCGATCATGCCCAGTTGAAAGCGCCGACGGTCATGGACACATGCTTCACGTGCCACAAGAACGTCCGGGCAGACACGATGAGAGCTTCGCATCACCCGGTCCGGGAAGGGAAGATGACCTGTAGTGACTGTCACGACCCTCACGGGACGCCGAACGATAACAACATTCCGACCGGATCCGTGAACGAGAAGTGCTGGGAATGCCACGCGGAGAAACGGGGGCCGTTCTTGTGGGAGCATCCTCCCGTTCGCGAGGATTGTCTGGTCTGCCACACGCCTCACGGGTCGAACCACCAGAAGCTGCAGCGCACCGCGGTACCATACTTGTGCCAGCAGTGCCACTCAAACACACGTCACCCCGGCACACTGTACGACGCAGACAGACTTCCGGGCGCATCACGAGCCACCAACCGAGTCTTCGAGAGGGGCTGTCTCAACTGCCACGCGGCAATCCATGGCAGCAACCACCCGTCGGGCCCGTACTTGGGCCGCTAGGAGAGCCGAACATGAACGCCAAAAAGATCAGGTCCGGTCTGGTCGTCCTGTTTGCCTTGCTGCTGGTCCCGTTCGCTTCGTCTCCTATCAGCCTTGCGGACGACCAGGACGGCTCGTTCTTCGATTTGGAGCTCAACCCGTTCCTTTTCGAGATTCTCTTCACTGACGTGGACACCAACTCCTCCAAGTTCGAGGAGTACCGTGACATGGAGAGCGATGCATTGATCCGGAAGTTGCGTTTGTTTGGCGAGCTTGGCGACCCGAATCGCACGTTTGGCTTTGATATCGAGAATGCCAGTCGGGCCGATGAGCGCTACACGATGTACTACCAAAGCTCCGGCCGATACAGCCTCATGCTGGACTACAACGTCATTCCGCATCGTTTCGGAAACGACGGGCGGATGCTTCATTCGCTGGCCTCCGGCCCGGATGATCTCACGATCTCGGATACGACACAGCAGACCCTGCAGGACGCGGTCGAAACGCAACTCGGGGGCGGCGGCTCCATCGGGTTCGATTTCCTGCGAGATCAGTTGCAACCGTTCATCGACACGGCAACTCTCGTCGATCCAGGCCTCGACCGTCGTCGGGCGCGGTTGACCTTTGACATTGGCAAGATGAAACGCTTGGCCTGGAAGGTCGATATCCAGCAGGAAACACGTGAGGGATCGCGTCCCTACGGCGCGACGTTCGGATTCAGCAATGCCATCGAGCTCCCGGAGCCTATCAAGTACGACACGAGAAGCGCCGAGATCAGCGGTGAGTGGAAGGCCCATCGAGGTGGCCTTCGGTTCGGACTGAACATCTCGAGTTTTGAGAACAAGATCGACACGTTGACGTACGATAACCCATGGAGGCTTGTCGACTCGACCGACTCCAACGCCTATTCTTCTCCCGGCACCCGCTCCATCGGCGGACCGTCGGCCGGGCGCAACGCGCTCTCGCCGGACAATCAGGCTGGACGCGTCTTCGCAGCAGGCCACGCGAAACTGGGTCAGAAGGGCTGGCTGAACGCCAACCTGAGCTTGGGAAGGATGGAGCAGGACGAGCCACTGCTTCCGTACACGATCAACACAGCCATCAACGAGTTCTCCGCCAGCGCTCCGGCGCCGTTCCAGGCGTCCGACCCGGCCAACCTTCCCGTGAGAAACGCCGACACCAAAGTCGATGTGCTCCACTTCACGGCAAACGCCGGTACAAGGATCGGCAAGAAGGGTTCCGTGAAATTCCGAGCCCGCTACTATGACTACGATAACCAGTCGCCGATGATCGAGATGCCGGGTTACGTGCGGATGGATGCGGTCTGGGAAGATATCCCGCGCGTTACCATCCCGTACTCGTACACGCGGCAGAAAGTCGGCGTGGAGTTCGGCTTTGACCCGACCCCAAAGACGCATCTCGCCCTGGGCTACGACCTAAAGAGCTGGGATCGCGACTTCCGCGAGATCGATAAGTCCGACGAGGATATCATCCATTTCACCGTCGACACACGTGCATTCAAGAACGTCACGTTGCGCGGCGGATGGGAATACGGGAACCGGACAACAGACGACTACGATGTCGAAGCGCAACTGGTTACCTTCCTCGACCCTGACGAGGAGATCAACAACCAGCCCGGCCTGCGAAAATACGATGAGGCGGAACGTACCTACAACGAGGGTCGGTTCTCCGCCTTCATCCTTGCCGGTGACGCTGTGACCATCACCGTCGGCACTACGTTCCGTGATGAGGACTACGATGAGAGCGAGTTCGGTCTCCAGTCCGAGGAGATCATGCAGTACAACGCCGAGGTCAGCTACATGCCGCACGAACGTTTTTCTTTCTTCGTGTTCGGCCATCGCGCGGACCGCGAGACTTTCCAGCGCGCGAGGCAGTCGGGGGGTTTGCTATCGACCAGCCCCCTCGACGACTGGGAGTTGCAACTAACTGAGGTCACAAACACGTTCGGGCTCGGCCTCAACAGTCGATTCGGCGACCGCTGGACGCTGGACGTGACGGGCAGCTGGTCCGACTCGGACGGTGAATCGGACTTCTTCTCGCCGCCCGGAGGAACGCCGGACGGTGCGACCGGCTTCGACGAGTACGACGATAACGAATGGATCGTTTACTCTGCGCGGCTGGGCTTCAAAGCCAGTGAACACATCCGGGCCGGAATCAAGTTCCAGCACGACGAGTTCGAAACCAATCGCTTTTCGCGCGACGGTGTTGCGCCCTACCTGCCCGGTGCGCTGATCCTGGATTTCAATGATGGTGATTACAGCGCCGACCTTCTCATGGTCGACATGACCGTCCTTTTCTGACACAAGCACCGAAGCGCGCCGACCTCGGGGGCCCACGCGGCCCGGCCCCCCTCTCCGGGGTACGTCAAGACCCGGAAGCCAATGGGGGCATCCGCTCTCCAGGCCCGGCCGGGGCCTTGCCGCTCCGGTCTTGACAAGGGCGTCTTGATCCTCTAGTATTTCGAACGAACGTTCGATTTAATAACTGCCAGGAGAGAATCGGGATGGGTCCGCCGGTCCGGTCATGGAGAATGAGGCAACCCTCTGCACCATTGGAACTTACGGAGTTCATGGTGAGGGAACCCGCAGCCGGAGAGGGGCTCTTGCTGGTCGAAGGATGTGGAGTCTGCCAAACCGAACACGGCTTCCTGTACGGGGGCGTCAAGACACGCAAGCCGTTACCCCTGACCCTGGGCCACGAGGTGGCCGCCACCGTCGAGGCGTGCGGGAAGGACGCCCACCTGGACCAGGGCGAGGCCCTGCAGCCGGGCCAGGCGGTCATCGTGCCGGCGGTCCTGCCGTGCGGCTCGTGCCGTTGGTGCAAGGTCGGACGCGAGAACATTTGCTCCCGCCAGCGCATGCCGGGTAACGACATCGACGGCGGCTTCAGCACGCACATGATGGCCCCGGCACGGTTTCTGATCCCGGTGGGCGAACTCCCGGCGGACCACCGGCTGGAGCACCTGGCGGTGGTGGCCGACGCGGTGACCACACCGTGCCAGGCGCTGCTGCGCGCCGGCGCGGGCAAGGGCGACCGCGTGGTGATCGTCGGCGCCGGCGGCATCGGGATCTATGGCGTACAGATCGCCGCTGCGCTGGGAGCGCGGGTGCTGGCGGTGGATGTGTCGGCGGCGCGCATCCGCCAGAGCCTGGACTACGGGGCGCACGCTGCTGTCTGCACCGGGGGAATGGACGGTCGTGACGCACGCTCAGCGGTGCACGAGACCGCCGCCAAGGACGGCTGGGAGCGCGGCGGCTGGAAGGTGTTCGAGATGTCCGGGACCGCCGCCGGACAGCAGCTGGCATTCTCGCTGCTGGGCCCCGGCGGCACTCTGGCCGTGGTGGGGTACACCCGGGACAAGATCGACGTGCGGCTCAGCAATCTCATGGCGTTCGACGCCGATGCGTTCGGCAGCTGGGGCTGCAGCCCGCGCCGCTACCCGGCGGTGCTGGACCTGATCCGCCAGGGCAAGGTCCACGTCAAGCCTTTCGTCTCCTTTCATCCCCTCGGCGAGGTGAACGACATTCTGGAGCGAGCACACCAGGGAGCACTCGAGCACCGCGCAGTTCTCGTGCCCGAGACGTGACCGGTAGGGAGAGATCATGGCCAGCAGCGAGCTGAAGAACCACAACCTGACCCCGGAGTCGCGCTCCGGGTTGGTGCGGGTGGAGGAGCGCCCGGTGTTGCGTCCCGATGGCACCGTGGCCGAGG
>CBDVAL010000065.1:0-15152 GCA_965371955.1 uncultured bacterium | reverse complement strand
GAGGTGGCCGAGGTGGTTCTGGATCTGCGCGGCAACCCGGGTGGTTATGAAGACCAGGCGCGCCAGATCGCCGAGCTGTTGCTGCCGGAGGGGCGCAGGGCTCCAGGCTGGCGCACCAGGACGGGCAAGACCCTCGGTGCGGGCCACCAGGGCACCGCCGACGCACCGTGGGTGCAGATCCTGGTGGACGGAAAGACCGGCAGTGCTGCGGAGCATCTGGCCGAGGATCTCCTGCACGGCGGCGGCGCAAGCCTGGTGGGAGGACCCACGGTGGGAAAACGCGATGCGCAGATCCCGTTCATCCTTCCGGATGGGTGGACGCTCCTGGTCACCGCAGCCCGGCGTGAGACCCCTGCCGTTGACTCGCCCTGATGGTTGGATCAGACTGTCTCCAGTCCACTTCGCTTCCGTGTTTTCATCGAGAGGAAGGCAATGCCCCAGAATCCTGCGGACAACAGTCAGATCGTCGAAGCGCTGCGAAAGATCGCATTTCCCGGGTACAGCCGGGATATCGTCTCCTTCGGCTTCGTCAAGTCGGTGGAGGTGAGCGGCGCCGACGTCCGCGTCGGTCTGCAGCTATCCGGCCCCGATCCAGACAAGGAACAGGCCCTGCGTGACGCGGTAGGCAGCGCGCTCGGCAGCTTGCCGGGCATCGACTCGGTGCAGGTGGATTTCGCCACGGCGGCGCCGGCAACCGCCGCGCCGCGTGGTGGCCCTGCAACCACGCAGGGGCTGCCGGGCGTCTCGCATCTGGTGGCCGTCGCCAGCGGCAAGGGTGGCGTGGGCAAGTCCACCGTGGCCGTGAATCTCGCGGTGGCACTGGCGCGTGCCGGTCATGCCGTGGGTCTGCTGGACTCGGATATCTACGGCCCCAGCGTCCCGCTGATGATGGGGATCAAGGGCCATCCCGAGACCGAGGGCAACCAGATCCTTCCGCTGGAGAATCATGGAGTCCGCACCATGTCCATCGGCTACATGCTGGAGGACGATGCGCCGGTGATCTGGCGCGGACCCATGGTGATGAAGGCCCTCACCCAGTTCCTGCGCGAGGTGCGCTGGGGCAAGCTGGACTACTTGATCCTGGATCTGCCGCCCGGCACGGGGGATGCGCAGCTCACCCTGGTGCAGGCGGTTCCCCTGGCAGGAGCCGTGGTGGTGACGACGCCGCAGGATGTGGCCCTCCTGGACGCCAGGAAGGCCATCAACATGTTCGGCAAGACGGGCGTTCCCATCCTGGGGATCGTCGAGAACATGAGCCTGTTCGTGTGTCCCGGTTGCGGGCGCGAGGAGCCCATCTTCGGTCAGGGCGGCGGCCGGCGGGAAGCCGAACACGCCGGAGTGCCCTTCCTGGGCGAGATCCCGCTGACCTCCAGCATCCGCGAGGGTGGCGACCGCGGCATGCCCATCGTGGCGGCGGATCCGGACTCAGCGGTGGCGCAGGCCCTCGGGAAGATAGCCGATGCCGTCGCGCAGGCGGTGCAGGAGCAACTGGTCTCGTAGAGGCCCGGCCGGCTACTGACCGCCCGCCGATGTTTCCTGTGCCTGCAAGGCCCGCTCGATGGCCCGTCGGAACGGGGTTTCGGTGTAGTTCGTGAGACGACGGCCGTTCACGAAGAACGTCGGCGTTCCGTTGGCGCCCACCCGGCGCGCCTGGTCGAGATCTCTTTCCAGACGCGCGTAGGTCTCGGGGCTGTCCAGTGCCGTCTCGAATCGCGCGGCGTCCAGTCCCAACTGCTGTGCGTATCCCCGCAGGTCGTCGCGCTCCAGGGCGTCCCTGTTCTGGAACAGCAGGTCATGCATCTCCCAGAACTTTCCCTGCTCTCTCGCAGCTTCCGCCGCCGCCGCTGCGAGACGGGCGTGTGAGTGGAATGGCAGCGGCAGGTGCTTGAAGATCAGCCGCACCTGGCCCTCGAACTCCGCCAGCAGCTTCGTGACGATGGGCGCGGCGCGGCCGCAGAACGGGCACTGGAAGTCGGAAAACTCCACCACGGTCACCAATGCCGCATCGCTCCCGCGCACCGGAGAATCCTGCAGCGCGATCTGCACGATCTCCTCGGCCGATGGGCTACTGGTGGTCCGGCGGCTCTTCGTGGCCCCGGCCACGGCCTCGTACGCCGCCCGGACGCCGGCCTCGTTCTCGCCCCGGCGCACTGCATCGACGATGGCCCGGGCCAGGACCGGGCTGCGCGGACAGTTCTGATCGTCCACCCGGCACTGCGCCACGCGCATTCCACAACCGCACGTGCAGGCGGTTTCGTTGAGGACCTTGAGGGCCAGTCCCTTCTGCTCCTCGGTCAGCCCGGAGAGATCCACCCCCTCGAGGCCTTGGCTGTAGAAGCGGGGCTCGTCCTGAGCGAGGCACACAGGCAGGGATGCCAGCACAAGCAGCAAGAGGGCGGAGGCCAGCCTGCCAACGGGATGGGAGCGACAAGGGAGCATGGACCAGCCTTCTCGGAAAAGGAAGGAGGGCCTGGTCGGCACACTCGTTCCGGGTGAAACACGCTATTTTTCGGCTGGGCCAGGCCAAAGTCAAGCAAGTGGAGCCGTGGGGGCTGCGGGTGGTGGCGGAGGTGCACCACAGCGCCAGCTAGTCCAGCGCAAAAAAATTGGGGTACCCGCGGGGTTTGGACCCCGCGGGTACCCCCGTCTGCCTTGGAGGGAGGGGGTCCGGGCTACTCTGCGCAGCCCGGGGAGGTTTAGTTGTTCGACTCGCTGCCGATGCCGAAGCGTCGGATCTTGCTGTACAGGCTCGAGCGATTGATGCCCAGCAGCGAGGCCGTCTTCTTCTTGTTCCACTTGCACTCTTCCAGGGTGCGCAGGATGAAGTTCTTCTCCATCTCGTAGAGGGTCGGCCGGTTGCCTCCGTTGGGCCCGGCCGGGCTCGCGCCCTGGTCCTCCGCGGAAAGGGAGCCCGCGGCCAGCTGCCGCACCATCTGCTGCAGCTGGTGGTTGTCCTGCGGATGCACCACGAAGTCGCACCCACCGCGCCGGAGCACCTCCAGCGCCATGCTGGCGGTTCCCTCACCCGCTGCCACCATCACCGGCACATCCGGGTAGGCCCGGCGGAAACGCTCCACCACCGGCGGGACCTCACCGCGCGCATTTCTAAGGTCGAGCAGCAGCACGTCGAAGGCATCCTTGCGAGACATGTCGAAATGGGGCAGCTCACTCGTGCACCGGGTGACCTGCGCTCCTTCCACCTCCCGGAGGATCTCTGCGATTCCGGGCATGGAGCCCTGACCCTGGGCTACGAGGATATTCATTGTTTTCATCATCTTAACTCCCTACCGTGGCTTGTTGAAACCTTATGTCCGAGGCAATTATAGGGCCTTGATCTCGAAATATCAACATATGAAATAGATTATTTATATATCTTTATTTTCATCATTTGTTCACATAGTTCATAATTTGACATTTCCAAATTACGACATATAACTATCCAGGCTGCTGAAAGTGGGCATGGGCACTGCCATGCCCCGCCCGGAGCGCGCGCCCGGCGCCCGCCCGGTTCAGGCCGTCCACGGCGGGCGGACGATGCAGCTGCAAGGAGACCAACCATGCGCCCATCCCTCCCTGGCGTTCCAAGATGGTTGCCCGCAGTCACCGTGGTCCTGACGGTCGCCGTCGGCCCGCTGTTCGCCCAGGCCAACGTGACCGGTGTGGTCAAGGGCTATGTCACGGACTCCTTCGGGAACTTCGTTCCCGGGGCTTCCATGACCCTGGCCAGTCCGGCCCTGGTGTCAGGCTCTCGCGAGCTTCTCACCGATGCAGAGGGGTCCTTCCTCTTCAATGGCGTCCCGGTGGGCACCTACAGCCTGCGCGCCGAGGTGCTGGGCTATCCGCCCTACGAGATCGTGGAGATCCAGCTCAACCCGGCGGAGAATCGCGTCTTCGACATCAATCTGCCCGAGGGCCTGGAAGAAAAAATCACCGTGGTGGCGGAGAAGCACCTCGTGGATACCCTGGATACGTCGCTGCGCGAGGTCATTGATGCCGCCTACGTCAACCGGCTGCCCCTCTTTGCCAGGCGCTACCAGCAGATCCTCACGCTGTTCCCGGGGGTGAGCAACGCAGAGGGTTTCTCACTGGCGCAATACCACATCGACGGGAGCCGCGTCACGCAGAATGGTTTCCGCCTGGACGGTGCCACCATCAATGATCAGGTCACCGGCACCTTCGGCTTGAACGTCAACCAGAATGCCATCGAGCGCTTCGAGCTCAACACCAGCGGCTTCCTGCCCGAGTACGGCGAGCAGTCGGGTGGCATCGCCAACATCATCACCAAGTCCGGGACCAACGAGTTCGAGTTCTTCTACTCCGGCTTCTACCGCGATGACTCCTTCGCATCCACCATCTCCGATGTCAGCCGTGTGCTGGCAACCGGGGACGCGGACCAGGACTCCTCCAACAACCACACGTCCTTGCCGGAAGAGCAGCAATGGCAGGAGTTCGCAGTGGGCGGGCCGATCATCAAGGACAAGCTGTGGTTCTTCTCCTCTTTCCAGTACTGGCAGGAGGATGTGGGCTCCCTCTTCAATGACTCCATCTCCGAGGGCGAGCGCTACCACGGCCAGTTCAAGCTCACCTACCAGGCCTCGCCGAACAACACCATGGTGATGAACTTTGCCACCGATCCCGCCAGTTTCAGCAACATCATCACCGATGCCCGCTTCGACGAAGGCACCAATCTCGATCAAACCCAGGGTGGCTGGTTTGCCCAGTTCCGCGACACGCACGTCTTCGGCCCCAACATGATGCTGGAGTCACAGCTGTTCATCCACCATCAGTACCTCACGGCCCGCCCCAGCGAGGACAACCTGGGGGATTTCACGCTGACGTTCGCCAACAACCTGCCGATTCGCTTCAGCGGCACCTATTTCAATGATCAGGATCGCAGCACGGATCGCATCCGGCTCTCCGAAGCCTTGACGGTGCAGAAGGGCTCGCACACGCTCAAGGCCGGGCTGGACTACTCGTACCTGGACTTCACCGGGGTGAACCGTGCCGATAACCTGCTGCTGGACTTCTCGCCCATGCTTCAGGATGACACCGGAGATCCTGCTGCCCAGTTCGTGTTCACCTACGATTACCTGACGCCCGAGTCCACCGACCGCACCGACTCGGAGGCGGCCTTCTACGTCCAGGATACCTGGGTCCTCAACGAGCACGCCACCCTGCGCGGCGGCGTCCGTGTGGACTACCAGAGCATCATCAGAGACACCAACGTGGCCCCGCGCCTCGGCGTGGCGGTGGATCCCGGCGGTAAGGGCCGCAGCAAGATCTTCGCCAACGTAGGCCGCTACTACGACAACGTGTTCACCGACTTCGTGGACTTCCAGGAGGCCGACGGCACCATCGGAACCTACACCTATGTATTGCCATCGGCTGGCTACTACTACTACGACATTCCCTTCGCCACGTATGACTATGTGGTGGATGGAGACATCGAGGCCCCGTACAAGGACAGCTGGACCATCGGCTACGAGCGCGAGTTGCCGGGCAGTCTGCGGCTGGGCGTCAGCACCACCCACTGGGAAGGCAAGAACCAGTTGCGCACGTTCCTGGTCGACGATCTCAGCCTGTTGCCCAGTGGGGTGGAGGATCTGGATCCTCTGGCCACGGCAGCCGTCCTGTTCGACTCGAAGGGGACCGCCGACTACCAGGACTTCAAGGTCTACTTCCGCAAGGCACTGCGCAACCGCTTCGAGCTCCTCGGCTCGTACACGCATTCGCGCGTTCGTGGCGAGTCCTCCGGGGAGTTCGGCTTCGAGGATCGCTCCGATCCGCTGGCCAGAGATTTCACCCGTCTGACCTACGACCGGCCGGACGTGTTCAACCTGTCCGGCACGGTGTTCCTGCCGGCGCGTTTCGAGCTCACGGGGATCTACCGCTACCTGTCGGGGCGGCTGTACAGCCCGCTGACCGTGGCCTCGGGGGTCGTGCGGATCGATCCGCAGGAGGGCAAGAACTCGCAACGAATGCCCTCTCAGCAGTCGCTCGATCTGTCGCTGGCCAGGCTATTCCGGACGGGGCGGACGGACATCAAGGCGTTCTTCCAGGTCTTCAACATCAGCAACCATCTCAACGTGATCGATGTGGAGACGTTACAGGAGTCGGGACCGAGCTTCGGCGAGCCGGTGCTGGTGGATCCCGGAAGAACACTGCAGATAGGTCTGGAAGTTCGCTTCTGAATCCGGTTCATGCTGGGCCTGTCCCGGAAGCTCCGGCGACGGTTCAGTCAATCGTTGCTGACGGCCGCGCCCCCAGGGGGTGCGGAGTCCGTCGACTGAGAGAAGAACAGACAACATGGGATTCCGAGAGTTACTCCGCGGGTTCCAGATGGCGGCATGGGCCACGGTCCTGACGCTGACGGGGGCCGGTGCCGGGCACGCCGGGACGATGGAGATCGCCATCGTCACCAGCCGGGATATTGCGCCCTACAGGGCAGCCTACGAGGGTTTCCTGGAAGTGCTCGATCAGGCCGAGATCCGCTACCGCACCGTGGAGTACCGCACCGAAAGGGATCGTCGCAAGAGCAGCCAGGTGGTGCAGAAGATCCGCGCCCGGCGTCCCGACCTGATCCTCACGATCGGTAGCGCGGCCACCAAGGTGGTGTCCGGTGAGATCCGCGACATCCCCATCGTCTTCTCCCTGGTGCTGGAGGGAGGGGCCGAGGACTCCAGGAGGGGGCAAAACGTCACCGGTGCCTCGATGAACATCCCGGTGCGCGTGCAGTTCGAGAAGATCCACCAGGCCCTCCCGGAGGCCCGCCGGTTCGGTGTTCTCTACAACCCCGGCCGCACCGGCAAGCTCATCGAGGAGGCGCGCGCCGTGGCCGAGGAACTGCAGCTGGAACTGGTTCCCATAGCCGTGGAGACCGAGGCGCAAGTGGTGGACAAGATCGCGAACCTGGACGGCAAGATCGACCTGCTATGGTCGGTGGCCGATCCCACTGTGTTCACGCCCCAGAGCGTGCGCTACATTCTGCTGAAGACGCTGCGCAGCCGCATTCCGTTTATCGGCCTGTCGCCGTCGTATGTCCGCGCGGGGGCGCTGCTATCCCTGTCGTGCGATTACCGCGACGTCGGTCGCCAGGCGGGCGAACAGGCCCTACAGGTCCTGCGGGGGAGCAAGCCGCAGCACGTTCCCCTGACCCACCCGCGCACTGTCTCCACCTATCTCAACTCGAACACAGAAAAGACGCTGAACCTCAAGATCGCCGACCCGGTTCGTGAGGCTGCCGAGGTCGTCAGCGACTCATGATCCGCATCCGGATCGGGCTTCAGGTCAAGTTCATTCTCTTGACCTCGCTGCTGATCCTGCTCACGGCGGTCACGCTCAGTCGCTTCTTCCTGGTTCACCTGGAGCGCAAGGAGTCCTCCAATCTGGAGGCCCTGGGCCTGACCATCAGCCGCAACCTGGCACGCAATGCCGAGTTGGGCCTGTTCACGCGCAACCGGGCGATGCTGGAGGACCTGTGCCGGGGTCCGTTGCAGAGCGAGGACGTCGTCTACATCCGCGTGCTCGACCAGGGAGGCCAGGAGATCGTCGCCCTGGACTCGGTTCCCGATGCGGCCCGGCGCCTTACGCACCATACCGAGGCTCCGACGCTCTGGCGGCATCCGGAGGCGCGTGGCGAGGTACTCCCGATGCAGTTGTTCCTGCCGGAGAGGGAACCGGTGAAGGGCATCGAGGTGCGCGTTCCGGTGTTCACCGCCGGAGTTGCTGAACCCGACGAGGTGGATTTTCTGCTGGAGTTATCCACGGAGCCGGTGTCCCAGGAGGTGCTGGGAGCCGTGGTGGTGGGACTGTCCCTGGAGCGGAGCCAGGCGGAGATCTCGAGGTTGCGTGGTGCGTTCGGGCTGCTCACCTCGCTGGTGGTACTGCTGGCGGTGCTACTCACCATCCTCATCGTCCGGGTGGTGACGCAACCCATCAAGTCCATGGCCATGGCCACGCGCCGCATCGCCGAGGGGGATCTGGAGGAGACCATCGGGGTCTATACCAAGGACGAGGTGGGCGATCTCGGACGATCCTTCAATCGCATGACCGGGAAGCTGCGCAGTTCCCGGGAGGCCGTGGAACATTACAGCAAGGAACTGGAACAGATGGTTCAGCAGCGCACCGCACAGCTGGAGCAGGCGCAGGGCCAACTCGTCCAGGCGGAGAAGATGTCCGCCATGGGGGAACTGGTCTCGGGCGTGGCGCATGAGCTCAACAACCCACTGGCCGGGGTCATCGGTTACTCGCAACTGCTGCTGGGTGAGGAAGTTTCCGAGCGCACCCGCCGCGGGCTGGACCGCATCAACCGTGAGGCCGAGCGCTGCAAGCGGATCGTGCAGAACCTTCAGGTGTTCGCGCGCAAGCATCTACCGCAGAAGAACTACATCGGCATCAACGGCATCCTGCAATCCACCATCGATCTGCGCTCGTATCAGATGCAGGTGGACAACGTCGAGGTCATCTCCTCCTTGCAGGAGGATCTGCCCAAGACCATGGCGGACTTCCACCAGCTCCAGCAGGTGTTCATGAACCTCATCATCAACGCCCACCACGCCATCAAGCACGCCGGTCGCGTGGGACGCATCGAGGTGGAGAGTGGGGAGCACCACGGTCAGATCATCGTGCGCGTTTCCGACAACGGATGCGGCATCCCGCAGGAGAACCTGGGCAAGATCTTCGATCCCTTCTTCACCACCAAGGAAGTCGGGCAGGGAACCGGCCTGGGACTGTCCATCTGTTACGGCATCATCCAGGAGCATCGCGGGCGCATCTATGCCACCAGCCGGCCGGACGAGGGTTCCACCATCACGGTGGAGTTGCCCATCCTCCAGCCGTGCGAGGAGACCGCTGAGCCCGAGCGGCCCGCCGGGAACGAGCCCGAGCCGCCATCGGCCAATGGGACGGTCGGCAATATCCTGGTCATCGACGACGAGGCGTCCATCGTGGACATCCTGCACGAGACGCTGCGCCAGGACGGCCACCGGGTGGATACGGCATCCAACGGCAAGGTGGCCCTGCGCAAGCTCAAGGCCCAGCAATACGACGTCATCATCTCGGATCTACGCATGCCGGGGATGGGCGGAGAGGACCTCTATGAGTCGGTGCGCGCCATCTCGCCGGAACTGGCGCGGCGCATCATCTTCAGCACAGGCGACGTGGCCAACGAGGGCACCCGGGCCTTCCTGGAGCGCACCGGCAATCCCTACCTGCAGAAGCCGTTCGAACTGGCCGCAATGCGCCGCATCGTGGCGCAGATGACCGCCCGCACCCACTGATTCAGCGTAGATTGGGGTCGGAGCCAGACTTTATACCTCGCTGTGCCGAGCGGCTGAAGGATAGTGGACGTTCGAGGTATAAAGTCTGGCTCCGACCCCAATCTACTACCACTCGGGCAGGAAGCGGCCGTAGTAGGACCAGGCCGAGGGCTGTTTCTGCTGCACATAGCGCGCCAGCGCCTCACGGTGGCGGTGGTACTGTTGCCGCACTTCGCGCCGCCGCTGCTCTGGCAGGGCGCCGTAGGCGTTCTCGGACAGGCGCCGCAGGTTGTATCCCCAGGCCAGCGCCTCCTGGAAATGACGGTTGGCGGACGCGCGCGCGAAGGTGGGACGCGGCAGGCGGTCGCCCCGCGCCAGATGGCGCGCGTGAAAGTACTCGTGGTCTATCAGCAGCCGGCTCCACCCGTCGGACCACGGCATCACCGCAGGCGGACGGAACACCAGCACGTCATAGCGTTGCCGGGCCCCGGGTCGCGGGGCATCGGCCGGGTCGCGGGGATCCCTGCCTCCCGGACGCACCAGCCCCAGATAGAGGTCCGCGGGGGAGACGCCCGGAGGCGCCGAGCGCACCGATCGAATGAAGCGCGCCTGATCGGGATGCATCGCCGCGAGCAGACCCTGTAGGCGGCTCGCCTCGGAGGGCGAGGCGGCGGCAGGGCCCAGGCAGCAGAGTGCCAGGGAGAACATCGCCAGATACGGCCACAGCCTGCGGGGCATGTCTTGTTGTACCGCGAAATTCCTTACCACGCAAGGATTTTCCGTCACTGATTGGTTCTCGCCAGGGCGGAATCTGGACGCGCGGCATGCTTCCCCCGCGCCGCCGTTCCGCGATAGCATCCACACAGGAGAAGGAGAAGACGGTTGTCCCCATCCGGAGCTCGGCGGAAATCGCGTGCGTGGCTGGTGCCGGCCGCCTGCCTGTGCCTGGCCGCCTGCGCCGACGGGCCGCCCCCTCCCATGCTGCCGTCTCACGCCACCGGGCTGAAGGTGGCCGTGATCGGCTGGGACGGCGCGGACTGGAGCATGGCCCGGCCGCTGATGGCGCAGGGCCGGTTGCCGCACCTCCAGCGGCTGGTGAATCGGGGCGCATCGGGCGAGCTCCACTCCATGGTGCCGATCCTCTCGCCGCTGCTCTGGACCACCTTGGCCACCGGACAGCCACCCGAGGTGCACGGTGTGCTCGACTTCCTGGAGCCCGGCCCCCCCGGCGGCCCGCCGCGCCCCATCACCGGCGCAGCCCGACAGGTGCCGGCACTCTGGGAGATGGCCCACGCGGCAGGGCGCAGCGCCGGCGTGGTGGGCTGGTGGGCGACCCACCCGGCGCCGACCCTCAACGGCTTTGCGGTGTCCGACAGCTTGGCCTACACCCTCATGCCGGACGACGATGGTCGCCGTGTTCCGCAGGGCGGCGCAGTTCCCGGCTCGGTGCAGCCTGCGGTGCTGCGCGATGCCGTGCTGCGCCAGGTGGTGTTGCCGCAGGACGTGCCCGAGGATCTCCTGCAGGAACTCGGAGCCGGGCCGGACGCACCTCCCGCGCCGCGTCGCCGTCTCGCCGAGGTGCTCTCCGGGACGCTGACGTACCACCGCGCCGCGCTGCACCTGCTGGCGGAGCGCGGCCAGCCGGACCTGCTGATGCTCTACTACCAGGGCATTGACCAGGTGTCGCACCGCTTCATCCATTGTGCGGCGCCGGCCATGGAGTCCTGTCCAGCCTCGGAGCGCGGCCCCTTCGCCCGCACCGTGGAGCAGTTCTACGAGGTTCAGGATCGGTTCCTGGGCGAATTGTTGGGCTTGCTGGACCCGGAGACGCTGATCCTGCTGGTGTCGGACCACGGTTTCCTCAGCGGCACGGCACGCCCGCGCTATGTGCCGCCGGATGTCACCGGACAGCCGGGACGCTGGCATCGGACGCAGGGGATGTTCGTGCTGGCCGGGCCTCCGGTGGTGCGAGACGGGCAGGCCGCAGCGATCTCCCTGCTGGAGGTCGCTCCCACCGTGCTGGCCACGCTGGGACTTCCGGTGGGGCAGGACATGGAGCCACCACGCCTGGACCTGCTGCGGGCAGAGTTCGTCGAGCGCTTTCCCGTGCTCACGCTGTCGTCGTGGAGCGCGGAGATCGGGCGGCGTGAGGACAGTCAGCCGGCCGATAGCGATGACGACGGGCAGCGCCGCATGCGGGAGCTCACTGCCCTGGGATACATCTCGGGGCAGAGCGCACGTCCGGCTGCGGATGACGGCGGGCCACGGCGTACGGTGGCGGCGCAGGTGAACCTGGCCTCACGGTGGCTGCAGACCGGCAGGCCGCAGCAGGCGGAGGCCGCGCTGGAGCAGGCGCTGCAGGTCTCGCCCGACTATCCGCCGGCCTGGATGGGCATGGCCGAGGTGCGCGGCCAGCAGGGCAGAGCGCAGCAGGCCGCACAGGCTCTGGGCCGTGCCGTGGAGCTCACCGGCGGCGCCCGCGCCGACCCGTCCCTGCTGCTGCGCTGGACCCTGCGCGGCGCTAGCTCCGCGCAATTGATGCCGCTGCTGGACCAGGCCCTGGCCCTGCGCCCGGCCAGTGCGGACCTGCTCGCCGCGCGCGGCATCCTGCGCGGCAGAGGTGGGGCGGTGGCAGCGGCTCGCGATGATCTGCACGCCGCGCTGCAGCTGGTCCCGGCGCATCCGGAGTCGCTGGCCACGCTGTTTGCCCTGCGAGATGCAGCGGGCGGCGACGCGCCCCTGCAGCCGGCCCTGCGGCGCGCACTGCAGATCGACGCCGACGCGGTGATGCCGCGCAACTGGCTGGCGCTCCTGCTGGAGCGACAGGGGAGCGCCGAGGAGGCGGAGCGTCTGCTGCGGGAGGCGGTGGAGTTGGCGCCGCGGCATGGCGGCACCCGGGTGAACCTGGGCAACCTTCTGGGGCGGACCGGCCGCGCGGACGCCGCCGCCGAGCAGTTCCGCAGCGCATTGGAGATCGATACGGACGACATCATCGCGCGGGTGGGTCTGGCCACGGCCGAGGCCCGAGCCGGTCGGCCGCAGCAGGCGCGCCAGGTGCTGGAGGAGGCAGCCCCGGCGCAGCGTGCCGATATCCGTCTACTCAACACGCTGGCGCTGGTCTACCGCGACCTGGGCCAGAGAGAGAAGGCCGCCGGCGCGCTGCGCCAGTCGTTGGCCACACGGCCGGATCAGCCGGCGGTGCGCGACCTGCTGCAGGAGCTGGAGGAGCTGCCGTGAAGCGCGTTCATCTGGTGGGAGTCGGCGGCAGCGGCATGAGTTCGCTGGCGCTGGTACTGGCTGGGCGCGGCATGGCGGTGAGCGGCTCGGACCGCGATCACGATGCTGGCCGCAATGAGGAGCTGTTCCGCTCACTGCAGGCCGCCGGTGTGCAGTTGGTGCCCCAGGACGGCAGCGGCGTGCGCAACGGGAAGATCGATGCGTTGGTGGTGAGCGGCGCCGTGGAGAGCCAGGTGCCCGATGTGGCGGTGGCCCGCGAGGCGGGCATCGTCGTGCGCCGCCGTGCCGAGGTGCTGGTGCAACTGCTGCGCACGGGACGCCACGTCGCTGTGGCCGGGACCAGCGGCAAGTCCACCGTCACCGCCATGGCAGCATGGATCCTGCGACAGGCAGGCGCATCGCCCACATTTCTCGGTGGCGCGCCGCTGGCTGCCGGCAGTGCGCAGGAGCCGGGTCCGGGGCGTGCGCCCGGCCCGGGCGCGTGGGTCGGGACCTCCGACCTCACCGTGGCCGAGGCGGACGAGAGCGATGGAACGCTGGTGCTCTACGCCCCGGACGTGGGGGTGGTGACCAATCTCAGCGAGGACCACGGCAGTCTGGACGAACTCAAGCAGCAGTTCACCGCGTTCGCGGGGGCGGTGAAGACCTGCCTGGTGATGCATGCCGACCCGGCAAGGCGGGCGGGCTGGGATCCTCCCGGCGGAACACGCCAGCGCACCTTCGGCATGGGCAGCGACGCGCATGTACGCGCCGAACATCTGGAGCTCACCCCGGACGGTTCGCGTTTTCGCGTCGGACACTCCTGGGTGAATCTGCGCCTCCCGGGCCGCTTCAACGTGGAGAACGCGCTGGCCGCGGTGGCGGTGGCCCGTGTCCTGGACGTCCCCGAGGCCGAGGCGTGCCGTGCGCTGGACGATTTCCCGGGCATGTCGCGGCGCATGGAACGTGTGGGACAGGCCGGCGGCATCGTGGTGATGGACGACTTCGCACACAACCCGGACAAGGTGACGTCGGCGCTACAGGCTCTCAAGGAGGGCGGCCGGCGACTGCGCGTTGCCTTCCAGCTGCATGGCTTCGCCCCGGCGCGCATGCACCGGCGTGGCCTGGTGGCGGCGTTCAAAGCCGGTCTGGAGCCCGAGGACCGACTCTACGTGCTGCCCATCTACTACGCCGGCGGCACGGTGACCCGGGATGTCTCGGCGGATGACTACGTCGCCGACCTGCGGGCGGCTGGTGTGGACGCACACAGCGCCGAGGCATCCGACGCGCTGCCGGGCCGGCTGGCCGCGGACTCCAGGGCGGGCGACACGGTGGTGATCATGGGAGCGCGCAACCCCGGTCTACCGGTGCTGGCCCGCCAGGTGGTGGCGGAGCTCGAAGCTCGCTAGAGGCCGGGCCTCTAGCCGTCACGCGAGAAGCGTGCGTCGAACGGGGAACTTCCCGCGATGCGCTTGATGCCTCGCCCACCGTTGGCGGCCAGGTGCTCCAGGATGGCCAGTGCCGTCTCCGCCTGATCCGGTGTGCCGGCGTCGGCGGCCAGTTCCTCCGCCGTGCGCGGCGTGCCGGCGGTGATCACGTCCAGCAGCCGGCGCTGCAGACCGATGACCTCGCTGGCCGCCTGCTTGCCCGCCTCCACCCCCGGCTGGTGATAGGCGTTGATGCCCACCAGCGAGGCGTAGAACCCCACCGCTCGCTCGAACAGGGCGATGAGCGCGCCCAGATCCCAGGCATCGCCGCGGCGCACGGTGAGGGTCATCGACTCGCGGCCGCGCTCGTGCAGGGCGCGACGCGTGCCCATGAGGAAGCCGGTGAGGTAATCGCCGGAGGTCACTCCCGGCTCCATCTCGGGTGATGCCTCCGAGCCGTCCTGCAGCACCTGCACAAAGGTCACGAAGAAGTTGTGCAAGCCGTCGCGTAATTGCTGGAGATAGGCGTGCTGGTCGGTGGATCCCTTGTTGCCGTACACCGCCAGCCCCTGGTGCACCACCCGGCCCTCGATGTCACGCTCCTTGCCAAGCGACTCCATCACCAGCTGCTGCAGGTAACGGCTCAGCAGCAGCAAGCGGTCCTTGTACGGCAGCACCACCATGTCCTTCGCGCCCCGTCCGCCGCCGGCGTGATGCCACATGAGCGCCAGCAGCGCGGCGGGGTTGCGACCGAGCTCCGGCCAGCGCGTGGCGCGGTCCGCCGCCGCCGCGCCGGCCAGGAAGGAGTCGATGTCGAAGCCCAGCAGGCATGCCGGCAGCAGGCCCACGGCAGAGGTCACCGAGGTCCTGCCGCCCACCCAGTCCCACAAGGGGAAGCGCGCCAGCCAGCCCTGCTCACTGGCGCGGCGGTCCAGCGTGCTGCCCTCACCGGTCAACGCCACCGCGTGCGCCGCCATGTCCAGGCCGGCGGCCCGATAGGCGGCCTCCATCTCCAGCATCCCGTTGCGCGTCTCCAGCGTGCCGCCGGACTTGGAGATCACCAGCGTCAGCGTTCCGGCCAGCCCGGCCCCGGTGGCGCGGAGCGCCGCCCGTGTGCGCTGGAAACCCTCCGGGTCGGTGTTGTCCAGGAAGAAGGCCCGCAACGGATCGTCCGGGCCACCCAGGGCATCCACCAGCAGCTGCGGACCCAGGGCGGAGCCGCCGATGCCCACCAGGAGCAGGTTGCCGAAGC
>CBDVAL010000064.1:0-15371 GCA_965371955.1 uncultured bacterium | reverse complement strand
GTGTCTTCGGAGGCGGCCTCCCTGGCCGGGCACCTGGGGCTGGGGCGGCTGGTCCGGCTGGTGGCCCGTGTGGGGCTGGTGGGGCTGGGGCGGCTGGTGGCCCTGGTGGGGCTGGGGCGGCTGGGCCGGTTGGTGGCCGGTGTTCGGCTGGTGGGGCTGGTATGACTGGTGGCCCTGGTGGAACGTCTGGTGGGGCTGGACCCCGTACTGGTGGTGGGGCTGGTGGACCTGGCACCCATGGTGGTGGCACGGGTACTGGGGCTGGTCCGGCATCACCTGGTGGTGGAACTGGTGGGCCTGGACCGATTGGTGGCCATGGGGCTGGTGGAACTGGCTCGGCTGGCGCGGCTGGTGGGGATGGTACGGCTGGAACCCCTGGTGGTGGTGGGGCTGGTGGAGTTGGTCCTATCTCCGCTGGTCCTGGGGCTTCTTCTGGTGGTGGGGTCCCATGGGCTGGTGGGCCTGGTACGGCTGGGGCTGGGTCCCGTGGTGGTGGTGGGGCTGGTGGCCCTGGGGAGGATGGTGGGGCTGGTGGGGTTGGTCCTGGTGGTCCGACCACTGGTGGGGATGGTGGAACTGGTGGGGATGGCACTGGGGTTGGGGAATCTGGCCCTGGTGGGGATGGTGGAGATGGTGGGGCTGGTGGTGGCCCTGGTGGGGATGGTGGGGTTGATCCCCTGACGAGTTCCCTGCTTCGTGCCTAGCTCGAAGACCCGCCCCCCGCGGCCTGGCGTCGAGGGGGGCGGGTTTTTCTTGTCAATCCCGGCCGTTGCCGGCGGAGAGCTTGTCCTTGGCCGCTTTCACCACCAGGTAGACGCCGAAGAGTATCGGTGCCAGCGGCCACCAGTCCCCCACCCAATCGAGAGAGATGTCCAGGGCGGTGTTGGCCAGCAGCATGCCGCCGATGATGATGAGGAACATCCCACCGCCGATGGAGCCTTGGCCCGGGGCCAGGAAACCCTTCGGCAGTTTCACCTGATTGTCACCTTCCAGCACCTGGTTGTAGTACGCGGCGCGCCGTCCGGCGTCGATGATGTTGTAGAGCCAGAAGAACGCCAGGAAGAAGCCCAGGAAGGGCTCGAAGCCACGGGCGTCGCCGTGGGCCAAGATCACGATGATGGTACCCGCCACCAGCGGGTGGATGAAGCCGGCCTGGTAGTAGCCCACGTAGATCTGTCCCAGGCCCGGCATGAGCGAAAGGAAGCTGGCCAGAAACGGCGACTTCCTGCGCGGGTCGAACGGATGAAAATCAGCCTCCCAGCGGCCGCCATAGCCGCGATGCCGCCGCGGTGGTAGCCCTGGAGCCGGCTCGGGCGGAGCCTGCGCCGCCGGTGGAGGCGTGGCCGCGGGGGCCTCAGGCTGCGGAGCATCCGCGTCGTTGCGTGGTTCGTCCATGTTCCTCTCCTTCATTCGAGATCGTTCTCGGTTTCTTCCTGTGTCTCTTCAACATCGGCGACCAGCCGGTTCCAGATGACCACCAGATCGCCGCCCATGTTCTTCAGGACGGATAGACCCTGCTCCAGGTTCCCACCCAGCAACGCCTCGCCCAGCTCCATGCCGTGCGCGAAGAACCCATGGGAAGCCAGCCCGGCACGACGAAGACGGACTCCCAGCTCGGCGCTGAACTCGCCACCGGAACGCATCGCGCGCCTGCCGGTGGCATCCCATGCCTGCTTGCCCCATCCGGCGACGGTGACCGGAACCTGGCCCAGCGGAGAGTTCTGCACCGCGTGTATCGGGTTGATCTGCGCCAGCGCCAGCGCCTCTCCCGGCACGGCGCTGAACGGCGATGCCGGCATGCCGAAGATCAGGAACAGCACCAACGCGCCGACGTAGCCGCCCTCCCAGGCGAAGCGTGGCCGTTGCGCGATGCGCTCCCAGCCCTGCCGGATCCGCCGGCCCAGACGGGCAAGACGCCGGTCCAGGGGCAAGGTGGCCGCCATGACCTGTTCCACGAACCGCGGTCCGGGGTCGGCCAGCGCCAGCGCAGGAAGATCCTCCCTCAGGTGGATCAACGCCCTCCCCAGTTCATCGCAGTCGCCGCAGTGATTGCGGTGCAACGCGAGAAGCTCGGCGTCGATGCCGTGGAGCACGCCGTCCACCTGCTCGCACAGCAAGGTGTGTGCCCGCGTACAGGGCGACCCACTGGTGCGTTCCAGAACCTCACGGGTCAGTTGGGCAGGAGCGTCCGGAAGGGCCAGGCCGGCGTCGCGCACCAGCGCGTCCAGCTCGCGGCAGCGCCGGCAGGAGGACAGATGCTCCTCCGCCTCCCGGCGCCCGGCCGGCGCCGCCGTGCCGTCCAGCAGCTCCTCCAGCATCTGTTCGAATCGTCCACAGTTCATGCTCATACCGCCGGCTCCGCCGCGTAGGCGGGGTTCATGGTCAGGACGATGCGGGCCAGGTGAAGGCGTGCCCGGTGCGAGCGCGACTTCACCGTGCCCACCGGGATGCCCAGCATCTCGGCCACCTCCTTGAGGTTCAGGCCCTGGATCTCCTTCAGCAGGATGATCTCCCGATCCTGATCGCTCATCTTCTCCAGCGCCCGGTAGACCAGGCGCTTGCGGTCCTCCACGGCCCAGTGCTCGTGCGGGTCGGCCTTCGGATCCGCCAGCTCCGGTCCGTCCTCCACCGGAACGTCCACCGCCGGCGGGCGAACCTTGCGGCGGCGCAGGTGATCGATGCAGACGTTGCGCGCCACCCGCAGCAGCCACGGGAGGAAGGTCTCGTGCCCCTGGAGCGTCCCCATTCGCTGGTAGACCCGGATGAAGACCTCCTGGGCCATGTCCCGGGCCTCGGTGGCGTCGCGCACGTAGTGCAGCGCCACGGCGTAGACCCGCGACTGGTAGCGGCGCACCAGGGCCTCCCAGGCCAGATCATCGCCCAGCCTGCACCGTTCCAGGATCGCCTCAAGCTCCGCCAAGCCTTGCTCCAATACAGTCAATAACTTGGGGAAGGCCAGCCGCGCCGGCCCCGCGCCCCTCCTGTAGAAAAGGACGCACCGGGCCGCAAAAGGTTCGACGGTCGGGTCAGCCGCGCCCCATCAGCCTCAGGAGAATCAGCGTCAGGGGCGGGAAATAGGTGATCACCAGCACCCCCACTCCGAGAATCACCAGCATGGGTATCGCCGCGCGGTAGACGGACAGCAGCGGCCGGTCAAAGCGGTAGGAGGCCAGGAACAGATTCAGCCCCACAGGCGGTGTCAGATAGCCCAGCTCCAGGTTGGCAATAAAGATGATGCCCAGGTGCACCGGGTGGATTCCGAACAGGACCCCCAGCGGAACGATGAGCGGAACCACCACCACGATGGCCGAGAAGATGTCCATGAAGCAGCCGACCAGGAGCAGGAAGATGTTCAGGCACAGCAGGAAGACCAGTGGATGATGGATATGTGCCTCCACCCAGCCCACCAGCTGCGCCGGGAACTGCACGTCCACCCAGTAGCTGGTCAGCCCCTTGGCCACACCCAGGATGATCAGCACGCCGCCGATGAGCGCGGCACACTGCCGCAACACCTTCATCAGGCCGCCGCGGAACGAGACATCCCGCACCACCAGGCACTGCACCACGAAGGCGTAGAATGCCGCCAGCGCCGCTGCCTCCACCGGTGTGGCGAGCCCGCTGAAGATGGCCGTCAGGATCAGGACGGGCAGCAGCAGCTCCCACTTGCCGCTCCATGTGGCCGACCCCAGCTCCGCCCACGAGAACCGCGCCCGGCCGGCGCCGGTGATGCGCCCCTCGCGCACTCCCCATGCGGCCATGATGGCCACCAGCAGGATCCCCGGCAGGATCCCCGCGATGAAGAAGTCGTCGATGGGGTGCCGGGCCACGATGCCATAGAGGATCAGCGGCAACGCCGGCGGGAACAGCAGCCCCAGCGAGCCGGAGGCGGTGAGGAATCCGAGGGAGAAGCGCTCGCGATAGCCGTCGCTCCGCAGGCCCTGGAACAGGATGCCCCCCAGCGCCAGGATGGTGACGCCGGAGCCACCGGTGAAGGCCGTGAAGAAGGCGCACACTGCCGCGCACACCACCGCTGTGCCGCCCGGGATCCAGCCCACCAGAGCGCGGAACACGCGCAGCAAGCGTCCCGCGGCGCCGCCCTCCGCGAGGAAAAAACCCGCCAGGGTGAACAGCGGAATGGCGGGCAGGGTGGGGTTCACCACCAGCTCGTACGTGGCATTCGGCACGGCGGCGGCGGTGACCCCTTCGGAGAGGAACAACAGGACTGCCGCCCCTCCCAGCACCGCGAAGATCGGCGCCCCCAGCAGCGCGGCCAGCAGGATGACCATCACCCCGGGCCACGCCGGCCGCGCTTCCAGCAACTGTGGAAACTGGCCCAGCAACGCTCCGGCAGTTGCCCCTGCGCCGGCCCACGCGCGCCCCACCCAGCGATCATCGGCGCGCCATAGCAGGCGCGCCGCGATGAGAGCGAATGCTATGGGCAGGACCAGTTGCCCCACCCAGCGGGGAATGCCGGCGGCGATGATCAGGCCACCCTCGCGCTCGAACAGCACCAGGTCGATGCTGGCGCGGCACAGCATCACGGAGATCCCCGCCGCCACCGCCGAACTGAAGATCTTCGCTGTGCGCCGCCAGGCGCTGTCTTCCTTCAAGAAGCTGCGCGTGGCCAGCGCCAGCAGCTTGCCATCTCGGGCCGCCAGGGCCGCGCCCAGGAACCCCACCCATAGCGTCAGGTGCTGAACGAAAGGACCGGAGCCGGGGATACCGGTCCCCAGGAGGGAGCGGGCGACGATCTCGCCCAGAGGGAGTAGAACCATGACCGCCAGGGCCAGGCTGACCGCTCCGTCTTCCAGACGATGTGCCAGGAACTTCAGTCGGATCCTCCTGCGGAAGCTGTCCGCATCTGGAACTCCTTGCGGGCCTGGAGGGCGAGGTCGAAGATATCTTGCGGGACCAGCGTGCCGCGCATCTTGTCGGCAAAGCTGCGCGCCAGGGTCTGCCATTCCGCGATCTTGTTCTTGTGGATCTTGGTCACCGTCAAGCCGCGGGTCTTCATCTCTTCCAGGGACTTCTGATCCTGGGAGGGAATCTCCTGGCGCAGGCGCTTGCCCAGCCGTTCCGCCGAACGGAGAACCGAACGCTGATAGTTGGCAGGGATCTTGTTCCAGCCCCTCCTGGTCGCCACCACACAACCCACCACCGGCGCCAGCCCCTCGTCGAGCATGTAGGGGGTGGACCGGAACCACTGCAGCAGCAGGGCGGCAACGGGCGGCGTCGGCAGCACCTCGATCATCCCGGTCTGCAGTCCCACCAGGATATCCGTCGTGGCCAGGGCCACCGGCCGGAAGCCGTTGGATTTGTAGAGCTGGACCATGCGGTCCTCACCGGCGCTGGTGTAGATCTTGAGCTTCTTGAGATCCTCCGCCTGGCGCACAGGCTCGGTGGAGAAGAAGTACGCCCAGCCGGCGTACGCCCAGCTCAGGAAGACGTAACCCCGGGCCTCGAGCTTCTTCTTCAGCGTGGGCTCCAGTGCCGCCAGGACGTGGTCCAACTCCTCGTACGACTCGTAGAACAGAGGCATCCCCAGCACCTGGAACGCCGGGTCGATCTCCGCCAGGCCGACGACGGTGAGGGTTGCCGCATCGAGCTGGCCGAGACCCATCTTTCGCACCATGGCCGATTCGTCACCTGCCACACCACCGGCGTAGAGGCGCAGGCTCACCGTGCCCTCGGTGGACTGGCTCCATTGCTGGCCCATCTCCTTCAGACGCTTGTGCCAGATGCTGCCGTCCGGAACCCGCGTCGCCATCTTCACGATGACGCTGCCGCGGGCGGATGCCACAGGAATGCAAAGCAAGCCCAGCAGCAACCACAACAGCATGTGGGTCAGATGCGAATGCCCGTGTCGCATGTTCGCGCTCCTCTTCTCAGTCCAGAAACAGATCGTCGCTGCGTTCCAGCAATGCGCGCGCCTTGCGCTGGTAGATCAGGTTCGCCACGCGGGAACTCGGATCCCTGTCGAGATCCACGTCCAGGGCCTGCCGTAACAGACTCTCGAACGCCTGGCGATCCTGCGCCGCCACTGCCACGCCCTCGGCCAGCGCCACGTAGCTCGATGCCCGGGCGCCACCGGAAAGCTCCACCGCCCGTTCGAAATGCCGGCGCGCGCGCTCCGGGGAACCACCCATGGCCGCGGGGAGTGACTCCAGGGTGATGAGAACATCGTGAATGGCGCCCTGCCCGAAGCTCTCGTCCAGCTCCAGTGCCCGCTTCATCATGGCGCGCACTGTATCCGTATCCGCCACAAGATCCGGCCGGTCGCGGCCCAGGGAGATGGCGGATCCCCAGGCGGCCGCCGTCCAGTACAGCAACGCGACGTCATCCAGCTCGGCCGCCGCCCCCCCCGGCTCGCTGCGCAGTCGCGCGCCGATCCCCTCCGCCTCCAGCTCCAGGCCGTGCAGGCCGTAGTCCCGTGCGCGCAGATATAGCCCGAGGGCGCGCTGCCGCAGCACCATGGCGCCGCGATAGTCCATCGGTTCCAGCAACTCGGAATCCACCTGCACGAAAGCGTACGCGTATTGTGTGAACCCCTTACAGGTGGCCAGCAGCAACCCCGAGTGCTCCGGCAACTCCTCCAGCAGCGACTCCATGGTCTTCAGGGCGAACGGCAGAGCATCCCGCACCAGCTCCGGGTCATCGTCCGACGTGAAGCTGTCGCCTCCGGCGGCCAGGGTGTTGGCGAGACCCCTGAGGGCCAGCTTCTTGATGCAGCCGGGGCTCGTTGCCAGAACCAACATGAGGAGCAGCGCCAGTCTTCGCAACGAGCATCCTCCATCCGGCATTCCGCCGCTACGTCCACCTGTCGGGCCTTGGAGAGTCCCTTCATACTCCGGCCCGGGGCGGCTTGTCAAGCGTCCCGGGCTGGAGCGCGATCTAGAGGTCGAAGCGCTGGTGCATCTCGGGGATGTGGACCTCGCCGATGCCTGCCTCTTTGCGCAACCGCTCTGCCAGCGGGAAGCTCTGCGTGTCGTCGCCGTGGACCACGAAGGCACGGCCGGGACGTTGCTTGAACTCGTTCACCCACGCCAGGATCTCGTTGCGGTCGGCATGGGCGCTGAACTCGTTCATCACCACCACGCGCGCCCGCCGGCGGTAGGTTTCGCCGAAGATCTTCACCTCATCCGCGCCCTCCACCAGCCGGCGGCCCAGCGTGTGCTGCGCCTGGTAGCCCACCACCAGGATCACGTTGTCCGGATCGCCGATACCGTTCTTGAGATGATGGAGGATGCGTCCAGCCTCCATCATGCCGCTGGCCGAGATCACCAGGAACGGCCCCGACTTGACGTTGAGCGCCTTGCTCTCGTCCACGCTGTGCACGTACTCCAGCAGCCCGAAGCCGAAAGGATCACCGGTCTCCCGCAGAATCTTGCGGATCTCCGCGTCGTAGGTCTCCGGATGGCGCGCGAAGATCTCGGTGACGTTCACCGCCAGCGGGCTGTCCACATAGACACAGCATCCGGGGATACGCCCGGCACGCAGCAGCCGTGAGAGGGAGTACACCAGCTCCTGCGTGCGGCCCACAGCGAACGCCGGGATGATCAGCTTGCCCTTGCGCTGAAACACGTCCCGGATGAGCTGTGCCAGCCGCTCGTCCGCCTGCTCGATGGGATCGTGCTCGCGATCTCCGTAGGTGCTCTCCACGATGAGCACGTCGGCCTCCGGCGGCGTCTCCGGGTCGCGCAGGATGGGGACGTTTTTCCGTCCCAGATCGCCGGTGAACACCAGGCGGCGCCTCTCGTTACCCTCGGTGAGGTTCAGTTCCACCACCGCCGAGCCCAGGATGTGCCCGGCGTCATGGAAAGTGGCGGTGACCCCGGGAAGGACGGGAACCGGGCGATGGTAGCGGTGCCCCTCCAGGAGTTCCAGCGTGTTGTCCGCGTCGTTCACGGTGTAGAGCGGCTCCTTGGGAGGCTCCTTGCGCCTGCGCCGGCGCTTGTTGAGGAAGTGGATATCCTTCTCCTGGATGAAGGCGCTATCGCGCAGCATCACGGTGAGCAGGTCGGCCGTGGCCAGGGTGGCGTGCACGCAGCCGGAGAAGCCCTGCCTCACCAGGCTGGGCAGCGCTCCGGAATGGTCGATGTGCGCATGGCTCATCACCACCGCGTCCACCTCGGTGGGGGCGAAGCCGAACTGGCGGTTGAGACGGTCCGCCTCCGAGCGCCTCCCCTGGAACAGGCCGCAGTCCAGAAGGACTCGTTGCCCGTTGATATGCAGCAGGTGACGGGAGCCGGTCACGGTGCGGGCTGCGCCATGGAACTCCAGGTGCATGCTCAGGTGTTCCAGCTCTTGGAGAACTCGATCCAGTCCTGAGTGGGTTCGTCGAAGGAGATCCCCATGGTGGAGGACGTCACCCGCTGCAGGCGCCCCGGCATCCTGTTGACCCACACCACCCGCCCGAGGAGTGTAAACGTCGGGTAATCCGGAACATCCAGCTCGATCTTCAGCACGGTGCCCCGCGGGTGCACATGGTTGGTCTGGAGAAGAAGGCCGTGCTCTGAGAGGTTGCCGGTGAAGGCGATGGTCTCCGGCCCCTCGCGACCGAAGCGCACCTTCACGCGCTTGCGATACCGCGGTTCGCGAGGCTTGGGTCTCCCTTCATCCCGCTCCCGCCCCGAAGTGGTCACGTCGGCCCCTTCCCGGAATCGTACCGATGCCAGTATACATCGGCGGGAATCAGCGCGGCAAATCGGCCGGAGGGAGGATGTCAACGCAGCAAGGTCCACCGGAACGTGGTTGATCTCGTGAGGGCCGCTCAGGGTCCGACGCCCCGGCCGGGGAACAACGCCCGGTCGTCCTTGGGATGGAAGTACAGGTACAGGATGGCCATGGCATCGACATCGGCGTCGGTGGTGTTGTTGTAGAACGCCTCGATCTCGTACTCGTGATCGGGATACACGGGGAACCCCTCGGCGCTGGAATAGACCGGAATGTTGAGAATCTGCCTGCGGTCCTTCTCGTATTCCACGTCCGCCTGCCACAGGACCTTTCCCTCCGTCACGTCGGTGAGGCGGATGTACTCTCCATGGTTGTGGACGTGCGCCGCGATGTGGTGAATGGTGGCCTCGACGGGGACCAGCCCTCTGACAGGCCGGCGGGTCAACTGCGGCCCGGGCGATACGTACCAGTGCGTCTCCTGTCCGGCCACCAGCGCGCAGTGCGTCGTCACATCCTCATGCGGCTGCGGCTCATTCTCCGGCGGCTGGTAGAGCGCCAGGTCGTCGACGTGCATGGCAACGTGGAAGGGGTAGAGCCTCTTCGGCGGCGGCGCAGGCCCGAGGTCCTCGTCACGCAGATACTCCACCGTGGCGCGGATGCGCGCCTGGCGATCGATGCTGGGAAAGTTGTTGTTGAGCACCATGCCCAGGAAGCGCACTGAGCGGGACTCGGCCGGCAGCCCCGACAGGATCTGACCCACCGGAACCGCGAAGCCCTCGGGAAGCCGGACCTCCTCGGTGCCCGTGGCGTTCACCGTGAGCCGCATTCCCGTGGTGAGCTGGAGCTGGCTATGGCAGAAGAACTCCCCGCCCATGGACGACCCCTTCCCCTCCTCCACCACCTCGGTGCGAATCGCCGTGATCCAATCCATATCGGACACGTCGAGATCCACCAGCTCATAAGGACCCGTCATCGAGCGATAGATCCGATCGATCTTCATGGGTGCGGTCTCGACCGTCTTCGTCCGCGTGGCGGGTGCTACCGCCGTGGGCGTGGAGCGAGCCTCCGCCGCCTCGCCACCGGCCGTCGCGAGGGATGCCGTGAGAACCACGAGTAGCAGTGGAGATCGGACAGCCATCACGACTCAGTCTACAGCCGCACGCCGGTGCCGGCAATGCCCGGTCCGCCTCTGGCCGCTCGTCCGTGCGGCTCGGGTTCTGCTATCCTTGCAGCCGACAGCGCCAGAACCTACTGGAAGTGGAGACGGTCCTGATGGTTCAAAAGGGTTCTACGGAAGTGCGGCGTCCCTTCCGGGTTCGCTGCCCACCAGCGACTGCCAGCTCGGCGCGGCGCAGATCGTGTCCCGCAGCCGGACCAGGAAGTAGAAGGCCTCGCCGAGCGCCGGCTCGGAGACGGTCTGGATCGCCGTGGCTGCCCCGAACTCGACGAAGGCGTCGAAGCCGTACGTGCCCACCGACGAGAGATCCCCCTTCACGATCCCGGTCTCCACCGGGGTCGACCACCGGAAGACATCGTTGCTGGTGAAGACCAGTGTCTGACCAAACGGTGCCGGCCCCTGAGCGGGGTTGGGACCGTCGGGGCAGTTGTCACAGAGATCCCCCACGCCGTCGGCGTCGGCGTCGGCCTGGTTGGTGTTGAACACCGCCGGGCAGTTGTCGCATGCGTCGCCGTGCCCGTCCGCCTCGACGTCCTGCTGATCCGCGTTCGGATCGGCGGGACAGTTGTCGCAGGAGTCGCCGACGCCGTCGAGGTCGCTGTCCACCGGGTCGGCGCATGGAAGCTCGCACTCGTCAGGTACCCCGTTGCCGTCGAGATCGGGGCTCGTTCCGCCGGCAATGTCGTCCTCGTCGGGGACATCGTTGCAGTTGCAATCGTCGAACAGCGTGTGGTCCATCGTGCCACGGCCCAGGGTTCCGAGCTGCCAGTCGATCGCCTGTTGCTCGATGATCCCCACCGCCTTCTGCAGCTCGGTCTGGTCCGGCGGATCCCCCGGAAGGTGGATCATGATCCAGCCGGTGCGGTAGTTCTTGTCCTCGGCGCTTGCGTCCGGGATCCGGGGACCGGCCGCAGCGATGATGTCGGCCGAGGTGAGATTGCGGATCGGCCCGAAGTGCGGATCGACGCAGTTCGAGCCGGCCATCGACCGCAGCTCCGCGCCGAACGCATCCAGCTCCGCTCCCGAGATGTAGCCCATCAGGTAGAGATCCGCGTAGCCGAACAGCCCGCCGGTCTCGGTATTGAAGGATATCCCGCTGGCGCTGAGCGTTGCGGGGTTCGCGCCGACCCATTCGGACAGCTCCATGCAGGAACCCTGGCCATCGACCTGCCAGCTCCAGTGTGCGGAGCGGCCGCAACCCGCGTCATCGCCCTGCAGCGGCGTTCCGTCCAGCAGCGGCGGCAGCGTGAGGCCGAATCGGTGCTCGTACTCCTGACCCAGGGCAAGGCGTGTGAAGGCCGCCTCCGATCCGGCGCCGGGCTGCCATGTGCCGTCGTTGACGTTCCACATCATCACCATACCCTCGATGTTCTCACCGCCAAGCCCGAGCTCCGGTCGACTGTTGAAGGTCTCGGTCCCGGTCACCGGGTTGACGCCGAGCCCCGTCACGTCGTTCTCGATCACGAAGTAGACGGCCGTGCCGATGGTGTGGTGCGGAGTGAAGTTCAACCACAGACCGATGAAATCGAAGTTGTCGCCGTGGCTCGCCATCAACGCGTTGGCCGCCTCGGCCAGGAACACCTTGACCTCGGCCACCGAGTAGTTCGTCAGCAGGAGCTGGGCGCTGTCCTCGAACGGGAACAGGTGTGCCGTGGAGAGCGCACAGGCCGGAGCCATTTCGAGGGCGGCGCGGCTGCGCGGCTCGATGGGAGGGATGGGCCGCGTGGCCGGATCGATGATCTGCCCGCGGGCCACCGCAGCCCGGAGCTCCTCGCGCCAGTTGCCGGCGGCCAGGTAACCGCACTCGAAGCTGCCGGGTTCCCGGGCGGCAGCCGTCGGCTTCCCTCCGCCCGCCCAGGCCGTGGCCGCGATCAGCAGGACCGAGGCACCGATGCCCATGGCGGAAAGACGCGCCATCCTCCCTCCCCTCTCCCTTCAATAGACCGTCACATGCGGCGCTTGTCAACTCTTTTTGGTGGGCCCGGTGCTCAGCCTGCAATTCACGATCCGGCCTGGAGCGTGAGGCGGTGGAGCTCCTCGAACCAGTGGAATATGAAGGTTACGCTGGTATGGCCGACCGTTTCGTGGGTTGAAGGCTCGAGCAGAACGAACCGCTGCCCATCGGGGGCGACATCAAACGCCTCGGACATTCCACCCGGGTCCAGATAGGGCCCCTCGAAGAGGGTCTGCGGTCTACCGGCCTGGAACGAGTCGCCCTCCGCTGACACGGCAACGTCCATCACCTTCTCCCCGCTTCTATAGAAGAGCTCGCGTCCGTCGTATGACCAGCGCGGCGAGGATCCGCCCTCGGTTGAGATCTGCCATCTTCCTCCCGGGCCCGGAAACGGCCGGACGTAGACCTCGAAATCACCCGACTCATTGGATACGTAGGCCAGCCAGCGACCGTCAGGGGAGAATTGTGGACTTTTCTCGAAGAAGGGAGTGGCCAGAAAAAGCTCCGGTTCTCCCTTGTCATCCAGTGGAAGAATCCAGATGTCAAACCCGGTGTCGCTGCTCTGTGCGCAGAAAGCCACGAATCTGCCATCCGGTGACGAAGAATACGGAAGAGCGACGTTGTCTTGCATCGTGAGTTGCTCGACCTCACCGGCGCCATCGGCCCGTTTCCTGAAGAGGTTGGGGACTGCCCCTCCCCCCGCTGATCCGTACATGAGTTGGCGGCCATCGGATGTCCACACGGGGTTATAGCTCCCGCCGGAGCTGAAGGTCAAACGCGTCATCGTGCCGCGCTCCAGGTCGTACACCCAGACAACGTCGTCGCCTCCCGGCATGTTGATCTCGACGGCCAACCTCTTCCCGTCCGGTGAAAGACGTGTGTCTTCATAGCTCTGCTGTTCCGGGAGGAGGGGTTGTGTCTTGCCTTCTCGATCCACCCAGACAATCGAGGAAACGGCGATCGTTTGAGTTCCCGAGATATACAGAAACGTTCCCGTATCCGAGAAGGCGTACTGGCCACCACTCCGGTTGGTCAGGACCCCTTCGAGGAGTGGAGCCGGTACCCCCGTCACTTCGAGGCGGTCGAGATCAAAGGGAGCCGCGAACAGTGTTCCCTCGTGGAGGAACGTGAGGTGACCCGTTGGGGGGGATCGGGGATAGGTGCCGCCATGGTGGACCAGCTTGCGCTCGCCGGTCACGAGCGAGACGACCTCGATATCTGCATCGTCGGTAGGGATTCCGATCTGTTGCGAGACGAAGAGCACATGCTCGCCATCGGGAAGGAAGGATGGCCAGCGGTGCGATAGCTCGTTCTTGTCCTTGTCGGGCACGGTAAGGGGCTCAGGCGACCCGCCCGCCGCGGAAACTCGAGACAGGCCGCATGTGGTACACGCCGCGAATACGATGGTTCCGTCGAGTCCCCAGGCACCGCCTCGATCGCCTTCGGTAGTACTGAGCGCAAGCGGTGCGCCCCCGTGAACGGACACCTTCTTGAGCTTGCGGGCGGCAAAGAAGGCGATCCACTGGCTATCCGGAGAGAAGAAGGGATTGCGAGCATTTTCCGTGCCGGAAAGGGCTGTCGACTCGAGCTGATCCAGAGATCGGACGTGGAGCTTGCGCTCGGGCCCGGTACCGGAAACATAGGCCAGCCGCCGGCCATCAGGGGAAAGCACTGCCGCAGCCCCTGCAAACGTGAACAACGGTTCCTCACCGGAGAGGTTGGTGCTGAGACGGATGGGCGTTGGAGCTGGTGGCTTCCCCTGCCACGGACCCCACACCGCCAGCAGAGCCGCGATCAGCACAGCAACCAGCGCCCAGGGCAAGGTCCTCCCCCACCTGGGTCGCTCGGAGATCCTCCCTTCCGCCGCGGCGGGAGCTTCCCGCTCCGCGGCATGAGCGGAAAGATCTCCCTCCAGGACGATGCGCGCCTCGCCGATGTCACGCAGCCGGCGGCGCGGGTCCTTCTCGAGGCAGCGCGCCACGAGATCCTTGACCGGCGGCGGCGTCTCCGCCGGCAGCGCCTCCCAGTCGGGCGTCTCCTTCAGAACCGACGCCAGTGTGTCGGAGATCGTCTCACCGGTGAACACCCGCCGGCCGCTGAGCATCTCGAACAGGACGACACCGAACGACCAGATGTCGGCCCGCTTGTCGGCGGGGCGGCCCCGGGCCTGCTCGGGGCTCATGTACCCCGCGGTCCCCAGGATGACCCCGGCCCGGGTGGCGGCGGCGGTCAGTGTCGGCGAGTGGGAGAGGTCGCTGGGGGCTCCGGCGCCGATGTCCCCCTCCAGCGCCTTGGCCAGACCGAAGTCGAGGACCTTGGCGTTGCCCTCCGGGGTGACCATCACGTTGGCCGGCTTGAGGTCGCGGTGGATGATCCCCTTCTCGTGGGCCGTCTCCAGGGCCTCGGCGATCTGCCGGGCGATGCCCAGCGCCTCCTCCACGGGGATCGGCCGGCCGCCCTGGCGCTGCGCCAGCGTCTCCCCCTCCACCAGCTCCAGGACGAGGCAACGCGACCCCTCGAACTCCTCGATGCCGTAGATGGAGGCGATGTTGGGGTGGTTCAGCGAGGCGAGGAGCTGGGCTTCGCGCTCGAAACGGGCGAGTCGGTCGGGGTCGCGGACGAACTCGTCCGGCAAGCTCTTGACCGCGACCTCTCGCTTCAGCTTCGTGTCGGTCGCGCGGTAGACCTCGCCCATGCCCCCGGCGCCGAGGGGCGCGGTGATCTCGTAGGGGCCGATTCGTGTTCCGGGCTTCAGCGCCATGATGAGTATTATGTCATGGAAGGGCGATCACTGGCCTACCCCCGAACGCCGCCAACCGCGACCGCTGCTGCCCTACGTCGCCCCCGCCTCGGCCTTCAGGATCTCGTCGCGGAAGAGCGGACGGCCGGCAAGGGCGACCCGGAAGCCCCAGACCGCGACGCCGACGGTGACGAACAGCGTCAGCAGGGTCACGTAACCGTACCACGCCGTGAGATCGAAGGTCAGGGGGAGGAGGCGCAGCAGGTCGGCGACGGTGGCCCCGAGGATCACGGGGAGCAGGCCGAACCGGAACAGCACGAACCAGAAGAGGAGACTCAAGATCAAAATACCGATCAGGTAGGGAGCCAGGTGGCCCGTTTCCGGCTGGAGCATGACGATCATGAGCGCAGAGAGCACGGCCACCGCGATCCACGTCCTGCGCAACAGCAGGCGCAGAACCAGAAACAGCATGATGGCCATGAACGAGCCGAGCAGGCTCTTGGTGTGGACGCCCGCCACGGCCCCGACCGCCTGCCGCAGGCCGCGGAGCGACTCCCAGGACCAGAGGCCCGCTTCGAATCCCAGGCCCCGAAAGCCCAGGACCTCCTGAGTCCATCCCATGACGCTGAGGACCAGGCCGACGCCCGTGCCATACAGGGCGCCGATCAGGAGGTCCCGACCGACCAGCGGGCCGGGGGACCGCCCGGGCTCGGCCCTGGCCGTGGCGGCCGCGCTGCCGGGGGGCGATCCGCTGGCCGCCGATCCGGGTTGTCTTCCACCGATTCCGGCAGGAACTTGAGCGCCACCGGCTGGCCCAGCTTCAGGTC